>CAMLGG010000080.1 GCA_946479475.1 uncultured Ideonella sp. | reverse complement strand
CGGAGTTCGCCCTTCACCCACCACCCACCGTTCGGCCTGAGCCTGTCGAAGGCGAGAGCTCGTGCCGCGAGGCCCTTCGACAAGCTCAGGGCGGACGGAGTGCTGGGTTCGGTCCGTCCGAGCCTGGCCAAGCCCGCGGGGGGCTGCGCATGAAGCCCTCCAAAGCCGCCTGGGCCTTCGCGCTGCCCGCGCTCGCTGTCATCGGGCTGTTCTTCGTGCTGCCCGTCGCGGCCGGCCTGGTGTTGAGCCTGACCGACTTCGACCTCTACGCCCTCGCCGACCTGCGCAACCTGCGCTTCGTCGGGCTGGACAACTACGCGCAGGTCCTCACCCGCCCCCTGTTCTGGCACGCGCTGGGCAACACCGCCTACTTCGTCGCCCTCGGCGTGCCGCTGTCCATCGGCCTCTCGCTTGGCTGCGCGGTGCTGCTGCAGTCGAAACTCGCGCGCTTCAAGCCGCTGTTGCGCACCGCCCTCTTCGCGCCCGTGGTCACCACGCTGGTGGCCGTCGCGGTCGTGTGGCGCTATCTCTTCCACGTGCGCTACGGCTGGGTCAACCAGATCCTCGGCTCGGTCGGCATCGGCCCCATCGACTGGCTGGGCGACCCGCGCTGGTCCATGCCGGCCATCATCGTCTTCGCGGCGTGGAAGAACTTCGGCGGCAACATGATCATCTTCATCGCCGCGCTGCAGGCGATCCCCGAAGACCTCTACGAGGCCGCGCGGCTGGACGGCGCCGGTTCGTGGGCGCAGTTCCGCCACGTCACGGTCCCCATGCTCGGCCCGACGCTGGTCATGGTCAGCATCCTCACGGTCGCCGGCTACTTCCAGCTCTTCGCCGAGCCCTACGTGATGACGCAGGGCGGCCCGCTGCAAAGCACGGTCAGCGTGCTCTACCTGATGTACGAGGAGGGCTTCCGCTGGTGGAACCTGGGCCAGGCCTCGGCCGTCGCCTTCGTGCTCTTCGCGATCATCGTCCTCGTCACGCGCGGCCTGCTGGCCTTCGCTCGCCGCAAGGGGGCCGCATGAAAGGCCGCGCGCTCGAGGCCGTCGCCGTCAACACGGTGCTCGCCGCCACCGCATTGCTGACGATCGCCCCGCTGCTGTGGATGCTCTCGGTGTCCTTCATGCACAGCGGCGAGGCCAGCAGCTTCCCGCCGCCGCTGCTGCCCGCGCAGCCGACGCTCGAGCACTACCGCGCCTTGATCACGCAAGGCGGCATCGGCAGGCAGTTCCTCAACAGCCTGGGCCTGGCCGTCGCAGCCACGCTGCTTTCGGTCAGCTTCAACACGCTCGCCGGCTACGCCTTCGCCAAGCTGCACTTCGCGGGCCGCGAGCGCATCTTCAGCGCGCTCATCGCGGCTCTCGTCATCCCCGGCCAGGTGGCCATGCTGCCCTTGTTCCTCATGCTCAAGGGCATGGGCCTGGTCAACACCTACGCCGGCGTGCTGGTGCCATCCCTCGCGGGCATCTTCGGCATCTTCCTGGTACGGCAGTACGCCCGCGGCATCCCCGACGAGCTCCTCGAGGCCGCCCGCATGGACGGCGCCGGCGAGTTCCGCATCTTCTTCTCCGTCGTGCTGCCGCTGCTCACGCCGGTGCTCGCCACGCTGGCGGTGTTTGCCTTCCTCGGCAGCTGGAACGACTTCATGTGGCCCCTGATCGTGCTGACCGAGGGCGAGCTGCAGACGCTGCCGGTGGCCATCGCCTCGCTCAGCCGCGAGCACGTGCAGGACAGCGAGCTGATGATGGCCGGCGCGGTCATCACCGTGCTGCCGGTGCTCGCGCTGTTCCTCGTGCTGCAGCGCTACTACCTGCAAGGATTGACGATGGGAGGCGTGAAGCAATGAGGGCATGGCTCGCGGGGCTGGCCCTGGCGGCGACGGCAGCAACGGCCGCACCGGGCGACGTCACGCCGCTCGACGACTTCGGCGCCGACGCCGCCGCCCGCTGGACGCCCAGCGCCTCCGACCAGGTCGAGGCCCGCTGGCAGCCCGACGCCCAGGGCCGGGGCATGTGCCTGGCGTACGACTTCCACGGCGTCTCGGGCTATGCCGTGGTGCGGCGTCCGCTGCCGCAGATCGACCTCCCGCCCGACTACGAGTTCAGGCTGCGCATGCACGGCGCCGGCCCGGCCAACCACTTCCAGTTCAAGCTCACCGATGCGAGCGGCGAGAACGTCTGGTGGGTGCAGCAGCGCGATGTGCGCTTCGGCCCGGCCACGCGAGAGCTTCGATTCAAGCGGCGCCAGATCCAATTCGCCTGGGGCCCCGCGGTCGACAAGAGACTGCGCTCGCCGCAGGCCCTCGAACTCACGGTGGCCACCGGCAGCGGCGGCGGCCAGGGCCGCCTGTGCTTCGAAGGGCTCCAGCTGGTGGAGCGCACGCCCGCCGCGCCGCAGCCCGCTCCGCCGGTCGTGTCGTCCAGCGCGGAAGGGGTCGACGTGGCGCTGGGCGGCCTGCGCGAGTTCAGCGCCCTGCAGCTGCGCTGGCCCGACGAAGCCGCACGGCCTTCCGGCTACCGCCTCGAAGCCGAGGACGAGCAGGGCCGGTGGACGCAGCTGGCTGTCGTGAGGCACGCGGCCGGGCCGCTGGATGCGTTCTTCCTGCCCGAGGCCGAGGCCCGCCGCCTTCGCCTGAGGCCGCTGGACGGATCTTCTTCACGCCGGCGCTGGCCCACGCCCGAGGTGCAGCTGGCCGATGCCGGCCAATGGCAATCGGTGGACGACGCCACGCGCGCCCGGGCCGCCGCCTATCCGAGGGGCGCCTACCCGCGTACCTACCTCGGCGAGCAGAACTACTGGACGCTGTTCGGCGTCGACGGCGGCGGCCGGCACTCGGCGCTCCTGTCGGAGGACGGCGCCATCGAGCCCCTGCCGGGCACGCCGAGCATCGAGCCCTTCGTGCTGCTGCCCGGCCGCCACGGCGGCGCACCGCGGCTCGTCTCCTGGGCCGACGTGAAGATCGAGCACTCCCTGCCCGAGGGCTACCTGCCCCTGCCGCGCGTGCGCTGGGTCCATCCGGAGTTCACCCTCGACATCGACGCCACCGCCGCCGGCCGGCCCGAAGAGGCCACCGGCCTGGCCCGCTACACGCTGCGCGCCAAGGGGCCGATGCAGGCGCGCCTGCTGCTCGTGGCGCGGCCGTGGCAGGTCAATCCGCCGCAGCAGTTCCTCAACCGGCCGGGCGGCAGCAGCCCGCTGCACACGCTGCAGTGGCGGCAAGGCGAGCTCGCCGTCAACGGCCCCCAGCTGAGCCTGCGCCCGCTGCCTGCGCCAGCGCGGGTCACGCTCGGAGGCAGGGCGGGGTGGCCCGTCGCCATGGCCATCGCGCAGGGCGACAAGCCGCAGTTGCTGCGCAACGGCGAAGAGGTCGTCGGCGGCGACCAGGCCGAGGTCGCGCTGGAATTCCCTGTCGCGTTGCCCGCGAACGGCGAAGCCCGCGTGGCCCTGGCGTGGACGATGGCCGGCAAGCCGAAGCCCCTGCGCTCGGCGGACCAGGTCGACGAGGCGTTCCGCGCGTCCGCCGCGGCCTGGCGCCGACGCCTGAACCGCGTCGAGTTCGAGCTCCCCGCGGCCGCGCGGACCGTGCAGGACAGCCTGCGCAGCGCCCTCGCCCAGATCCTGCTCTCGCGCGACGGCCCGGCCCTGCAGCCCGGCACGCGCTCGTACGCCCGCAGCTGGATCCGCGACGGCGCCATGATGGTCGCCGGCCTGCTGCGCCTGGGCGAGCGGCAGGCCGCGCGCGAGTTCGTCGACTGGTATGCGGGCAAGCTCTTCGCCAACGGCAAGGTGCCCTGCTGCGTGGACCTGCGCGGCGCGGACCCGGTGCCCGAGAACGACAGCCACGGCGAGTTCGTCTTCGCCGTCGCCGAGCTCTGGCGCTTCACCCGCGATCGCGCCGCGCTGCAGCGCCACTGGCCTGCCGTCGAACGCGCCACCCGCTACATGGAGAGCCTGCGCCAGGGCGAGCGCAGCGAAGCCAACCGCCGACCCGGGCGAGAAGCCTTCTTCGGCCTGATGCCGGCCTCGATCAGTCACGAGGGCTACTCCGAGAAGCCCATGCATTCGTACTGGGACGACTTCTGGGCGCTGCGCGGCTACAAGGATGCGGTGGTGCTGGCGCAGGCCGTGGGCGACGAGTCCGCCGCGCGCGAGTTCGCCGCCTGGCGCGACGAGTTCTCCGGCGACCTCGCAGCGTCCATCCGCGCGGCCACCGCCCGCCACGGCATCGCGTTCATGCCCGGTGCGGCGGAGCTCGGCGACTTCGATCCCACCTCCACCACCGTCGCACTCGATCCCGCGCAGGCCCAGGGCCTGCTGCCCGAGGGGATGCTCGAAGCGACCTTCGATCGCTACTGGCGCGAATCGGAGCAGCGCCAACGCGGCGAGAAACCCTGGCGCGACTACACGCCCTACGAGCTTCGCAGCGTCGGCGCCCTGGTGCGGATGAAGCGGCCCGAACGCGCGCGGGCGATGCTCGACTTCTTCTTCGCCGACCAGCGCCCCGCCGGCTGGAACCAGTGGGCCGAGGTCGTGATGCGGGACCCGCGCGAAGTCCACTTCCTGGGCGACATGCCGCATGCCTGGGTCGCCTCCGACGCGATCCGCTCGCTGCTGGACCTGTTCGCCCACGATGCCGAGGACGGCGCCACGCTCGTGCTCGGCGCCGGCCTGCCGGATGCGTGGCTGGACGAAGGCGTGGCAGTGCGCGGCCTCGCCACGCCGCACGGCCCGCTGAGCTACCGCCTGAAGCGGACGGGCCGCGGCCTGAAGGTCGACGTCGACGCCGGCCTCGCGCTCCCGCCCGGCGGCCTGCGCATCAGGTGGCACGGCCGCGAGCATCGCATCGACCACCTGCCCTTCTCCGCCGTGCTGGAGGACCTGGCCCCATGAGTGCACTGACCCTGCGCGGCGTCCGCAAGACCTTCCACGGGCAGACGATCCTGCACGGCATAGACCTGGAGGTCGCGGACGGCGAGTTCGTGGTGCTGGTCGGCCCCTCCGGCTGCGGCAAGTCCACGCTGCTGCGCTGCATCGCCGGGCTGGAGGAGATCGACGGCGGCGAGCTGCTGATCGACGGCCGTGTCGTCAACGAAGTGCCGCCGGCCCGGCGCGGCCTGGCGATGGTGTTCCAGAGCTACGCGCTCTATCCGCACATGACGGTGGAGCAGAACCTGTCCTTCGGCCTGCGCATGGCCGGCACGCCCCAGGCGCAGATCGATGCGGCCGTGCAGCGTGCCGCCCAGACGCTGCAGATCACCCATCTGCTCCAGCGCAAGCCGGCCGCGCTCTCGGGCGGCCAGCGCCAGCGCGTCGCCATCGGCCGGGCCATCGTGCGGCAGCCGGGCGCCTTTCTCTTCGACGAGCCGCTGTCGAACCTCGACGCCGCGCTGCGCGGCCAGATGCGCGTCGAGCTGGCGCGCCTGCACGCCGAGCTGAAAAGCACGACGCTGTACGTGACGCACGACCAGGCCGAGGCCATGACCCTGGCCGACCGCGTCGTGGTGCTCAACGGCGGCCGCATCGAGCAGATCGGTGCGCCCATGGCGCTGTACCGCGAGCCGGCCAACGTGTTCGTCGCCGGCTTCCTCGGCTCGCCGCGCATCAACCTGATGCCCGGTCCGCTGCTGGGCGAGCCGCAGGTCGCCTCCCTCGGCGTCCGGCCCGAGCACCTGGTGCCGGTCGCCCCCGGCGAGGGCCTGGCGGCCACGGTGCTGGCGCTGGAGCCGCTGGGCGACGTGAGCTACCTGCACCTGCGCGCCGGCGACGGCAGCACGCTGGTGGCCCGCGTGGCGCCCGACGAGGCGGCAGCGCCGGGCCAGGTGCTGCACGTCGGGGCCGCCGATGCGCACCGCCTGCGCTTCGATACCGAGGGGCGGCGACTGACTTCCCGCGAACGGAGCATGACGCCATGAACGATGACCCCGACCTGGCCCGCCGCCACCTGCTCGGCTTGCCGCTGGCCCTGTGCGCGGGTTGCAGCACCGCCGCGGCACCGCCCGCCGCGGGCCGGCAAGCCGAATGGGCCACGCCGGCCACGCTGACGCTGTCGGCCACCCTGCGCCACTGGCTGTACCTGCCGCCGGGCTATGGCGAGCGTGCCGAGCAGCGCTGGCCGCTCATCGTCTTCCTGCACGGCTCCGGCGAGCGCGGGGACGATCTCGGCAAGGTGAAGGCCCACGGCCTGCCCAAGCTGATCGCGGCCGGCCAGGACTACCCGGCCATCGTCGTCTCGCCGCAATGCGAGGACGGCGACGACTGGGACCCGCACCTACTGCACGCGATGCTGGCTTCGCTGCGCACCCGGTGGCGCATCGATCCGCAGCGCGTCACCGCCACCGGCCTGAGCATGGGCGGCGGCGG
Organism: uncultured Ideonella sp.; assembly: GCA_946479475.1. The sequence goes on along the minus strand of CAMLGG010000080.1, from coordinate 13,048 downwards.
CTGCTGGAGCTGGGCCATGAGCTACCCGCAGGACCTGGCGGGCATTGCGCCGGTGTGTGGCTACGGTTCGCATCTGCGCATCGAGCGCATGCGGGCCGTCCCCGTTCGGGCTTACCACGGCGAGGCCGACACCGTCGTCCCGCTGGCCGAGGAGCAGCAGCTCGTGAACGAACTGCGCGCCGCCGGCGGCCAGGCCGACCTGACCATCTACCCGGGCGTCGGCCACGACGCCTGGAACCCCGCCTACGCCGACCCCGCGCTGGTCGCGTGGCTGCTGGGCCGTACTCGCTCCGCTTCCTGAATCCCCCGTGACCTCGCATCCCGACATCCATCGCATGGCCAGCCCGTCCGGGCTGTCCGCGAGCTTCAACGCCAACGGCAGCCTGCGCGAGCTGCGCCATGGCGAAGAGCTGTGCATCCACCTCTTCCCCGGCAACGCGCTCGAGGCCGGCCAGACGCAGCTGGTGCTGCGGCTCTGGGAAGGGGCCGCGGCCGACGGCGAGCCGCACCACCTGCTGCCCCTGCTGGGGCCGGCCAGCCCGGCGCGCTGGGAGGTCGCCGAAGAAGGCTACGTGGCACGCGGCCGGTGGCAGGGCCTGGACTTCGAGCTGCGGCTGCGGCTGGCGGCGCATGAACCGGTGTGGTTCTGGCACCTGGCAGTCGACAACGTTGGCGAGGCCGTGCGGACGATCGACGCCATCCTCCAGCACGACCTCGCCCTCGCACCTCATGCCGCCTTGCGATTGAACGAGTACTACGTCAGCCACTACGTCGACTTCACCCCGCTCGATCACCCCTCGCGCGGCACGCTGCTGGCCGTGCGCCAGAACCAGCCAGTGGCCGGGCGCCACCCCTGGGCGCTGCTGGGCTCGCTGCGGCGCGCCGTCTCCTACGCCACCGATGCCCTGCAGGTGCTGGGCCGGGCCGAAGGGCGCTTCGGCGAGACGCCGCCCGCGTGGCGCAAGGGCCTGCCCGGACGGCGGCTGCAGCAGGAGCAGGCCATGGGGGCGCTGCAGGACGCCGCGGTGACGCTGCCCCCGGGGGCGCGTTGTGCGCTGGGCTTCTTCGGCGGCCTGGTCGAGGATCACCCGGGCGCCAGCGGCAGCGAGGACCTGGCCCGCGCCGACGCCTGGCTCGCGCTGCCCGAAGCCACGCCCTGCGCCGCGGCGCAGGGCAGCCGGCACGCGCCGTTGGCGAGCCTGTTCCACCGCGCGCCCCGGCTTGGCTCTGCGGCCCTCTCGGCGTCCGAGCTCGATGCGCTGTTCGGCACCCGGCAGCACGAGGAGGCGGGCCCCGACGGCACGGCCTGGTCCTTCTTCTGCGAAGCGACGGGCGAGCACGTCGTCCTGCCGGCCAAGGAGCGGGCGGTCCTGCGTCCGCACGGCCACCTCCTGCGCAGCGGCCGCCACCTCGTGCCCGACGAAGCGGCGATGACCTCCACCTGCTGGATGGGCGGCGTCTTCCACTCCATGGTCACGCAGGGCCACGTGAGCCTGAACCGCCTGACGTCCACCCTGCACGGCACGCTGGGCCAGTTCCGCTCCCAGGGCCTGCGCGCGTTCGTCGATCTTGGCGAAGGATGGACCTTGCTCGACCAGCCTTCGGCCTTCGCGATGAGCGCCCGGGCGGCCCGCTGGTGGTATCGCCATGCCGGCGGGCTGATCGAGGTGCGGGCCGAGGCCGATGCCGAAGCGCCGGTGCTGCGCTGGCAGTTGGAGGCCATCGAGGGCCCTGCCCCGGCGTGCCTGGTCACGCTGCACCTGGCGCTCGATGGCGACGACGGCGAGTTGCCGGCGCGCATCGTGGCGCAGCGGCGTGCCGGCGGTGGCCTGTGGCTCGCCCCTTCGCCCGGCTCGGCGCTGCATTCGCGCTTCCCGCAGGGCGGCTTCGAGATCGCGCCGGCGGACGAGGCGACGCGGATCAACGAGGCCTCAGGCGCCGAGGCGCTGTTCGACGATGCCGGCGACCACGGCGTGCCGATGCTCTGCCTGCGCCTGGAACCGGCGCCGAAGCTCGGCCTGCAGATGCGCGGCGCGCTGGTCGAGCCTGGCACGCCGTCAACGCCGACCCTCGAAACCCTGCTGCCCCCGGCCCTCTCCGGCGCGGGCGGCCAGGCCGATGCGCTGTCCGCCGCCCTGCCCTGGTTCCAGCACAACGCGCTGGTGCACTACCTCGCGCCTCGCGGGCTGGAGCAGTACTCGGGAGGAGGCTGGGGCACGCGCGACGTCTGCCAGGGCCCCGTCGAGCTGCTGCTGGCGCAAGGCTGCCTGCCGCCGGTGCGCGACCTGCTCTGCCGCGTCTTCAGCGCGCAGGACGCGGGCGGCAACTGGCCGCAGTGGTTCATGTTCTTCGAGCGCGACCGCCACGTCCGCGCCGGCGACTCGCACGGCGACATCGTCTTCTGGCCGCTGCTCGCGCTCGCCCAGTACCTGCTCGCCTCGGGCGACTCCGGCTTGCTGGACGAGCCCCTGCCCTTTCACGCCGCGCCCGGCGCGGCACCCGAGGTGGCGACGCTGTGGCAGCACGCCGAGCGAGCCTTCGCGGTGATCGCCAGGCGCCGCATCGCCGGCACCGCCCTCGCCGCCTATGGCCACGGCGACTGGAACGACTCGCTGCAGCCCGCCGACCCCAAGCTGCGCGAGCACCTGTGCAGCGCCTGGACGGTGACGCTGCACGCGCAGGTGCTGGACACGCTGGCCGCGGCCTTCACCCTGCTCGGCCGCCCGGAGCGCGCGCACCCGCTGCGCGCCGAGTCCCTGGCCGTGCAGGGCGACTTCCACCGCTGGCTGATGCCGGGCGGCGTGCTGACCGGCTATGCCCTGTTCGACGAGCCGGCCTCCGGCGGCCCGCCCGAGCCGCTGCTGCACCCCCGCGACCGCCGCACCGGCGTGCGCTACAGCCTGCTGCCGATGATTCACGCGGTGCTGTCGGACCTTTTCACGCCCGACGAGGCGCAAAGGCACCTTGAACTGATCGAGCAACACCTGATCGGCCCCGACGGCGCCCGCCTCTTCGACTCGCCGCTGCCCTACCGCGGCGGACCGCAGCAGCTGTTCCAGCGCGCCGAAAGCGCGACCTACTTCGGCCGCGAGATCGGCCTCATGTACACCCACGCGCACCTGCGCTACGCCGAGGCGCTGGCCCATGCGGGCCGCGCGGAGGCCTTCTGGCAGGCGCTGCAGCTGGCGCATCCGGTCGGACTGGCCAGGCGCGTGCCGAGCGCCGCGCCGCGGCAGTCCAACTGCTACTACTCGAGTTCCGATGCGGCCTTCGCCGACCGGCACGAGGCCGGCGCGCACTACGCCGATGCCATCGCCGGCCGCGTGCCGCTCGAAGGCGGCTGGCGCGTCTACTCCAGCGGCGCCGGCATCGCGCTGGGCTTGGTGCAACGCTGCCTGCTCGGGCTGCGACCGCGCGCCGATGCATGCGTGGTCGACCCGGTCCTGGCGCCATCGCTGGGTTCACTGTCGGCCCGCACGAAGCTGGCCGGCCGCCCGATCGAGATGCAGATCGTCGCCGGCGGCCGCGGCCACGGGCCGACCTCGGTCGAGCTGAACGGGCACAGCCTGCCCTTCACGGCCGAAGCCAACCTCTACCGGCCGGGCGGGGCGCGGATCGACTGGGCCGCCATGACCCCGCACTGGCGGGCCGACGGCGGCGTCGATCGGCTGACCGTGGCTTGCGCCTAGTCAATCGGGGGCCCGGCAGCGGGGCCTAGATTGCCTCCTCGGCCGCCTGCCGCGCGGCCCATCCAGCCCGGCAATGGAGGCGACATGAACGCTGCCCGATCGACCTTGTGCCTGCTCGCCCTCGGCATCGCCGGCGGGCTGGCGAACTCGGCGGCCATCGCCGCGGCACCCTACCGCTGCGTCTACCTGGCCGATGCGGCTGCGGAGGATTTCTCGTGGCCCGAAGCGATAGGCGCCCAGGGCACGATCGTCGGCCTGGGCAGCGCGAACGCGCTCGGGCCGCGGGCGGCGCGTTGGAAGAGGACGGCGGTGGAGGACCTGGGCGACCTGGTGCCCGACCAGGGCCTGGGCTCGCGAGCCTACGGCGTCAACGCGAAGGGCGTCGTCGTCGGCAGCGGCCGCAACGAATCGCTCGACACCCGGCCCGTGCGCTGGAAGGCCGGTGTCATCGAGGAGTTGCCCACGTTGCCCGGCGGCCTGAGCGGCGAGGCGCGCGGAGTCGACGGAACAGGCCACGTCGTGGGCTTGAGCAGCCAGGCGGACAGCGGCCTGCCTTCGCATGCGGTCCTGTGGCGCGGCGAGCGGGTGATCGACCTGGGCGCCCTCGGCCCTCGCCACAGCCGGCCCCAGCGCGCCAGCATCGCGCGTGCGATCAACGATGCCGGCACGATCGTCGGCGACAGCGACTTCGACGACCAGCACAACTGGCATGCGGTGCGATGGGACAGCGCGCGGGCCATCCATGAGCTCGGCCAGCTGGCGGGCGGCACGCATTCGTCGGCCTACGCCCTCAACGAGGCCGGCGTCATTGTCGGCAGGAGCAACTACAGCGGAGGGCCGCTCTACCGGTTCCATGCGGTGGCCTGGGTGGACGATGTGCCGCTGGACATCGGCGCGCTGCCCGACCACGTCACCAGCCAGGCCCGCGGGATCAACAACGCCAACGTCATCGTCGGCAGCAGCGCGTCGGAGGCCACCAACAGCTCCCGGGCAGTGATCTGGCGCGGCCTGGACCAGGCGCCGGTCGACCTCAACACGCTGCTGCGCGACTTCTGCATGAACGATGTCGCCCACCGATACACGCTCGTCGAGGCAGTGGGCATCAACGACAGCGGCGTGATAGCGGCCACCGGCTGGACGATGGGCTGGGACGGCGGCCCGCGCTTCGGCGCCTTCCGCCTGGTGCCGCGCTGAGCGCTCAGGACCGCGGCTCGCAGCGCACCTCGCAGCGCACCGAGTTCGCGATGAAGCATGCTTCGTGGGCACGGTGGTGCAACGCGTGCAGTTGGGCCGGAGAAGGTTGCCTTTCTCCGCCGAAGCGGCACAGCGGCCGCAACGTGACGCTCGTGATCACGATGCGCCCCTGGCCATCGCGGCCCATCCGGCCCTCGGCCTCGTCCTCGTAGTGGTCGACGGTCCAGCCGTCGCCCGCGGCGAGGGAGAGGAACCACAGCAGGTGGCAGCTCGATAGCGAGGCGACGAAGGCCTCCTCCGGATCGACGCCCGCCGGGTCGGACATAGGCAGCGGCACCACCGAGGGCGACGCCGACGCCAGCACGCGCGCGCCGCCGTCGAAACGCCACTCGTGACGGCGGCTGTAGCGCTGGTCGGTGAAGGATTCCGATTCGCCGCGTTGCCAGGCGACAAGGGCGGTGTGGGTGCTCATCGATGGTTCTCCGTGGAGGTGTCTCGTTCGAGCCGGCCGCGCGCGCAGGCCCGCACGAAGGCCGAGGCCAGCGGGACCGGCTGCCCTTGCAGCGCCAGGCGTTCGGACTGGAACAGCGTGGCGACGAAGAAGGGATGGTCGCTGCGCTCGATGGCGTGCACGGCCGGCAGGCTGCCGTCGTCCCCCTCCACGAAGCCGACCGCGCGCAGCGCGCCGCCGAAGAGTTCGGCAGCCAGTTCCGGCACCACGCCGTAGCGGCAGCGGTAGGTCTCGACCGAGGCCTCGCAGGCGTACGCCTTCGCAATCAGGGATCCGGAGGCGAAGAGGACGCGGCGCTCGGCTTCCACCAGTCCGCAGGCCAGCGGCGCGATGACGGGCCGCGCGGCCTGCGGTGCGGTCTCCGCGTGCTCCGCATCGGCCCAGCCCAGGTCGGTGCGGGCATGCTCCAGCACCGCGTGCTGGAAGCCGCCGCAGCTGCCGAGGAAGGGCCTCGCCTGCCGGCGCGCGAAGCCGATGGCGGCAAGCACCCCTTCGAGGCTTCGGTAAGGGCTGCCCGGCACGCACCACAGGCCGTCGAAGCGGTGCAGCGCCCGCTCGGCCTCGCGCGCCAGCGAGTCGCTCGCGACCCATTCGAAACCGAGCGCCACGCGCTCGGTCTCTGCGGCGGCAACCAGGGCGCGCGGGATGGCGCGGTGGGCGGCGATGTCGGGATCCCAGTCGCCCACGAGGGCGATGCGGGCGTGGGCCAGGGCAGGTGGGGTCACAAGGGCTCCGTGCGGCGAGTGGCAGCACGCATCTTCGGTGCTTCGCATCCGATGAATCAATGCCGCTCCGCGCAGTTCTTTGCTTCAGATCCTGGAGCAATCCGTAAACTGCGCCGATGGACAAGCTCAAGAGCCTGCAGACTTTCGTGCGCATCGCCGAGCTCGGCAGCCTGACGGCGGCCGCCGCCGCGCTGTCCACCTCGCTGCCTTCGGTGGTACGCCAACTGGCCGCCCTGGAGGCGCACCTCGGCACCCGCCTGTTCCAGCGCACCACGCGCCGCGTGAGCCTGACTGCCGAGGGCCGCGCCTACCTCGCGCGCTGCCGCGACGCCCTGGCGCTGCTGGCCGAGGCCGATGCCGAGCTGCAGGCCGAGGGGAAGGAATGCCGCGGCCACCTGGTGGTGACCGCCCCCGTGCTGTTCGGCGAGATGCACGTGGCGGGCCTGCTGGCGCGCTTCGGCATGCAGCACCCTGCGGTGACGGCCGAGCTGCTGCTGCTCGACCGCTACGTCAACCTGGTCGAGGAAGGCGTGGACGTCGGCATCCGCATCGGGGAGCTGGCCGACTCATCGCTGGTCGCCCTGCCGCTGGGCGAGGTGCGCCCGATGATCGTGGCGAGCCCCGGCTGGCTGAAGAGCCACGGCACGCCGCGCGAGCCCGAGGCGCTGCGCCGCCTCGAATGCATCAGCTACAGCGGCGAGCGCGAAGGCGACTGGGTGCTCGCCCACGCCGGCCGGCGCCTGCGCGTGCCCGTGCAAGGCCGCCTGCGCTTCAACCACCCCGGTGCCGCCCTGCGCGCCTGCGAGGAGGGCGCCGGCATCGGCCTGTTCCTGTCCTACCAGTTGAAAGATTCGATCGCGGCCGGCCGCCTGCGGCCCGTCCTGCGCGCCTATCAGCCGCCTGCGCAACCCGTCCAGCTCGTGCTGCCCCAATCGCGGCTGCTGCCGGCCCGGACCCGCGCCTTCGTCGAGGCGGCGAAGGCGGAGCTCGGAGGCGTCCTGGCGGCGTGAGGGCGAACCTCAGCGAGGGCCTGGATCAGACCTGCGGCAACAGGTATCGCCTCTCCCACGCGCTGATCTCGCGGTCGAAATCGTCCAGCTCGACCTCCTTGGCGGCCACCAGGCCGGTGACGAAGTCGTCGCTCAGCAGGCGCCGGGCCGAGGTGCTCTCGGCGAGCCGCTGCCAGGCCTCGCGGGCGCTGAGCGGCAGGGTGCGCGCCTGGTCGGGGGCGTTGGCCTCCAGCGGGGCGCTCGCGGGCAGGCTCTCTTCGAGGCCGGCGAGGCCTGCGGCCAGCGTGGCGGCGATCGCCAGGTAGGGGTTCGCATCCGAGCCCGACACGCGCTGCTCTATGCGGCGCGCCGCCGGGCCGCTGACCGGCACGCGCAGGCCCGCGCTGCGGTTGTCGTGGCCCCAGCCGAGGTGGATGGGCGCCTGGCTGCCGCGCACGAAGCGACGGTAGGAGTTGACGTGCGGCGCGAGCAGCAGCATCAGGTCCGGCAGGTGGGCCTGCAGGCCGCCGATGAAATGGTGGAAGGCGGGATGCTCGCTGCCGTCGGCCGCGCTGAACACGTTGCGCCCATCGCCGTCGACCACGCTCACGTGCAAGTGCATCGAGCTGCCCGCCTCGCCGGCGATGGGCTTGGCGAGGAAGACCGCGTTCATGCCGTGGGCGATGGCGATCTCGCGCGCCGCGTGCTTGAAGAGGAAGGCCTGGTCGGCGACCTCCAGCGCGTTGCCGTGCCACAGGTTGATCTCGAACTGCGAGCAGCCGACCTCGTGGATCCAGGTGTCGGCGCGGATCCGCAGTGTCTCCAACGCCTGCTGGAAATCGGACCAGAACGGGGCCAGCTCGTCGAGCAGGTTCAGGCTGAAGGCCGACTGGCCGACCTCGCGCCGGCCCAGGCGGCCGACCGGCGGGCGCAAAGGCTCGCCCGGATCGGAGCACGGAGCGCACAGGTAGAACTCGATCTCCGGCGCGACCACCGGCGCGAGGCCGCGCTGGGCATAGCGCGCCAGCACCGCCTTCAGCAGCGAGCGGGGCGCGAAGGCGCAGGGCCGGCCGTCGAGCTCGCAGCAGTCGTGGATGGCCAGCGCGCGCGGCTGCTCGCGTGGCGACCAGGGCGCCAGGCGGACCGTCGCCGGATCGGGCACCAGCCGCACGTCCGGATCGTCCTCGGGGAAGATCGGATGGTCGGAGTAGTCGCCCGTCACCGCCTGCATCGCGATGGCCTGGGCGATGCGCAGCTCCTGGCCGGCCAGGAAGGCCGCCGCGGGCATCAGCTTGCCCCGCGGGTAGCCCGTCATGTCGGGGAAGAGGCACTCGACCTGGCGCACGCCGGCGCGATCGAAGAGCTCTGCAGGCGAAGCGGCGGCTGCGGGAAGATCGGCTGAATGCATCGGGCGATCTTGCCCCATCCCGAGGCCCGGGCGTTCAGCGCGCCGCGGACAGCGCCTGGGCGAGCTCGGCGGTCGTCGCCAGATGGGCACCCGCCTCGGCCAGGCGCCGGTTGGCCTCGGCGCGGATCTCCTCGGCGCTGCGCCCCTCGGAAGGCCAGGTGCCGTGGCCGTCGCTGGCCAGCTGCACGCGGTAGCCCAGGGCCAGCGCCGAGCGCGCGGTGTTCGAGACGCAGAACTCGCTCTGCAGCCCGCAGAGCACCAGCGCCTCGACCTGCCTGGCTTCGAGCTGCGCGCGCAGGTCGGTGCCTTCGAAAGAGCTGGACTGGCGCTTCTTCAGCACCAGCTCGCCGGGCGCGGGCACCAGCGACTCGTGCAACTCGCCGTGCGGCGTGCCGTCCTCGAAGGGCGCGCCCGCCTCTTCGCAGTGGCGCACGAAGACCACGTGATGGCCGCCCTGGCGGACCGCCTCGACCAGCTGGCCGGCATGGCGCACGAGGCGCTCGGGGGCATCCATCGGCGGGCAGCGCACGCCGTCGAAGGCGCCGCGCTGGATGTCGATGACGAGCAAGGCGGTTGGGCTCATGTGATCTTCCTTCAGTGCAGGGAGGCCGGCGCGCTCGCCAGCATGTGCTCGACCAGCCGCACCACCTCGGCCGCCTCCTCCGGCGTCGCCAGGCCGTGGTCGGGCTCGCCGGCGAGCAGGCGGCGCAGGCCTTCGAGCTGGTTCGGCATGGAGTTGACGCGCTCCGACAGCTGGCCCCGGTAGTCCAGGCGCTGCCAGTCGGCGAGCGCGGCCGAGCCCTGGTCCCCGAAGATCTCGAAGCGGTTGTAGTCGTCGACGGCGCCGGCGACCTCGGCGTCGATCGCCAGCGGCGTGTGCCCGCCGAAGCGCAGGCGCGCGACGAGCTTGTGCTCGGTGCCGGCCGGGCCGCGCGTGATCTCGCACGACTCGACCTCGCCTCGGCCCAACAGCCGCGCCGCGAGGAACAGGAAGTGCGACACCACCTCGCGGGTGAAGCCGCCCTGCTCGGGCCCGGCGAGCCAGCCGGCGGCATCGGCTTGCCAGGCCCGCGGCCAGCGGGAGAAGCGAAGCGTGAGTTCGCCTCGCTCGATCCGGCCGAGGGCGCGGTCGGCCACCAGACGGCGCAGCTGGCGCGCGGAATGCGAGGTGGCGAAGGGGAAGTTCACACCGGCCGGCACGCGCGCCGCGCGCAACGAACGGCAGCAGGCCTCGGCGTCCTCCAGCGAGGCCGCGAGCGGCTTCTCGCAGAACACCGCCTTGCCCGCGGCGGCCGCGGCCTCCACATGCCGGCGGTGCAGCGCCGGAGGCGATGCGATGTAGACGCAATCGACCTCGGGGTGCGTCACCACGGCCTCGGCACTTTCCAGCATCGGCACGCCGCGCGAGGCCGCCTCGGGCGCGGGATCGTGGGCCGCGACGACCCGGAAGGCCGGATGGTCGCCCAGCGCCTGCGCCATGCGCCAGCCCATCACCCCGAGGCCGATGATCCCGACGCCCCGGCGCGCCGCCGGACGGCCCTTGTCGTTCGTCTTGCCGTTCAAGTCCACCACCCTTGTTCTTTTCGAATGGCTGCGAGGAGTGAAATGTATCTGCCCGGCGCGGGCCCCACCCTCCATCGAGGCCTTCGCATCCCGTCCGGCCTGAGCCTGTCGAAGGCGAGAGCCCGTGCCACCAGGCCCTTCGACAAGCTCAGGGTGAACGGAGTGAGATCTGCCGGTCGCGCACACACCCACCCTTCGCCACCCCCCACCGTTCGGCCTGAGCCTGTCGAAGGCGAGACACCGGTGCAGTGAGGCCCTTCGACAGACTCAAGCCGGGGTTGGCACCCGCGTCACTGCGACTCGACCAGCGTGTACTTCCCGCTCGTCGCTCCCGTGCCGCCCGAGTAGTACACGACCCGCACATACCAGGTGACGGCCGAGCCGCTGGTGTTGGTGCGCACGATCTGGTCGACCTGGCCGGTGCCGTTGATGCTGTACGCGAGCCGCGTGCCGGACGAGTTGTACAGGTACAGGTCGTAGTCGGAGCTGGCATTGGGCGTGAGCGTGGACGTCAGCGTCTTGCCGGCGCCTACGGTGAGCTTGAAGTAGTCGGTGTCGCTCGAAGTGCCCATCGTGCCCGCGACCGTGGCCGGGTTGACGGTGAGGGCCTGCGCCGCCGACATCGAGTTGTTCGGCTCGACCTCGGTGACGTTGCCGCCACCGCCGCCGCCCGCCGCCGCGTCCACCGCCGCACTCGCGCTGACGATGCCCGCGCCGCATTGCGCGCAGTTGCCCGGGAAGGCTCGGGCCGTGGACTTCAGCATCGACTCGACCTGGTCCGGCGTCAGGGAGCCGTTCTTCGCCAGCATCAGGGCCACCACGCCGACCACGTGCGGCGTGGCCATCGAGGTGCCCTGGTAGTAGGCATACGAATCCGCGCCTGGCGTGGTCGTGCCGGCGTTGAGCGTGGAGTACACGCCGTTGGCCTGGCCGCCACTCATGTCGCCGCCCGGCGCCGCCACGTCGACCACGCTGCCGTAGTTCGAGTAGTACGCCTTCGAGCCCGTGCGGCCCACCGCTGCGACGGTGACGACGCCGGAGCAGTTGGCCGGCGTGAAGTTGGCCGCGTTGGCGTTGGAGTTGCCCGCCGCCACGACGACCACGGTGCCGCGGCTGCGCGCGCCGTTGATGGCCGCCTGCGTGGTCGAGTCGCAGCTGCCGCTGCCGCCGAGCGACATGTTGATCACCCGCGCCGGGTTGGCATTGGCCGGAACGCCGCTGACCGAGCCGCCGGAGGCCCAGACGATCGCATCGGCGATGTCCGAGGTGTAGCCGCCGCACTTGCCCAGCACGCGCGCAGGCACGACCTTGGCGTTGAAGGCCACGCCGGCGACACCGCTGGCGTTGTTGGTCACAGCGGCGATCGTGCCGGCCACGTGCGTGCCGTGCCAGCTCGAGTTCTGCGCCGCATGCGCATAGCCGCATTCGTTGGCGGCCACCCAGTCGCCCGGGTCCTTCGCGTCGCTGTCACGGCCGTTGCCGTCGTTGGCGACGAAGGTGTCGACTATGAAGTCGTAGCCGCCGACGATGTTGGCCGCCAGGTCGGCGTGCGGACGGTAGCCGGTGTCGATGACGGCGACGGTGACGCCGCTGCCGGTGGACTTGTCCCAGGCCGGCGGGGCGTTCAGGCCGGCAGTGGCCTCGTAGTAGTGCCACTGCAGGTTGTAGCTCGTGTCGTTCGGCGTGAAGAGCACGTGCATGCGCTTGTCGGGCTCCGCGAACGCCAGGTCGGGGTCGGCCGCGGCGACGGCCCGGGCGAGGGACTCGGCCTCGGCCACGTCGAGCAGCCGGTCGAGCTTCATCACATGGGCGCCGAAGGCGTTGCTGCGCAGGTAGCGCATCTGCACGCCAGCACGCTGGACGGCCTCGTGGGCACGAGCCATGGCCTGGGTGTCGGCATGGGCAAAGGCCGCGGTGCCGGGCCTGTACTGGAGGATCAGCCGGTCGGTGTGGCCGCTGATCGCAGCCTCGAGCGCGCTGGACGCGCCCTCCTCGATCTCCGCGCCGCCCGCGCGGGCGGCAGGAGCCAACAACACGGCGGCGGCAGCGGCCGCCAGAAGCAGTCTCTTCATGGGCACTCCTTGATAGACGCTCTCGTGGTGCGGGCCTGCCGCCGGCAGGCCCGCCGGTCGGCCCCGATGCCCCCGGGGGCACGGCGCCGCGGCGTCCGTTGGCATTCGTCGTGCCAGCGAACGACGCCGGATCTTGCGCGCCGGGCGAGCGCCCATGCATCCCCCTGAAGGGTGGGCGATCACCCCCCAGGTTCGCGGCTCACCAGAAGCGCTTCGCGCGCCCCACCGCGCACAGCGCATCGGCACACGATGCCGCATCGGACTGCAGTTGCGCGACCAGCCAGCCGCAGGCGAACCAGGCCTCGGGTTCGCGACTGGCCGCGCTGCGGTAAAGCGGCAAGGCCGTCAGCAGATCCTGGTGGCCTCCGAGCCGCTCCTGCGCGGTGGCCAGTGCGCGCACGTAGCGCTTGACCGCCTTGTGCTGCGCGAACAGCGGCGCCACGAAGTCGACCAGGTAGCGCAGCCGCTTCACGCGCTTGCGGGCCCGGTGCTGCCCGGCCTCGGCCAGGTCGGCGAAATCCCTGCCGGCACGGGCTGCCTGGCGGTGCAGGCGGTCCAGGCGCCGCCGCAGGTGGCGCAGGCACTCCTGCGGCGGCATGCCCTGCACCGGCGCCAGGCTGTCGACCAGGACGCCCAGCAGCGCGCGCTGCACCGGCTCTGCGCGCACCAGCGTGGCGGGCGGTGTGGGCGGCGGCTCGTCGCCGACGCGCCAGTCGACGGCCGGCGCCCCCGCGGCCTGCAGGCGCGGCGCCAGGCTGGCCTCCAGGGCCGCTTCGTCACGCCCGGCCCCCAGCGCCCGGAACAGGCCGACCAGCGGCGCGAGCCAGGCCGGCTCGGCCTCGAGGTGGACCAGGGCCCCGAGCTCCTGCACGGCCGTGCGCAGGCGGCGGATGCCGA
>CAMLGG010000079.1 GCA_946479475.1 uncultured Ideonella sp. | reverse complement strand
AGCTGCACGTGCGCTCGCTGCTCGCCGGCGAGCCGGGCCTGTGGCCGGTGTTCGAGCGGCCGCGGCTGATGGGCTGGCGCGAAGCGCAGGCGGCCGAAGGCGTCCTGCGCGCGCAGGGCGACGAGCGGCCCGTCGCCTCGGCCGTCTCAGCCCTCGCCGACGAGTACGCCGGCCACCGCCGCTGGCGGCAGGCGGCCATCGACGCGGCCTTGACACGGCTGTTGCTGGCCCTGGCGCGCGCGCTGCCGGATGCGGCCGCCGATCCGGCCGCGACCACGCTGCCGGCCCACCTGGCGCGCTACCGGGCCCTGGTCGACGCGCGTTTCAAGTTGCAGCCCAGCGTGGCCTCGTTGGCCGCCGAGCTGGGCATCAGCGCCACCCAGCTGAACCGCCTGTGCCGGGCGCAGCTCGGCCGCGGGGCGCTGGAGCTGCTGCACGAGCGGATGGCGCTCGAGGCGCAGCGCCAGCTGGCCTACACCACGCTGAGCGTCAAGCGCATCGGCCTCGACCTCGGCTTCGCCGACCCGGGCTACTTCACCCGCTTCTTCCAGCGCCTGTGCGGCGTGTCGCCCACGGCCTGGCGTGAACAGGCGCACGGCGCATGACACCGCTCGGCCGTGGCGCCGGGCGTATTGGCGGCTCTGCCGCCAACACGCCTAGACCCGCTCGACCACCATCGCGATGCCCTGGCCCACGCCGATGCACATCGTGCACAGGGCCCGCTTGCCGCCCGTGGCGTGCAGCTGGTTGATGGCGGTGGTCACGAGGCGGGCGCCCGAGGCCCCCAGCGGATGGCCGAGGGCGATCGCGCCGCCGTTGGGGTTGACGCGAGGGTCGTCGTCGGCGATGTCGAGCTGGCGCAGCACCGCCAGCCCCTGGGCCGCGAAGGCCTCGTTCAGCTCTATCACGTTGATCTGGCTCAGCGAGAGCCCGGCCAGCTGCAGCACCTTGCGCGCGGCCGGCGCCGGGCCGATGCCCATGATGCGCGGCGGCACGCCGGCGGTGGCCATCGCGACCACGCGGGCACGCGGCGTCAGGCCGTGGCGCGACGCGGCCTCCTCGCTGGCGAGGATCAGCGCACAGGCGCCGTCGTTCACGCCCGAGGCGTTGCCGGCGGTCACCGTCCCGTCGGGCCGCACCACGCCCTTGAGCCTGGCCAGTGCCTCCAGCGAGGTCTCCCGGGGGTGTTCGTCCTTGTCGACCACGACCGGCTCGCCCTTCTTCGGCGTGATGGTGACCGGCGTGATCTCGGCGTCGAAGAAGCCGCGCTTCTGCGCCGCGACCGCCTTGAGCTGGCTGGCCAGGGCCATCCTGTCCTGGTCCTCGCGCGAGATGCCGAAGTCGGTGGCCACGTTCTCGGCCGTCTCGGGCATGGAATCGACCCCGTACTTCGACTTCATCAGTGGATTGACGAAGCGCCAGCCGATGGTGGTGTCGTAGACGGCGTTGTCGCGCGAGAAGGCGGACGTGGCCTTGGGCATGACGAAGGGCGCGCGGCTCATGCTCTCGACGCCGCCGGCGATCATCAGCTGCGCCTCGCCGGCCCGGATGGCCCGGGCGGCCGAGCCGACCGCATCCATGCCGGAGCCGCACAGGCGGTTGATCGTCGCACCAGGCACGTCCACCGGCAGGCCGGCCAGCAGCGCGGCCATGCGGGCCACGTTGCGGTTGTCCTCGCCGGCCTGGTTGGCGCAGCCGTAGAGCACGTCGTCCACGGCCGCCCAGTCGAGGCCCGGATGCCGTGCCATCAGGGCCTTGATGGGCACCGCGGCCAGGTCGTCGGCCCTCACGGGCGAAAGGGCGCCGCCGTAGCGGCCGAAGGGGGTGCGCAATGCGTCACAGATAAAGGCGTGGGTCATGGCAGCAACGCCGGCAGACTGGCCCGGCGGATGAAAGTTCGCCGCAAGGGCGGTCGCCGATCCTAGCGCGGCGCACGGGCGCCATCCCCCTTCTCAAGTTTTCCGGCCGGCGTGCCGATCTCCATGAAAGAAGACCGGGCTCGCCTGCCCGGGGCAGCAGGGACGCCGCGACATGACCACTACCGTTGAACCGCAGGATTTGCGCATCGGCATGTTCATCCACCTCGATGGAGGCTGGATGTCGCACCCTTTCCCGCTGTCGAGCTTCAAGATCAGCAGCGCCGAGCAGATCCAGACCATCCGCTCGCTCGGCCTGAAGAAGGTGCGCTGGAGTCCCGAGCGCAGCGACCTGCTGGTGGAGGCGTCGTCCGCCGCGTCGGGCGGCGAGAGCCTGCCCGAGGCCGAGCCGGCGGCCGAGCCGGCCGAGGAGGATCCGGCCCAGAAGGCCCGCCGCCTGGCCGAAGCCCGGGCCGAGGAAGAAGCCGCCGCGGTGAGGCTGTGCGAACGCCAGTACCACGAGGCTTGCCGCGACCTGCGCCGCATCAACGAATCCATCGCCGGCGAGCCCGAGCGGGCGCGTGAAAGTGCTCAGGCGCTGACCCGCGCGCTGCTCGAGAAGATGCTGGTCGACGGCGAACTGTGCGTCCGCGTGCTGGGCGAGCCGGCGGGCGACCGCCAGTCGGCCCATGCCATCAACGTCACCGTCGTGTCGCTGCTGCTGGCCCGCTCGATGCAAGTGCCGGAGGCCGAGATGGCGGAAGTGGGCGCCGGGGCTCTGCTGCACGACATGGGCAAGCTCGACCTGCCCGACCGCGTGCGCCTGCCCCACGACGACTTCACCCATGCCGAGGCCTCGCTGTACCGCGACCACGTGGCGCACGGCATCACCCAGGCCCGGCGCATGGGGCTGGCCCCCGGCTCGCTGCTGGTCGTGGCCCAGCACCACGAGCTGGCCGACGGCACCGGCTTCCCCAAGGGCGTGACCTCGGAGCGGATGTCGATGGGCGCCCGCATCGTCTCGCTGGTCAACCACTACGACAACCTCTGCAACGCCGCCAACCCGGCCAAGTCGCTCACGCCGCACGAGGCGCTTTCGCGCATGTTCGCCCAGTCGCGGGCGAAGTTCGATGCGGCCATCCTCAACGGCTTCATCCGGATGATGGGCATCTACCCGCCGGGCTCGCTGGTCCAGCTGTCGGACGACCGCTATGCGATGGTGACCTCGGTGAATTCCTCGCGGCCCCTCAAGCCGCAGGTGCGCGTGCACGACACCTCGCGCGGCGGCAGCCGCAGCCTGCACCTGAACCTCGAGGATTGCCCCGACCTCGGCATCCGCCGCAGCCTCAAGCCCAGCCAGCTCCCGGCACGTGCGGCTGAGGTGCTGGCGCCGCGTCAGCGGGTGGCCTACTTCTTCGACGTGTCGGCCAGGCCGGCGCAGGAAGAGCAAGTGTGATGAGCGCGCCTGACGCCGGCATCGCATGGCTCACGGGCCAGGCCAGCGCACGGGCCGAGCTGATCGACAGCCTGGACGACCCCGCCTGGCTGGTGGACGCGGCCGATGCCTGCGTGCTGCACGCCAACCGCGCGGCCGCCGCCTGGTTCGGCGTCGAGCCGGCCGCGCTGCAGGGCCGGCAGGCGGACAGCCTGCTGCCCACGCTGGAGGACCTCGCCTTCTGGGCCGACGTGCGCAGCGGTGCCGCCGGCGGGCTGGCCAGCGACACCGAGCTCGCCCGACCCGACGGCCAGACCGCCTGGGTCCACCGGCGCATCGTGCCGATCGGCAAGCTCGCGCAGGCCGGCGACCGTGCCGGCCCCGGCATCAACGTCTACCTGGTGATCGTTCGCGACCGCAGCCTGGAGTACCGCGGGGAACGCGAGCGCGATGCCTTGCTGGCCGAGCTGCGCGCCACGCTGGAGGCCACCGCCGACGGCATCCTCGTGACCGACCTGCACGGTCGCATCCGCTCCTTCAACCGCCGCTTCGCCGAGCTGTGGTCGCTGCCCGAGTCGGCCCTGGCCCAGCGTGACGACGAGGGCATCCACCGCTGGATGAGCAGCCAGACGCTGGCGCCGGCCTCCTACCTCGCCCGCCTGGCCGAGATCGAGGCGCACGCGCTGCTGGCGGCCGTCGACACCGTGCAGTTGCTCGACGGAGCCCAGCTGGAGCGGCACATCCGCCCGCAGTGGAGCCGCGGCCGGCCGATAGGGCGCGTCTACTCCTTCCGCGAACTCAATCCGCACCGCCGCGGGGCACCCCGCCTGCTGCGCGGTGGCGCCGTCGACGAGGCCAGCCAGTGGCCCGAGCGCAGCGGCTTCGTGACGCGGATCGACGACGCGGTCGGCACCTCCCGCCGCGACGGCACGCCCCTGGCGCTGCTGTGCATCGAGTACGACCGCGACCGGCTCTACGCGCTGGACGGCGGCTCCCACGCGCGGGCGCTGAGCGAGATCATCGAAGGCTTGCGGGCCCACGTCCCGGTGCAGCACCAGCTCGCGCGGCTGGGCGGCGTGCGCTTCGGCGTGCTCGTGCGCCAGGGGGGCGAGGCCGCGGCCGAGGCGGTGGCGCGCCGCCTGGTCGACCACAGCCGCTCGCCCGCCGGCGGCCTGCTGGCCACCGAAGGCCTGATGGTCTCGATAGGCGTGGCCGCCTATCCGCAGGCCGGCCTGTGCGCCGAGGATCTCCTGGACCATGCCGAACGGGCGCTGGAGCAGGCCCGCCGGGCCGGAGGCTCGGCCTGGAGCGTGCACGGCTTCCACAATACCGACGACGGCCCGCGCCTGGCCCGGCTGCAGCGCGCGCTGCGCGAGGGCGGCGCAGGGCAGGCCCTCAGGCTGCGCTTCATGCCTCGCGTGGACGCTGGCAGCGGCGAGATCCAGGCGGTCGAGGCGCTGCTGCGCTGGCACGACGGCGAGCACGGCCTGCTGCCGCCGGCGCAGTTCCTGGGACTGGCTGAGCGGGCCGGCCTGGCGGGCGCTCTCGATGACTGGGCGCTCGAACGTGCGCTGCACCAGGCGGCGCGCTGGCGCACGGCCGGGCACGTCTGGCGTATCAACCTGAACCTCGGCGCCTGGCAGTGCCGGCAGCCGGGGCTTTCGCGCCGCATCGCCGCTGCGCTGCAGGCGGCCGACTGGCCGGCCGAACTGCTCGAACTCGACATCAGCGAAGCCGCGTTGCGGGCGGATCCCGAGCTCGCGGCGTCGCAGCTGCAGGCGCTGCGCCAGCTCGGCGTGCGGCTGGTGCTGGACGACTACGGCAGCGGGGAAACCAGCCTCGGCCTGCTGCGGCGCTTCCCGCTCGATGCCGTCAAGCTGGATCGCGAGATCGTCCACGGCCTGGCCCGCGGCAGCCAGCCGGAGGCGGGGCTCGCCGCGGCGCTGGCCATGGCCGCCCAGGCCTGCGGCCTGGCGGTCTACGCCGAAGGGGTGGAGACTGAGGCGCAGCGGCAGCCGCTGCTGGCCATCGGGGTCAGCGGCTGGCAGGGCTTCCTCCACAGCCGGCCGCTGGATGCGGCCAGCATGGTCTCGCGCCTGGCCCACGAGCGGAAGATCGGCGGCAGCCTGGCCGGCGTGCGCTGAGCCCGCCCTTTCACGCGAGGCACGCCGAGACCGCGTCGCCGACGCGATCGCGGCCCCATGAGATGATCGCCGGGCCATGATCTACAAGTTCAAGAGCAAGGCCGCAGGCGACGTCATCATGCTCCAGCCCGCGGGCGACAAGGTGCTGGGCCTGATCGGCAAGGATCCCGCCCCGCAGGGCATCATCGAGCCTTCGCAGATGCCGGCCGCCATCCGGGCGCTGGCCGATGCGGTGGCGGCAGACGACGCCGCCCGCGCAAGACGCGCCTCGGGCGAGCAGGACCGCGACATCGGCGAAGACGAGCCGGCCGCCGGCGGCCGCGACAAGGTCTCCCTGCGCCAGCGTGTCTGGCCGCTGGTCGAGATGATGAAGCGCGCACAGTCTGCCGACGAGCCGATCACCTGGGGGGTCTAGTTGGACCATGTCACCCGAGTGCTCGCCGTGCGCCACGGCGAGACGGCCTGGAACGTCGACACCCGCCTGCAGGGCCAGATCGACATCTCGCTGAATTCCACCGGCCAGGAGCAGGCACGCCGGCTGGCCGAGGCGCTGGCGGACGAGGGCGTCGAGGCGATCGTCGCGAGCGACCTCGTGCGCGCCCGCGACACGGCGCAGGCGGTGGCCGACCGCACCGGCCTGCCGCTGCAGACCGACACCGGCCTGAGGGAGCGGCATTTCGGCATCTTCCAGGGCCACACCTACGCCGAGGTCGAGCAGCGCTGGCCCGACGAGAGCGCCCGCTGGCGCAGGCGCGACCCCGCCTTCGGTGCCCCGGGCGGCGAGACGCTCGCGACGTTTTACGAGCGCTGCGTCGCCACCGCCACCCGCCTCGCTGCGGCCCACCCGGGCCGCACGCTGCTGCTGGTCACCCACGGCGGCGTGCTCGATTGCCTGTACCGCGCCGCCTCGCGCATCGCGCTGGATGCGCCGCGCACCTGGGAGCTGGCCAACACCGGCGTCAACCGGCTGCTCTACACGCCCGAGGGCTTCACGCTGGTCGGCTGGGGCGACACGCAGCACCTGAACGACGACATCGCGCTGGACGAGCTGTGATCAGCCGTCCGCGGTCGTGAAGGGCCAGGCACGGGTCACCGGCTCGCCCGTGCCGGCTCGGCGGGCCGTGAAGTAGGCGGTGTAGGTGGCGCCCGGTTCCAGGGGAGCCAGGGGCACCAGCACCAGCGAGCCCTCGGCCAGCCCGGCATCGTTGATCAGCGCCACGCGGCCGCTCTCTGCAGCGCCGCCGGCCAGCACCTGCGAGGGCACCAGCTCGCCGTCCGGCCCGCGCAGCTCGAACTCCCAGACGAGCAGGTGGCTTGGCGCCGCGCCGGCCGCGTCCGGATCGGCCAGTTGCACGGACACCGCCGGTCCCAGGCCGCCGGGCTCGGCGAAGGGCACGTCGGCTTCGCCAGGGGCGGGATGGGTGGCCAGCGCCAGGGCCGCCGGTCTCGGGCCCGGGCGGGTCCGCGCTTCGGCGCGAACGGCAGCCGCCGAGGACAGGTCCGTAGCGATCGGGTCGGCGGTTGGCGAGGGCTGCCCCGGCGCGGCATGGCGCCCGGCGTCGACAGTGGGGCGGGGGGACGTGGCGAGGGCCGCGGCGGCGGCCAGCTCCACGCCGTGCGGCGACGGGCTGCAGGCACACAAGGCGGCCGACAGGGCGCAAGAGAACAGGGCAGCGCAACGGGAGGGCATGAAGGGCGTCGGGGTGTCCGGCGGCTCGTGGCTGCCGTGCCCCCGCTATCGGCCCGCACGAGGCAGGCTTGAAGCCTTCGCCAGGCGCGGTACGCGCACGAAGTCGCAACCGGCCGGCCCGTTCGCGCCGATCGCACTGGTGCTTTCCCGATGCGCCCTGCCGCGGGGCGCGGCAAGCGCGGATGATGGCTTCTCGACCGCAGCCGCCATGAGCCTGACACCCGCCCAAGTCATCGTCCTCGCGACGCCCGTCTTCCTCGGCTTGATCGCGATCGAGTTCGCCGTGGGCTGTGCGCGCGGCCGCAACACCTACCGCCTGGCCGATGCCTTCAGCAGCATCGGGCTCGGCATGATGAGCCAGGTGACGGGCCTGTTCACCAAGCTCGCCGCGATCGGCATCTACACCTGGGTCTACGACCACGCGGCGCTGACGAGGCTGCCGGCCGACGCGCCGTGGGTGTGGTTGACCGGCCTGCTCGCCTACGACTTCTGCTACTACTGGCTGCACCGCTTCGGCCACACCATGGCGCTGCTGTGGGCGGCGCACTCGGTGCACCACCAGAGCGAGGACTACAACCTCTCGACGGCCCTGCGCCAGACCTCGTCCGGCTGGATTGCGGGCTGGCTGTTCTACCTGCCGATGGCCCTGCTGGGCTTCCCGCCGCTGGTCTTCGGCGTGGTGGCCCTGGTCGACCTGCTCTACCAGTACTGGGTCCACACCCAGCAGATCGGCAAGCTGGGCTGGTTCGACCGCTGGTTCTGCTCGCCCTCCAACCACCGCGTGCACCACGCCGTCAACGAGAGGTACCTTGACCGGAACTACGGCGGCATCCTGATCGTCTGGGACCGCCTGTTCGGCACCTTCGCGGAGGAGGACGACGCCGAGCCCTGCGTCTACGGCACCGTCAAGCCGCTGCGCAGCTGGAACCCGGTCTGGGCCAACCTGAACTTCTATGCCGAGCTTGCACGCGACAGCTGGCACACGCGCCGTTGGCCTGACAAGATCAGGCGCTGGTTCGCGCCGCCGGGCTGGCGGCCCGCCGACGTGGCGGCGCAGTTCCCCGGCGAGCCCTTCGACCTGCGCCGCAGCGCCTACGACCCGCCGCTGAGCCCGGTCCGCCAATGGGCCGCCGGAGCGGTGTTCCTGGCGGCGATGGCGGCGACCCTGTGGCTGCTGTGGTTCGCGCACCGGCTTTCCGGCGGCGCGCTTGCCGCAGGTGCGCTCGGTGTGGTCGCGCTGCTGTGGGCGGCGGGCGAGCTCTGCACGCCGCGGCCCGCGCCCGCGGGCGTCGCCAGCGCGGGCTGACAGGCCCTAAGGGCGACGGCTGAGCCTGAAGGCCGCCGTCCGCCCGCTGGCACTCTCGCCGGTCGAGACGATCTCGCCGCGGCCGTCGATCCCGCGCGTATAGCCGAGGGTGAAGGATTCGCCGCCGGCCTCGCAGCCGCCGTCGACGAGGTCGGACAAGTGAACCGGCTTGTGGTCCCAGCGGGGCCAGTAGAGCGCGGCCACGCCGCCATTCGGCTTGAGCTTGTAGCCGACGATCTCGCCCTGGTCGTTGACCTGCATGGCGGTGCTGCGTACGCCGGCGGGTGCCTCGGGGTCGAGGTCGACGGCCGAGCCGTCCACCCAGGCCACGGCGTGGTCGTATCGGTTGCTGCCCACCCAGCGGTTGGAGTTGCCGACGGCGAGCCCGCTGCGGTTGATGCCCCACGCTCCGGATTCCGTCGCGTCCGGCAGGCCGCCGAGCGCGTGGATGACGCCGTCGGCATCCCAGCTCGCGGCCACGGGCAGCAAGGCGCTGCAGCGGACCGGTGAAGCAGGGGTGGATTGCAGGATGCCTCCGGAGGTCGTTGGTGGTCTGAAGCCAGCGACTGTAGGCAGACGCGACGCCCAGCCAAATCCCTGGCAATCCCGAGGTGCGCGGCCGTCCCACCGCAGAAGTCGATTCGCTTCTGATGTATCTGGCTCCCGCCCGGGTGCTCTGTGGGAGACCGAGCCCCGGAAGGTTTCGGTCCGATGTTCCCCAAACACCACTCAACCGGAGAAAGCCATGTCCCTCACCCTGTCCCGCTCGCTGGGCCTGCTCGCCACCCTGTCGGCCCTGGGCCTGTTCGCCGTCGATGCAAGCGCCGCCCTGCGTGTGCGCTGCGAGGTCCGTTCGGACCGCTCCAAGGCCTCGGTGGACGGAAGCAACCTGCCGTCCGGCAACTACTCCGCCCGGCTTGCCTCGGGCGGCAACAGCGCCCAGACTGAACTGAAGCCGACCATCGGCGACGAGGTCGAGTTCGACTTCGACTCCAACCGGCGCGATGTGCGCCGCGGCGCCACCGAGATTGCCAAGAACTTCATCGTCAACGGCCAGGCCACCGGCACGCTGCTGGACGAGGCGGGCAACGTGGTCGCGAGCAAGACGGTGGATTGCCGCAAGCGCTGAACCTGCCGGAAGCACCAAGAAGGAAGGCGGCCCTCGAGGCCGCCTTCTTCATGCGTTGGACGATCACTTGCAGGTCAGCGGAGGGGCCACCTTGTTGGTTACTGCGGCCAGCGCGTCGACCTGCACGGTGTTGGTCTTGCCGCAAAGCTGGGCGCCGGTGTCCTGCAGGCGCCGCGCCACGTCGCGCGGCTTGAGCTTCGGCGACTGCGCCCTCACCAGCGCGGCCACGCCCGCGGCCAGCGGCGAGGCCATCGAGGTGCCGCTCCAGGTGCCATACCCTCCCGGGACGGTGCTGGTGATCTTGTCGCCCGGCGCCGCGATGTCGACCCACGAGCCCTTGTTGCTGAAGTCGGCGAAGCGGTGGTTCTCGGCGCTCGCGCCGACCGGGGCCAGGCCATAGGTGCCTTCGGCCGCGGGGTACTCCTTCACGCGGTCGTTGCCTTCGTTGCCGGCCGCCGCGAGGATCACCGCGCCGTGCCTGGCCGCGCAGCGCGCCTTGTCGGCGTCGTAGCCGGGGTCGCTGTAATCGGTGTCGGGCCTGGCGGTCTGCTTCGGGATCACGCAGGCGGCCAGGGTCATCACGGCGTCCATGATTCGGGTGCGGTCCAGTGTGCCCAGGCTCATGTTGACCACGTGCGCACCGTCGTCCGTGGCCGGGTTGTCGTCGGGGTCCATCGCGTACAGCAGCGCTGACTGCAGCGTCCATACGCTGCCACGCCCGGCGGGGTCGAGCACCCGCAGCGGGATGATCTTCGCCGCGGGCGCGGCCAGCGCGACGAGGCCCGCGACGTGCGTGCCGTGGCCGAAGCCCGGGTCGTCGCGGGTGCCTTCCTCGCTCGGGTCGTCGTCGGCGTCGACGAAGTCGTGTCCGGGCAGCAGCTTGCCGGCCAGCGCGGGATGCGTCGGGTCGACGCCGGTGTCCAGCACCGCGACCCGCACGCCGGCGCCCTGCGTGAGGGCATGCGCCTCGGCCAGGCGCATCGCGGCAGGCGCCCATTGCTCGTGGTACTCGGTCTCGGTGCCTATGGCCCAGACCACGTTCTTGCGCGCCTCGGGCGAGCGCGGCTGCACGTTGGCCTCGGCCGCGATGACCTCCGGATCCAGCAGCAGCTCGGCGACCTTGTCGGGCACGGGCATGCCGTCCTGCACGTCCAGCCTGAAGAGGGGGCGCTGCCCCGACTGCGAGACGAGGCTCAGGTGATGCTGCGTCATCACGGGCCCGATGGCGGCCGCCGTGTGCAGGCGCACCAGGATCTCGCCGGGGAGGTACGGGTCCTTGGGATCCTTCGCGCCGGCAGCCAGCGAAATCGCGCTGAGCGCAGCAGCTGTCACCCCGCGCAGCACCTGGGCCTGTCGCGAAGGGCGGGAAGGAGAAGATCTGACGACGCGCATGGGCCACCTCGGTTCAGCAACGGTCTTCGACGCGCAACAGAGGCGGCGCGCTCCGTGTTGATACACGAAGGTACGCGCGCTTGGGCCAGAACCTTCCCTTCCCGGCTCAACAATTGGCTGAGGCCGGCTTCACCAGCCGCCGTACAGCGCGAAGGCGGCCCAGTGGAAAGGGTGGGGATGCGCGGCCCGCACGGCGAGTTGCGCCTCTCGCAGGGCCGTTGCTGGCGGGCGGCCCGCGGCCAGGCCGGCATACAGACTCGCCATGAAGCCGGCGGTGATGCGGTCGTCGACCGGCCACAGGCTGGCCACGACGCGGCCGGCGCCCGCCAGCAGGAAGGCGCGGACCAGGCCGACCCACTCGTCGCCGCCCGCGGCGCGACTGGCTTCGTCATTGCCGGAGGTCTCGCAACCGCTGAGGACCACCACGCCCGCCGAAAGCCGCAGCGACTCCACCTGCTCGGCGGTGAGGGCGCCGTCGGCCAGGTGCAGTGCCGAGAAACTCGGGCTGTCCGAGCGGAACTGCGCGTGGCAGGCGAGGTGCAGGACGCCGGCCGAAGCCGCGGCCGGCGAGCGCAGCAATCCGACCGTGGCTTCGGCGTCGAGCCGCAGGTCCGCACCGGGCCAGGCTGCGGCCACCGCCCTCGCTTCGTCGCCTGCGTGCGGCAGCCGGCTGGATTCGCCGAGCACGAGCGCCGGGCCGCCGGCGGCTGGCAGTGCACCGCCCGAGCGGGCGGCAGCGTGGGCCGCGCTCGGCACCGAGGCGAGCTCCAGGCGCTCGGCCAGCGGCGCGCGGCCGTCGTGCAGCGCGGCGAAAGGCAGGGCCGACAGTGGTGGCGGCACGACGAGCAACGCACGCTGGATGCCTTCGAGCGCCGGCGCCAGCGGCGCCCATACCAGTTCGTGGACCTGCGCCAGCCGCGCATCGCAACGTGCCGCCAGGGCGGCCAAGCGGTCCTGCAGCGACGAGGCGGCGCCGTGCCGCAGCGCCTCCAGCTGGAAGCGGGCGGCCTGCACCGCCTGCAGGACCGCCGGCCAGGTGGCCAGGCGCCGGTGCACGGTGATGCCTTCGGCGCGAGCCACGCAGGCGAAGAGTTCGTCTCCTGCGAGGCCGTACTCGACCAGGCCTTCACCCGGGCCGAGCGCGGCGGCCAGGCGGCCCACGTCGACCGGGCCGGCCCCCGCTGCCTTCGCTGCGCCGGCATGCGCCAGGCGCTGCCGGCGCACCCTCTCCAGCAGGCGCTGCTCGCTGGCCTGCAGCTCTTCGCGCAGGGCCGGCGAAGGCGCCTGCTCGTCGTCCTCCAGGCCCGCCGCGCGTCGTGCCAGCCAGCTCACGCGAGCCCGCAGGGCGGCCGTTTCGCCGTCTGCAGGCGCCTCCTCGGCCACGCCGACGGCCAGGCGCTCGCTGAGGGTGCGGGCGCGCAGGCGGTCGGCCGCGCGCAGCGCCTCAGCTGCATGCACGGGCGATGGAGCCTGCTCATGGTCGGCCAGCGCGTAGCAAAGGAGGGCGCGATAGGGACGGAGCTGGTCCGAGAAGAAGGCGCGGCGGATCTCGTCGCCGGGCAGGGCCAGGCGAAGGTCCTCGAACAGTGCCACGGCGGATTCGAAGCCGGCCCGCGCGGACGCCTCCTCGCCCGTCGCCTGCTGCGTCGATGCCAGGCCGACCAGGGCCTGCACCTCGGCAGCCAGGCGGCGCTGCCGGCGCGCCTCGGCCAGGGCGGCTTCGAAGGTGGCTCGCGCTTCGGCGGTTCGGCCGGCCAGGTGCAGGGCCTCTGCCTGGGCCAGGGCGGCACGTGCGGCGCCATCGTCCGCCCCGGCCTCCCCGAACGCGTCGATCGCGGCCCGGGCGGCGTCCAGGGCTGCCACCGCGTCCTGCCTAGCCAGGGCGAGATGGGCTTTCGCCAGGGCCAAGGCGCCGCGGCCCGCGGCGTTGCCCTGGGCATCGAACAGCCGGTGGGCTTCGTCGAAGGCGGCGCCCGCCTCCTCGGCCTGGCCCAGCAACGCCAGCCCCCGGCCCAGCTGGGCCAGCGTCCAGGCCCGGTCGTCGGGCATCTGCAGGCGCTCGAACTGGGCCAGGGCGACCCGGTGCAGGCGCTGAGCCTCGGGCAAGAGGCGCAGCTCGAGGTAGGCGTCGGCCAGTTGCTTCTCGGCGATGGCGAGGTGCTGCGGCATGGCCAGCGCTTCGTAGGCAGCGCGTGATCTCTCGAAGCCCGCCAGGGCGGCGCCGTACCGGCCGCGTGAAAGCTCCAGCAGCGCGACCGACTCGTGGACCAGGGCCTGCAGCACCGGCAGGCCGTGGGCCGCGGCGCGTGCGCCGGCCCGGGTGTAGATGCGCTCGGCTTCGTCGAGATCGCCCAGCGCGGCGAGCGCATCGGCCAGGCCGATGTCGGCCATGACGGAGTGCTCGCTGTCGCCGGCACGCGCGAACAGCCTCGCCGCCTCGCGGTAGTGCCGCGCGGCGAGGGCATAGCTGTCCAGCCGAAGGTTCAGGCTGCCGAGGTTCAGGCCGACCTTGGCGGCTGCGTGCCAGTCGCCAAGGTCCAGGAAGGCTTTCTGGGTCTGCTCGGCGCAGGACTGGGCCTCGGCGTGCCGTCCGAGCATGCCCAGCGCCATGATCTTCGGGACCCGGGTCTGGGCCGCGGGACCGGGCAGGCCGAGCACCGCGAAATCGGCCGCCGCGGCATCGAAGGCGGGCACGGCGTCGGCCATGCGGCCCTCGGTCACCTCCGCGATGCCGCGTGTCCAGGCCGCGAGGGCACCGACCTCGCGCCAGTCCTCAGCGGGCCGGGCCGATTGCAGCAGCGCGAGCCAGTCCTGCAAGCGGCGGGCTGCGACTGCCGCGCGGCGGGGCTCGCTGCTCCACGCGGCGTAGCAGGCGTCCTTCAAGGCCCAGGCGAGGGCGATGGCTTCGGCCGGCGAGGGGGGCGGCGGCAGGGCGCCACCTTCCAGCAGCGCTGCCGCCTGAGCGGCGAATTCAGCCGGCTTCGCCATCCTGGCCGGCCGGACCGCCGACTTCGAAGACCGGCAGCACCAGCTCCTGCGCGGACAGCAGCAGGCTCAGGCGATAGCGGCCGGGGGCGACGCCGGGCAGGTGGAACTCGCCGAAGGCATCCAGCGACGCCTCCTGCGGGGAGGCGCCGGCCGCTTCGGGTTGCAGCATCACGGCCCCCGCCTCGTCGGGGCCCAGGACCTGGCCGCTCAGCGTGAACAGCGGGCCTTCGGCCGGGGCGATCCTGAGGTCCACATCGCGGCCCTCGGCGCTGAAGACCAGCTGCCGGGTCGCCGAGCTGCCGGTGGAGCGCAGGCCGGCGGCCAGCGCAGCGGTGGCCCAGCTGTCGAACTTCAGCAAGGCCTGCACCCGCTCGCGCAGCCCATGCGCAGCCTCGGACAGGCGCGCGCCGAGAGGCGGCTGCCAGGCGGCGACGGCGCGCTGCACCCAGTCGGCCGGGGCGTCGGGCAGCGCAGCGGCACGGGGCAGGCGCTCGAGCAGCTGCTCGTCGGTGAGCTGCTTCAGCGGGTCGGGGGCGGGTTCGGCAACCATGCGAGACAGAGCGCGGCACTCACCGCCAAATACAAGTGATGCGGGCCATCACGGCAGCAGCTTGCGCAATTTGCCCAGGCAGCGCGAGCGCGTCGGCCCGATGCTGCCCACCGGCAGGCCCAGCCGGCGGCCGACTTCATCGTAGCCCAGGCGCTCGTCCTCGTCGCGGAAGACGAGCAGCAGCAGCTCGCGGCAGCGTTCGTCGATCCGGTCCAGGGCGAGGCGCAGGCGGTGCAACTGCTGCAGTTCTTCCAGCTGTTGTTCGGCACGCGGGGATTCGTCGGCGATGTCCCACTCTTCGTGCGCCTCGGGGTCGGCGTCGTCGGCCCGGCTCATCGACACGTGGCGCTGGCCGGCGCGGCGTGCGGCGAGGCCCTCGCGCTTGGCGGTGGTGACGATCCAGGCCTGCAGCCGGTCCGGCTCGCGCAGGCCGCCGATGTGGCGCATCAGCTTCTCGAACACGGCCTGGAAGACGTCCGCCGCCACGTGCTCGTCCAGGCCCATGCGGATGACGATCGCGTGCACCAGGCGCTGGTAGCGCGAGACCAGGGCGCGCCAGGCCGTGGCGTCGCCGGCGCGGCAGCGCTCGATCAGCTGGGCGTCGTCGAGGTCCGGGGAGGCGGTCAAGGGCAACTGCAGGGTCGGCTTGCCCGCCATTGTGTGAGCAAAGAGCCGGCCTGCGGCGCCGGCCCCGAATCCGTGGCCCCGCGGTCAACGCGGGGTCAGCACGAACCCGGCCCAGCCGACCCCGCCCTTGTAGCCGTTGACGACGATGACTCCGCTGGTGTTGATCGCGGTGGCGTAGTCGAGCGCGAAGTCGTCGTTCGCTCCACCGCAAAGGTTGGCCACCAGGGGCTTGAGAGCCTGCGGTGGCTCGTGGATGCTCGGCCAGACCAGCGCGGCGTAGTACTCGCCGAGCCACTCGCCGCCGACCACGGTGCCGTTGTCGTTGATGGCCCCCGCGCTGCTGTCGGCGCCCTCGGTGAGCGTGCCCAGGTCGATGATCTGCCCATCCTGCCAGGCCACCGCATGGCCGTGGTAGCCGCCCGAGATGTGGCTGGACCCCACGATGGTGCCCGCGCCGTTGATCGACGTCGCCTCGGACCCCCACCCGCCCGGCAGCGTCCCGAGATTGGTGATGTGCCCCTTCGGGCTCCAGCGGACGGCCTGCTCCAGGCCGCCGGGCTCGATCTGGCTGCTGCCCACCGCGACGTTGTCGCCATTGATGGCCCGGGCGCGGCTGTTGGTCAGGGCCTGCTGGTCCTTGGGGGCCAGGGTGCCGAGGTCGATGGCCTGGCCGTCGCGCCACAACACGGCGTGGGTGACGTCGCCGAAGTTCTGGCCGACGATGCGCCCTTTGCGGTTGATGGCGTTCGCTTGTGCCGAACCCGTGCCGGGCAGCGTGGGCAGCAGGGAGGGCACCCCGTCCTCCCACAGCACCGGCTGGTCACCTTTGCAGGTCTCGTTGCAGGGGAAGTCCACCGAGCCCACCACCTGGCCGCGGTCGTTCAGGCCCCTGGCATCGGAGGACTCGGTCTCCTCGGCGAAGGAGTCGGCCAGGTCCTGCGAGCGGTTCGGCCTCTTCCACAGCGCAGCGGAATTGGCGTTGCGGTCCGCGAACCGCGACACGCCCGCCACCTGGCCCTTGGCATTGATCGCGGCGCCGTTCGAGAAGGGCGAGTTCCCTTCGACGGCCAGCGGCTTGCAGTCATAGACCGTGGCCTGGGCCCCGGTGGCCAGTGCCAGCAGGCTGGCGGCGGCGAGGGTGTACATGTGCATTGGCGGCTTGATCAAGATGTGGACTCCGGAAGATCGACGCCCGCCAATCTAGTGGCCCCGCGCGACGGGAGCGAGCCCCTAGCCTGAACGCGGGCGGCATGTCCTTGCCGGCGCCGCCGTTGCGTCCTGGCGATTCAACCCGCGTCGAAAAGGTCGGAGCCGCGCTGCGGCGGCGCAATGCCCAGGTGCCGGTAGGCCATCAGCGTGGCCACCCGGCCCCGCGGCGTGCGCTGCAGGAAGCCCTGCTGGATCAGGTAGGGCTCGATCACGTCCTCGATGGTGCCCGGCTCCTCGCCGATGGCGGCCGCCACGTTGTCCAGCCCGACCGGGCCGCCATCGAAGCGATGCACCACCGCTTCGAGCAGCTTGCGGTCCATCACGTCGAAGCCCACCGGGTCGACGTCGAGCATCTTCAGCGCCGCATCGGCCGTGGGCTTGTCGATGTGGCCGCTGCCTTTCACGTCGGCGTAGTCGCGCACCCGGCGCAGCAGCCGGTTGGCGATGCGGGGCGTGCCGCGCGAGCGGCGGGCGATCTCCATCGCGCCGCCCGGGTCGATCGGGGCCTCCAGCAGGCCGGCCGAGCGGCTGACGATGCGGGCCAGCTCCTCCGGCGTGTAGAACTCCAGCCGCGCGACGATGCCGAAGCGGTCGCGCAGCGGGTTGGTGAGCATGCCCGCGCGCGTGGTGGCGCCCACGAGCGTGAACGGCTGCAGGTCCAGCTTGATCGAGCGCGCCGCGGGGCCCTCGCCGATCATGATGTCGATCTGGTAGTCCTCCAGCGCGGGATACAGGATCTCCTCGACGACCGGCGACAGGCGGTGGATCTCGTCGATGAAGAGCACGTCGTGCCGCTCGAGGTTGGTCAGGATGGCCGCCAGGTCCTTGGGCTTCTCGAGCACCGGGCCGCTCGTCTGGCGCAGATTGACGCCCAGCTCGTTGGCGATGATGTGCGAGAGGGTGGTCTTGCCCAGCCCCGGCGGGCCGAAGAGCAGCACGTGGTCGAGCGCCTCGCTGCGCTTGCGGGCCGCGCCGATGAAGATCTCGAGCTGCTCGCGGGCCTTGGCCTGGCCGACGTACTCCGCCAGGCCCTTCGGGCGAAGTGCGCGTTCGAGCGCCTCCTCCTGCGGCGATGACGGGCTGGCGGTGACGATGCGCGGCGCCGCCGGGCGCTCGGGCAGGCCGAAGTCGTCGGTCTGGATGGACATACAGCGATTATCGCCGGGGCGAAACCTAGAATGCGCCCGTGCTGACCCTGCGCCGCCACCTCCGCGAGCTAACCGTCGTCGCCCTGCTGGCGATCGCCGCGCTCGCGCTGATGCCGACGGTCTCGCGCCTGCTGGCGCATGCAACGGGCAGCGCGGCGCTGGCCGAGGTCTGCACCCCCGCCGGCCTCAAGCGCGTGACGACGGGCGGCGAGTCGCCCGCGCCGGTGCTGGCCGACGCGCACCTCGACCATTGCCCGTTGTGCAGCCTCGCCGGCGCTGCCTTGCTGCCTGCGCCGGCGCCGGTCGCCCTGCCATCCTCAGTGCCGCGCGAGGGCCCGCCCCGCCTGTTCGGCGCTGCGCCCCGGCCCTTGTTTGCCTGGGCCTCCTCGCGGCCCCGCGGGCCTCCGTCGATCGCCTGACATCCCCTCGTGTCCCGGCGCGACGCGCCGGTCCGGCATTCGCCCGCCTGCCCGACGCTCGACGCGGCGGCGGGAAGATCGACGAAAGTGAACCCATGCAGTCTCCTGCCTGCCTCGGTCGGCCGCGCGCACTCGCCGCCGCCCTGGCGTTTCTCTCTGCCCCGCTGGCGCACGCCTCTTGCGGCGCCGCCTTCTGCAACCTGCTCAACGACCGCTTCGCCCTCGGCACCTGGGAGCGCGAAGGCTGGAGCGCCGACCTGCGCCTGGAGTCCATCACCCAGGATCGCCTGCGCCACGGCGACCACGCCATCTCGCCCGGCCAACTGCCCGAGGATGAAGAGGCCGTCGAGCACCATACCCGCGGCACCAACCTCGTGACGACCCTGGACTACGCGCTCAGCCCTCGATGGTCCTTCGCCCTGCGCCTGCCGCTGCTGCATCGCGACCATGTGCACGACGTCCTCGACGAGGAGACCGGCGAACTCGGCGCGCGCGAGCGCTGGCACTTCAACCGCGTGGGCGACGTGCAGGCTCTGGCGCGCTGGCAGGCGCCTGCGAGCCCGGAGGGCGACTTCGCCTGGGCGCTCACGGGCGGCCTGCAACTGCCGACCGGCAGCCACGATGTCGCCAATGCCGATGGCTCGGTGGCGGAGCGAGCCCTGCAACCCGGCACCGGCACGACGGCCACGGTGCTCGGTGCTTCGGCTCGCTGGGTGCTCGGCTTCGGCGACGCGCTGAACCTCCAGGCCACGTGGACCCATGCGTTCGGCGAGAGCGATGGCTACCGGCCTGGCGATCGGTTCGACCTTTCGGCGGGATGGGCGCATGCCATGTCGCCGGCGTGGAGCCTGCTGCTGCAGGCGAACGCGAGTTGGCGTGGCCGGGACAGGGGCGCAGAGGCGGAGCCCGACAACAGCGGCAGCACGAGCGTCAGCCTGTCGCCCGGCGCCAGCGTTTCCCTGGGCCATGACGACGTGCTCTACGGTTTCGTCCAGGTGCCTATCCTTCAGCACGTCAACGGCGTGCAGCTCGTCCCCCGAGCCAGCCTCGCCGCCGGCTGGACCCATTCGTTCTGAAAGCCAAGGAGAAAACATGAAGCTGAATGCCTTTCTCGCCGCCGCGCTGTGCGGCGCCTTCGGCGCGGCGCACGCCGCCACGACCGTCGCCGATGCCTGGGTGCGCGGCACCGTCCCGCAACAGCAGGCCTCCGGCGCCTTCATGCGCATCACCTCGGCCGAGGGCGGCAAGCTGGTCGCCGTGAGCTCGCCGGTCGCCGCGACCGTGGAGGTGCACGAGATGAAGATGGACGGCGGCGTGATGAAGATGGGCGCCGTCCCCTCGCTCGAGCTGCCGGCGGGCAAGGCCGTCGAACTCAAGCCCGGCGGCTACCACGTCATGCTGATGGGCCTGAAGCAGCAGCTCAAGGCCGGCGACAGCGTGCCGCTCACGCTCACCATCGAAGGCCAGGGCGGGCGCAAGGAAACGCTGCAGGTCTCGGCCCCGGTAAAGGCACTGGGGCAGTGACGGGCGGACCTCTCAGGCCAAAGCCT
>CAMLGG010000078.1 GCA_946479475.1 uncultured Ideonella sp. | reverse complement strand
GCATGGTCTGGCCGTCCAGGCTTTCGGGCCGGCCGGCGATGCCCATCATCGTGGGCTGGCTGGGGCCGTAGATGTCGGCGTCGAGGATGCCCACGCGGGCGCCTTCGGCGGCCAGGGCCAGCGCCAGGTTGGCGGTCGTGGTGCTCTTGCCCACGCCGCCCTTGCCGGAGGCGACGGCGATGATGTTGCGCACCTGCGGCAGCAACTGCACGCCACGCTGCACCGCATGCGCGATGACCTTGAACCCGACGTTGACGCTCACGTTTGCGACGCCCGGCACGCCGCGCGCCGCCGCGATCAGCGCGCTGCGCAGCCCAGGGATCTGGCTCTTGGCGGGGTAGCCCAGCTCGACGTCGAACGAGACCTGGTCCCCTTCGATCCGAAGGTTGCGCAGTTGCTTGCCGCTGACGAAGTCCTGCTGGGTCTGGGGGTCGACGACGGTGCGCAAGGCGTCGAGCAGCGCGGTCTCGGAAACAGGCATGGGAGGCTGGGGCGTTGAGGGCGACGGGCGCCGGGGAATTCGGGCCGAAGTGGCCGGCAGGCTGCTCGCAGTCTAGCGGAGAGCATCAAGGCTCCCGCCACCAAGGGCTTGCTCCGCCGCCCCGCGAATCTATTGTTTGATCGGCGTGAGCAGAAAGGCCCGCAACGTACCCTCTTGATCGTGCCAACCCGTGCCAATGATCTGGCCGGACCTGTTGATGCGTCTGGCCACCCGGAGATCCCAGCCCACGCCGCTGACAGGCTCGAGCAGGTGGTTCAGGTTGTGCAGGTGGCCATTGCGGTAGACGAAGGCGGCAAAGTGCGCGTGGGCCTCGTCGTGGCAGTAGCCCACCACCTCTGTTCGGCTGTTCAGCCCCGTCCCGTAGCAGAAGGGCCGATCGGGCAACTGGCCGAGGTCCCGCATCGAGCCACCCCTGTAGAGAAAGCCGCGGAAGGTGCCATCATGGCACTCGCGTAACCCGTTATCTCGTCTGCCTCGTTGATGTCGGCTGCCGTGCTTCGCAGACCGCCCAGAGTGCCGAGATCCATCATCCCCCCGTCTCTGTACAGGAACGCCCTGGCCTGCCCCAGGGCGTCGGATGCTCGCCCGACGACGTGGCCCGCCTCGTTGACGGCCAGAGCCATGCTGTTGGCGCCGCCGAGGGTGCCAAGATCGATCATCGCCCCGTCTTGGTACAGGAAGGCCCGCTGCCGCCCGTCGCTCGCGTCGGCCCATCCAACCACCTGGCCCGCACGGTTGATGCCAAGCGCGTTGCTCTCCATCCCGCCCAGGGTGCCGAGATCCTCCAGGCCGCAGCCGCGATCGAGGAACGCACGGACGGCGCCGTGCTCGGTGGTGGCCCCGCCTACCGCATGCCCGTAGCCGTTGATGGCGGACGAACTGCTGTCCGGGCCGCCGAAGGTTCCCAGGTCCAGCATCAGGCCATCGCGCACCGAAAAGGCGTGCAGGTGGTAGGCCCCACCCGCCAGCACATACGACTCGCCGACCACGTCGCCGTGACCGTTGATGCCGCTGGCCCTGGATGCTTGACCTGGTTGAAGGCTGCCGAGGTCGATGACTTCATAGGTGATGGCCCCCGCCGGCATGGCGGTCGTCATGGTCAGAATCGACACGATGATGAAACGTCTCATGGCGTTCTCCCTCTAGACGGCCGCCCCATCGCGACCGTCAAGGCAGTCTAGGAGCCGGTCATCTATGACTCATCCGCACGGTGGTGGACGGCTCGTCACCTGCGTGGGTGACGTCTGCCAGGACCAGGCCGTCGATCACTGCCCCGGAGCACGGTCGCTCCGTCGCGCGACGATCAAGCCACGCGGCGAAACGCCGCGTTGGTCAACACGATGCTGGACGCGGCCATCGACAAGCTGGCTGCGAGCGGCTCGTGACGCACTCCGCTCATGGCGGCGGCCACATCGCTGGCCAGGATGGCTGTCGCGGATCGCCGACGCCAAGCTGGTTCGCTCAACGCTGCACAAGGGTTTGCTCGCCATACAACGCTGCAGCTTGGGCAGAGCAGCCAGCGCCCGATCGATTGTCGCGACCCGCAAAGCAAAAGGCACCTGACGCTTTCGCATCAAGTGCCTCGACCCCTGGGAACGCCCGAAGGGATGTGTTGGTGGGCCCTGTAGGATTCGAACCTACGACCAACGGATTAAGAGTCCGCTGCTCTACCAACTGAGCTAAGAGCCCGTGTCTTTCGACGGTGCCGATCTTACCTTCTGGCGAGACCCGCACGGTGGTGGGTTGTGCAGGATTCGAACCTGCGACCAACGGATTAAAAGTCCGCTGCTCTACCGACTGAGCTAACAACCCTTTCCGGTAGAGCCTTAGATCATATCACGCTTTTTGCGCACTCTGGAAGCCGGCCTGTCGTTTCGGTGCGCCGAGGCACAGCGAGACAGCCTCGCCGGCGGCCGCCAGGCCGAAGCTCGCGGTCACCATGACCGAAGAGCCGTAGCCATGACAGTTCAGGCTGCCGTCGCCGCCATCGATGTCGCACGAGGCATCGGCCGGCGGAGCCACGCTCTCGCGGGAGAAGACGCAGCGCACGCCGATGGCGCCCTGCCCGGCCTTGGTCGCACCGTGCTCGCGGCGCAAGCGGTTGCGCAGCGAAGCGAGCAGCGGGTCGTGCGTGACTGCCGCGAGGTCGGCGATGTCGAGCCGCTCTGCATGGCGCTTGCCGCCGGCCGCGCCGCAGCACACCAGCGGCACCTTCTCGCGCAGGGCCCAGGCCGCCATCGCGGCCTTGGCACGCACTTGGTCGCAGGCATCGATCAATGCATCGACCGGGCCGGTGAGCAGGCCGGGCCAGTTGGCGGAATCGACGAACTCGTCGACCACGTGCAGGCGGCAGCCCGGGTGGATATCCGCCACGCGGGTTGCCAATGCCAGGCCCTTGGCCATGCCGAGCGTCGCCCCCGTCGCCTGGACCTGGCGGTTGATGTTGGACTCGGCGACGTGGTCCATGTCGATCAGCGTCAGCTCGGCCACGCCGCTTCGCGCGAGTGCCTCGACAGCCCACGAACCGACGCCGCCCAGCCCGACCACCGCCACGCGCAGGCGCCGCAGGCGCTCGTAGCCGGCTTCGCCGTACAGCCGGCGCAAGCCGCCGAAACGGCGCTCGAGATCCGGCGTGTCGAAGTGGGAATGCACCGGCTGCGCCGCTGCGAGCGCCGGCACCGCTACTTCAGCGCCACGAGGCGCTCGCGCCCGGCCTGGGCGGCCTCGGTCTTCGGGTACTGCCGGATCAGTTCCTCGAGCGTCTTCTTCGCGCTCTTGTTGTCCTTCAGCTCGGCCTGGCAGTTGGCCAGCGCGAGCAACGCCTCCGGCGCGCGGACGTTGTCGGGCGCCGCGTTCACGAAGGCGCGGAAGGTCTGGATCGCGTCCTTGTACTGGCGCAGCCCGTACTGGGCGTTGCCCAGCCAGTAGCGCGCCGAATCGGCGTAGCCGCTGGACGGGTAGCGCTTGAGGAAGCTGACCAGCTGAGGCGCCGCGCGGTCGAACTCGGCCGCGCGCAGCGTGGCCATGGCCTCGTCATACGCGCGCTTCTCTTCCGGATCGACGGTGAACTCCTTGCCGTCGAGCGAGACCGACTGCGGCTCGAGCTTGCGCATGCGCTCATCGACGCCCTGGGCGATGTCCTTCTGCTTGCGCTGCACGTCGGCCAGGTCGCGCAGCATCTGCTCGTCCTGCCCCCGCATGCGCGCGAGCTCGCCGCGCAACTGCTCGTTCTGGTTGTTCAGGTCGAGCAGGCTGCGCTGCAGCGTCTGGATCTGGTCGGACAGCTGCTTGATGGAGGCAGACAGGTCACCGCGCGCCTGCTCGCCCGCGGCCACCTTGGCACGCAGGTCCAGGATGGCCTTGCGCGCCTCATCGTCGTCGAACAGCCCCGCCCGCGCCGGGAGCGTGGCGAGCAGCAGCACGCCGAGGGAAATCGCCCGCAGCGGGGTGGGTACAGCACGCATGGATTCAGCGGTCCTTCAGTTCGGCACGGCGGTTCTTGGCCCACGCCGCCTCGTCGTGGCCGGCGTCGGCCGGGCGCTCCTCGCCGAAGCTCACCGCCTCGAGCTGGGCTTCGCCGGCACCGACCAGCGTCATGGCCTTCTGCACCGCCTCGGCACGCTTCTGGCCGAGCGCGAGGTTGTACTCGCGGCTGCCACGCTCGTCGGTGTGGCCCTCGATCAGCATGCGCTTGGCCTTGTTGTTGGCCAGGAACTTGGCATAGCCCTCGACGACCGGCTTGTACTCGTCCTTGATGACGTAGCTGTCGAAGTCGAAGTACACGGTGCGACCCAGGCCGGCAGGCGGATTGGCGTTCGCGCCCAGGTCGACCGAGGCGACATTGCTCTCCGCTGCCGGCTTGCCGGTGTTGCCGGCATTCGCGCCTGCGGCGCCGTCGGTCGCACGGGTCTCGACGGGCGCCGGGGTGTCGAGCTTGGTCGAGCCGCAGCCCGCCAACGTCAGCACGACCAATGCCGACAGCGCGCCGGCCCCAACGTTCCACTTGACCGCCATGGGTTCTCTCCTTCGTGTGGTGATGAAAGTTTGTGTGTGTGTGAAATCGGCGCCGAGCAGCGTTGTCAGCGGCCGAACGGGCCCCAGACGGGCTCGCGGATGTCTACGCCGCCCGGACCGGGCAGACGGGCCTTGATTTTCCCATCCAGCGTGGTGGTCATCAACAGCTCGCGCCCTCCAGCGCGGGTGGCATAAATGATCAGGCGGCCGTTGGGAGCGAAGCTCGGGCTCTCGTCGTCGCTGGTGTCGCTCACCGCCTGCACCGCCCCACTCGCGAGGTCCATCGTCATCACGCGGAAGGCGCCGCCGCCGTTGCGCTGCACGAAGGTCATTGTGCGCCCGTCGGGGCTGATCGCCGGGCTGACGTTGTAGCCGCCCTGGAAGGTCACGCGCTCGGCGCTCCCGCCGGCAGCAGGCTGCCGGTAGATCTGTGGCGAGCCGCCGCGGTCGCTGACGAAGTAGATGCGGCCGTCGGGCGCGAAGCTCGGCTCGGTGTCGATGGCCGAGCTCTGCGTGATGCGGCGCGGATTGGAGCCGTCGCGGTTGATCAGGAACAGCTGCGAACCACCCTCGCGCGAGAGCGTCACCGCGAGCTGCGAGCCATCCGGCGACCAGGCCGGCGCGCTGTTCGAGCCCTTGAAGTTCGCGACGCGGCGGCGCGCGCCGGTCTGCAGGTCCTGCACCCAGACCACAGGCTTGCGGTCCTCGAAGGAGACGTACGCCAGCTCCTTGCCATCGGGCGACCAGGCCGGCGAGATGATCGGGTCGGGGCTCGTCAGCGGCACCTGGCCGCCCTCCCCGTCGGCATCCGTCACCCGCAGGGTGTAGCGGCCGCCGCCCTTGGTGACGTAGGCAATGCGCGTCGCGAACACGCCCTTCTCGCCGGTGAGCTTCTCGTAGACCGCGTCGGCGATGCGGTGGGCCGCGAGCCGCAAGTCAGCGGCCTGCACGGCGAGGCTCTGGCCGCCCTGGTCGGCGCCCTTGACGACGTCCCACAGCTTGTAGCGCACGTCGAAGCGGCCGTCGGCCAGGCGCGTGACCGAGCCCGCGACCAGGGCGTCCGAGCCGCGGCTGCGCAGGTCGGGGAAGGCCGGCACGCCGGTCTCGTCGATCGCCAGCGGCGAGTCGATGAACTTGAAGACACCGCTGCGCTCCAGGTCGGCGCGGATGATGGCCGAGACGAGGTTGGTCCCGCCGGACTCCTCGCCGCGGAACTTGAGCACCGTCACCGGCAGCTGCGTTGCGCCTACGCCGGTGATCTCCACCCTGAACTCCGCAGCCGCCGGCATCGCGGCAGTTGCACCCAGCGCGCCGAGCGCGCCCATCCAATCACGTCGGGACCACATAACGGGAAATCGAGTCATGCTGCAGGCCGAAGGTTCCCCATCCGGCTTCTCGGGTTGCGGGCGGGCGAAATTCTAGGCGGCCTACCATCCAGGCTTCGGGCCGGACCCGGCCCACTTGTGACACGGTGTCGCCATGAGCAGCAACCCACCCATCAGCCGCTTCCCCGTCCCCGAGCTCGCCCAGCTCCCCGAGGACCTGCGCCAACGCATCCTCGAAGTCCAGGAAAGGGCCGGCTTCGTGCCCAATGTCTTCCTCGCCCTGGCCCACCGGCCGGCCGAGATGCGCGCCTTCCTGGCCTACCACGACGCGCTGCTGCTGAAGGAGGGAGGAGGCCTCAGCAAGGGCGAGCGCGAGATGGTCATCGTCGCCACCTCGGGCGCGAACCACTGCCTCTACTGCGTCGTCGCCCATGGCGCCATCCTGCGCGTCTACGAGAAGAAGCCGCTCGTCGCCGACCAGATCGCGGTCAATCATCGCAAGGCCGACATCACGCCGCGCCAGCGCGCGATGCTCGATTTCGCGATGAAGGTCTGCCTGCACGCGCACGAGATCGAGGAGGCCGACTACGAAGCCCTGCGCTCGCACGGCTTCACCGACGAGGACGCATGGGACATAGGCGCCATCGCCGCCTTCTTCGGCCTGTCCAACCGCATGGCCAACCTGATCGGCCTCAGGCCCAACGACGAGTTCTACCTGATGGGCCGCGTGCCCCGCCAGAAGTGACGCCTTCGACGACACCCGACTCCGCATTCCACCTCTCCCCCATCGTCGCCGGTGCCTGGCGGCTGGCCGAATGGCAGCTGTCGATCGAGCAGCGCCTGGCCTGGATCGAGGGGACCATCGAGCGCGGCCTGACCAGCTTCGACCATGCCGACATCTACGGCGGCTACCGGGTGGAGACGCTGTTCGGCGAGGCCCTCGCGGCTTCGCCTGGCCTGCGTGAGCGGCTGCAGCTCGTCACCAAGTGCGGCATCAAGCTCATCGGCCACGCACGGCCCTCTCACGAGACCCACTGCTACGACACCTCGGCGGGGCACATCGTCGCCTCGGTCGAGAACAGCCTGCGCGCGCTGCGCACCGACCGCATAGACCTGCTGCTGATCCATCGCCCCGACGCCCTGATGGACGCCGACGAGGTCGCCGCCGCCTTCGAGCGCCTCAGGCGAGATGGCAAGGTGCTGCACTTCGGCGCTTCCAACTTCGCCCCGTCGCAGTTCGAGCTGCTCGACCAGCGCATCCGCCTGGAGACCAACCAGGTGGAGTGCTCGCCGCTGCAGATGGCGCCGATCCACGACGGGACCTTCGACCAGGCGCAGAGGCTGCGCCGCAGGCCGATGATCTGGTCACCGCTGGCGGGCGGCCGCCTGTTCAGCGAGGACAGCGCCGCGGCCCACCGCGTGCGCTCGGTGATGGGCGAGATCGGCGCAAAGCTGGGCGGCGTGTCGATCACCACGCTGGCCATGGCGTGGCTGCTGCGCCTGCCCTGCCGGCCGCATCCGCTGATCGGCTCGCGCCGGCTCGCCGTGGCCGAGGAGGCCGTCGCCGCACTGGACCTGCGCCTTTCGAACGACGACTGGTACCGCATCTGGAGCGCGGCGAGCGGGCACGAGGTGCCCTGATCCCACAAACGGTTGCCGTTCTCCTTTTGCGGGCCGCCGGGCCCTGGCGTATCGTGGCCGCCCTGCCCCCGAACGGGGCGCCACCATTCGAGCGAGGAACCCCATGTCGGCAGTGACGGCCTACCTCTTCTTCAACGGGCGCTGCGAGGAGGCGCTGGAGTTCTACAAGCGCACGCTGGGCGCGCAGGTCGAAGCGATGATGCGCAACTCCGAAAGCCCCGAGCCGCCGCCGCCGGGCATGAAGGCCCCGCCGGAGAAGATCCTGCACTCCAGCTTCCGCATCGGCGACACGGTCCTGCTGGCCTCCGATGGCATGAGCGAAGGCCAGACCGACTTCCGCGGCTTCTCGCTTTCGATCACGGCCAAGGACCAGGCCGATGCGAAGCGAATGTTCGATGCCCTCGCGCAAGGCGGCCAGGTCCAGCTGCCGCTCGGGCCCACCTTCTGGTCGCCCTGCTTCGGGATGGTCTCGGACAAGTTCGGCCTGGGCTGGATGGTCGGCGTCGAGCATTGAGCCAGCGGTCCGAGGCTAGAGCCACGCGCCGGCGAGGTGCGCGGCCAGCGAGCCTGCTTCGTAGAAGCCCTCTCGCAAGGGCTTGAGCGCCGCGGAGCCTGGCTCGCTGACGGGCAGCGGCATGTCGGCTTCCGTCAGCTCGCCCAACACCCAGCGCGCCAGGTCGCGGCCGAAAGTGGTGCCTGGGGCGATCCCGCGGCCGTTGTAGCCCGAGATGGACAGGGCTCGCCGGCCCAGTGCATGCAGGCGCGGCACGGCATCGCTCGTCATGCCGATGACGCCGTACCACTCGTGCTCGAAGCTGACGCCTGCCAGCTGTGGAAACAACTTCGCGAGCGCACGCCGGGCCCAGGCCCTGTGGACCTCTGTTGCGCAGCCGCGCAACGCCCCCACGCTGCCGAAGACGAGACGTCCTCCACGGTCCATTCGAAAGGACGACAACAGCCGGCGGGTGTCCCAGGCACCCTCCCTGCCGGGAAGGACCGTTTCGGCGAGCTCCCTCGGCAAGGGCGCCGTCGCCAGATTGAAGTACGGCAGGCGGACCAGCTCGCGCTGCAGCGCCGGGCAAGGCCCGCCGGGCCCGGTGTAGGCATTGGTCGCGACGATGGCCCACTTGGCGCTCAGCGTTCTGCCCGAGGCGGTGCGCAGCCGCCAGCCCGCACCCGGCTCCTCCTCCATCGCCACCACCGGGCTGCCCGAATGGAGGCGGGCACCGGAAGACACGGCTGCGCAGGCGAGTCCACGCGCATAGGCCAGCGGCTGGATGGTCCCGGCGCGCAGGTCGAGCAGTGACCCGCGGTAGGCGGTCGTGCCGAGCCTGCCTGCGGTCTCGGCCGGGTCCAGCAGCCGGACGGGTGCTCCCAGCTCCTGCCACTGCCGGCATCGGATCTCCAGTTCCGCCAGCCCCCTGGCATCGGCCGCGCAATGAAGCGTGCCGCTGCGCACCGGCTGGCAGTCGATGGCGTGCCTGTCGATGAGCTCGAACACCAGCGACGGGGCCTCGCCCAGTTGGCTCAGCAGCCGCGGGCCGTGGGTTTCGCCCAGCACCTGTCGGAGCCGGGAGGGCATGAGCCACAGGCCTGCGTTGACCAGCCCGACGTTCCGGCCGGACCCGCCGAAGCCGATGCCGGCTCCTTCCAGAACGACCACCGATGCACCCGCCTCGGCGAGGTGCAGTGCCGCCGAAAGACCCGTGTAGCCCGCTCCGACGATGGCGACCTCGGCCACCAGGTCCTCGGTCAATGGCGGTGCCGGGAGCGCCTCGGGGGCCGAGGCCTCCCACAGGCCGTGCGAGCGCGGATCGCCGTTCATGGCTGCGAAGGGCCGCGCGCCAGCGCCGGGACGAGAGCCCGAGGCAACTCAGAGCAGCACGATGTCGTACTGCTCCGGATTCATCGTCGGCTCGGCCGAAAGCGAGATCGGCTTGCCGATGAAGGCGGAAAGGTCCGCGAGGTGCGAGCTCTCCTCGTCGAGCAGCATCTCGACCACCGCGGCGCTCGCGACGACGCGGAACTCCTTCGGATTGAACTGGCGCGCCTCGCGGAGGATCTCTCGCAGCACGTCGTAGCAGACGCTGCGCGCGGTCTTGACCTGGCCGCGGCCCTGGCAGGTGGGGCAGGGCTCGCACAGCATGTGGGCCAGCGACTCGCGCGTGCGCTTGCGGGTCATCTCGACCAGGCCGAGCTGGGTGAAGCCGCTGACCGTCGTCTTGGTGCGGTCGCGGCTGAGCTGCTTGCGGAACTCGGCCAGCACCGCCTGCTGGTGGTCCTCCCTCACCATGTCGATGAAGTCGACGATGATGATGCCGCCCAGGTTGCGCAGCCGCAGCTGGCGCGCGATGGCCTGCGCCGCCTCGAGGTTGGTCTTGAAGATGGTGTCGTCGAAGTTGCGCGCGCCGACGAAGCCGCCGGTGTTCACGTCTATCGTGGTCAGCGCCTCGGTCTGGTCGACGATGAGGTAGCCGCCGGACTTCAGCTCCACGCGCCGGGCCAGCGCACGCGAGATCTCCTCCTCTATGCCGTAGAGGTCGAAGATCGGGCGTTCGCCGCGGTAATGCTCCAGCTTGGCGACGGCCGTGGGCGTGTAGACCGCGCCGAAGGCCTTGAGCCGGTCGAACTGCATCTTCGAGTCGATGCGGATGGACTGGGTGGACTCGGTGGTCAGGTCGCGCAACACGCGCTCGGTCAGGCTCAGGTCCTGGTGCAGCAGCGTGCCGGCCGGCTGGGCCAGCGCGCGCTGGCGGATCTGGGACCAGGTCTTGCGCAGGTAGTCGATGTCGTCGGCCAGCTCCGCGTCGGTCGCCTCCTCCGCGTTGGTGCGCAGGATGAAGCCGCCGCCGCCTCCCTCCTCCGGCTTGCCGACCAGCGCCTGCATGCGGGCGCGCAGCTGCTCCCTCGCCTCGGGCGAGCCGATCTTCTGGGAGATGCCGATGTGGTCGTCCTGCGGCAGGAAGACCAGCATGCGACCGGCGATGCTGATCTGCGTGGACAGCCGCGCGCCCTTGGTGCCTATCGGGTCCTTCACCACCTGCACCGTCAGCGTCTGGCCTTCGAAGACCTGCTTCTCGATCGGCGGAGGCGGCGAACTCTCGTTGCCGGCGCGGGGGTTGAAGCCCGCGATGTGCAGGTCTGCCACGTGGAGGAAGGCGGCACGCTCCAGGCCGATGTCGATGAAGGCGCTCTGCATGCCGGGCAGCACGCGGGCGACCTTGCCCAGGTAGATGTT
Source organism: uncultured Ideonella sp. (assembly GCA_946479475.1). Next base: position 8,751 of record CAMLGG010000078.1, on the reverse strand, counting down.
GCCGACCAGGCCGCGCTCCAGCGTGCGCTCGATGTGCAGCTCCTGGATGGCGCCGTTCTCGATGAGGGCCACCCGCGTCTCCTGCGGGGCCCAGTTGATCAGGATGTCGTGCATGGGGCCTCGCCCCGGCTTGTCAGCAGCGCACGCGGGCGCGGCGCAACAGCTGGGTGGTCTCGTAGAGGGGCAAACCCATGATACCGGAGTAGCTTCCGGCGATGCGCTCTATCCAGCCGGCCAGCGAGCTCTGGATGGCGTACGAGCCGGCCTTGCCGAACGGCTCTCCCCCGGCGACGTAGGCCTCGATGACCTCGGCCGGCAGCCGGGCGAAACGCACGTGCGAATCGCTGAGGGCGAAGGCCGTTCTACGGCCGTCCCACACCGCCACCGCGGTCAGCACGCGGTGGCTGCGGCCGGAAAGGGCGGACAGCGTGGCAGCGGCATCGGCTGCGTCCACCGGCTTGCCGAGGATGCGGCGGCCGAGGGCGACGGTGGTGTCGGCGCAGAGGATGGGCGCCGGCGGCAGGCCACGGCGTTGGAGACGCCTGCGTGCGGCGGCGAGCTTGGCACGGGTGACCCGCTCGACATACGCCCGCGGCAGCTCGCCGTGCCGCGTGGCCTCCAGGCTTTCGGCGTCTTCGTCCGCCTCGGCCAGCAGCGGCTCGTGACGCACGCCAAGCTGGTCGAGCAGCTGTCGACGGCGCGGACTCTGCGACGCGAGGTAGACGAACTCGTGCATCACTCTCGGTGGTAAGGGTGGCCGATCGCGAGCGACCAGGCCCGGTACAGCGCCTCGGCCAGCAGCACCCGCACGAAGGCGTGCGGCAGCGTGAGGTCGGACAGGCGCATCGACTCCTCGGCGCTGGCCTTCAGCGAAGGGTCCAGCCCGTCCGGGCCGCCGATCAGGAAGGCGACGTCACGGCCCTCGCCGCGCCAGGCCTGCATGCGCTCTGCGAGCTGGACCGTGGTCAGCCGCGTGCCACGCTCGTCGAGCAGCACGCGACGGGCACCCTTGGGGCAGGCCCCATCCAGGCGCTGCGCTTCAGCCGCCATCAGCTGGGCCGCCGTCTTGCCGCCGCTGCGCGGCTCGGCCTTCACGGCCTTGAGCTCCAACCGCATCTCGGGCGGGAAGCGCTTGGCGAAGTCTTCGTAGGCGGCGTCGGCCCAGGCCGGCTGGCGCTGGCCGACTGCCGCGATCAACAGCCGCATCGGCGCCGCGGATCAGCGGGCGCTCTTGCGCGCCGGCGCGGCCTTCTTTGCCACGGTGGCCTTGCGTGCCGGCGCCTTGGCGACGGCCTTCTTCGCGGGAGCCTTCGCGGGAGCCTTCGCCGGTGCCGTCTTGGCCACCGCCTTCCTGGCCGGCGCCGGGGAGCCCGTCGTTGCACGGCCGCTCGTCACCTTGCGCGCGGGAGCCGGCTTCCTGGCGGCCGAGGCACCGTCGCCGCCGCGGCGCTTCGCAGTCGAACTGCCCAGCGCGGCGCGGCCGGCATCGGACTTCTCGGTCGGCGCCGCGTGGGCGGCGGACTTCTTCGCCGCCGGCTTCTTCCTCGCGGGGGCCTCGTCCTCTTCTTCGTCGTCCATGCCTTCGGAAGCCTTGGGCAGCGACGTCTTCTCGTTGCCGAGCTTGAGCTTCACCGGCTTGCCGCCCCAGATCTCCTCCAGGCGGTAGTAGTCGCGGATCGCGGGCTGCATGATGTGCGCGACCGCGGCGCCGCAGTCGACGATGATCCACTCGCCGTTGTCCTCGCCCTCGGTGCGCAGCACCGGCATGCCTTTCGATTTCACCGCGTCGCGCACGCTGGCGGCCAGCGCCTTGGTCTGGCGGTTGCTGGTGCCGGAGGCCACGATGACCCGCTCGAAAAGCGGCGAGAGGTGCTCGGTGTTGAAGACCACGATGCCTTGGGCCTTCACGTCCTCGAGGCCATCGACGATGGCGCGTTGCAGTTTGCGGATGTCCATTCAGGAGCCGGGGGACGCCCGGTAAAGCTGGTGTTGGTCAATATAGCCTGCGACCGCCTCGCCCACCAGCGGGGCCAGGGGTTCGCCGGCAGCGGCCATTCGCCGCGCGCCGGTGGCCGAGATGTCGATGCGCGGCAGGGCAAGCTCGCGCCAGGCAAGCGGCGGGCCGGCCCAGCCGGCGGGCGGCTGGACCGCCTGGCCCTGGCGGGCGGCCACGGCGAGCGTGGCCAGGCGCGGCAGCTCGCGCGCCTCGTGCCAGGTGTCGAGCTTGGCGAACTGGTCCGCGCCCATGACGAGGAAGAGCTCCGCGCCGGGCATTTCGGCGGCCAGCTCGCGCAGGGTGTCGACCGTGTAGCTGGCGCCGGCGCGATGCAGCTCGCGGCCGTCGACGACCAGGCCGGGCTCGTCGGCGACGAGCAACCTCGTCATCGCCTCGCGCTGCTCGCCTGGCGTGTGCAGGCCGGGCTTCTGCCAGGGATGGCCGGCGGGCATGAGCCGCAGTTCGTCCAGGGCGAGCTGGTCCCGGGCGACGCGAGCCAGCGCCAGGTGCGCGAGGTGCGGCGGGTCGAAGCTGCCTCCATAGATGCCGATGCGGCGTGCCGCCATCTTCAGGCCTTCTCTTCGGCCCACTCACGCGGGCGGAGGAAATCGGTGTACAGCCGCGCCTCGGGCGTGCCCGGCTCCGGATGCCAGTCGTAGCGCCAGCGCACGATCGGCGGCATCGACATCAGGATGGCCTCGGTGCGGCCGCCCGACTGCAGGCCGAACAAGGTGCCGCGGTCGAACACCAGGTTGAACTCGACATAGCGGCCGCGGCGGTAGGCCTGGAAGTCGCGCTCGCGCTCGCCGTAGGGCATTTCGCGCCGGCGCTCCACGATGGGCGTGTAGGCGGCCAGGAAGGCATCGCCCACGGCCTGCGTCATCTCGAAGCTGCGGTCGAAGCCCAGCTCGTTGAAGTCGTCGAAGAACACGCCGCCTATGCCGCGCGGCTCGTTGCGGTGCTTGAGGAAGAAGTACTCGTCGCACCAGCGCTTGAAACGCGGATGGAACTCTGCGCCGAAAGGTGCCAGCGCATCGCGGCAGGTGCGATGGAAGTGCACCGCATCGGCCTCGACGCCGTAGTAGGGCGTCAGGTCCATCCCGCCGCCGAACCACACGACCGGCTCCGCATCCTTCGGCATCGCCGCGAACAGTCGCACGTTCATGTGCACCGTCGGCACGTGCGGGTTGCGCGGGTGGAGCACCAGCGAGACACCCATCGCCTCGAAAGGCGCACCGGCCAGCGCGGGGCGGTGCGCGGTGGCCGAGGCCGGCATGGCCGGACCACGCACGTGGCTGAAGTTGCAGCCGCCGCGCTCGAAGAGGTTTCCTTCCTCGACCAGGCGCGAGATGCCGTCTCCTTGCAGGCGCTCGCCCGGATCCCTCGTCCAGGAGTCGCTGAGGAAGGGCTTGCCATCCAATGACGCCAGCGAATCGACTATGCGCGATTGCAGTCCGGTGAAGTAGGCGCGCGCGGCGGCGGCGTCGAAGCTCATGGGCTCACTCCTTGAAGACAACGGGCGCCGACAGGGCCGGGTGCCTGCCGGCGACACCGGCATAGGCGGTGCCGATGCTCGCCAGATCGGCTTCGCGGTCACCGCTCAGCCGCACGAACCCCAGGACGCCGATGCGCTTGCGCCGATAGTCGAAGAAGGCCAGGCCCAAGGGTACGCCGGCCTGCAATGCGACCTGGTAGAAGCCGCTGCGCCAATGCGGCTGGTAGCGGCGCGTGCCTTCGGGCGCCAGCGCGAGCCAGAGGTACTCGTCATCCGCCCTCGCCTGCTCGAAGCGGCGGACCATGTCGGCCACCACGCCGCGGGCGTTGAAGCGGTCGACCGGGATGCCGCCCAGCCAGCGCAGCCAGGGCCCGAACAGCGGGATGCGGAACAGGCTGTCCTTGCCCCAGAACGCGAACTGCAGGCCGATCGCCCACTTGGCGAGCACGCCGACCACGAAGTCCCAGTTGGAGGTGTGGGGGTAGGCGATCAGCACGCCCTGGCGGGCCGGCAGGCCGTCGAACTGCAGCTGCCAGCCGGCCAGGCGCAACAGCGCCCGGGCCAGATGACTGCCCGGGCTACCGCTTGATGGCACGGTGGCCGATGTCGGAGCGGAAGATCGCGCCGTCGAAGCGGATGTCCTGCAGCACCTCGTAGGCACGGTGCTGGGCCGCGCGGGCCGAATCGCCCAGCGCCGTCACGCACAGGACGCGCCCGCCGCTGGTCACCAGCTTGCCGTCGTGCATCGCCGTGCCCGCGTGGAAGACAACCGAGTCTTCCGTGCCGGCGGCGTCGGCCGGCAGGCCGGTGATCTCGTCGCCCTTGCGGGGCGAGGCGGGGTAGCCGGCGGCGGCCATGACGACGCCCAGCGCGAAGCGGCGATCCCAGTTCAGCTCGACCTTGTCCAGGGTGCCGTCGCAGGCGTGGCCCAGCACGTCGACCAGGTCGCTCTTGAGCCGCATCATGATCGGCTGGGTCTCGGGGTCGCCCATGCGGGTGTTGAACTCGAGGGTCTTGGGCTGGCCGTTGGCGTCGATCATCAGGCCGGCATAGAGGAAGCCGGTGAACGGGATGCCGTCCTTGGCCATGCCGGCCACGGTGGGCAGGATGATCTCGTGCATCGCGCGGGCGTGCACGTTGGGCGTGACCACGGGCGCGGGCGAGTACGCGCCCATGCCGCCGGTGTTCGGGCCGGTGTCGCCATCGCCGACGCGCTTGTGGTCCTGGCTGGTGGCCAGAGGCAGCACGTTCCTGCCGTCGCACAGGACGATGAAGCTGGCCTCCTCGCCCTGCAGGAACTCCTCGATGACCACCCGGGCGCCGCCCGCGTTGTGCTGCACGCCGAGGGTGTTGTCCTCCAGCATGAAGCGCACGGCCTCGTGAGCCTCCTCCAGCGTCATCGCGACCACCACGCCCTTGCCCGCCGCCAGGCCGTCGGCCTTGACGACGATGGGCGCGCCGAGCTTGTCGACGCAGGCATGGGCCGCCGCCGGGTCGGTGAAGGTCTCGTAGGCCGCGGTCGGGATGCCGTGGCGCTTCATGAAGTCCTTGGCGAAGGCCTTGGAGCTCTCGAGCTGCGCCGCCGCCTTCGTCGGACCGAAGACCCGAAGGCCGCGGGCGCGGAAGATGTCGACCGCCCCCTGCGACAGGGGCGCCTCCGGCCCCACCACCGTCAGCCCGACCTTCTGCGCCACGGCGAAGTCGGCCAGCTGTTCCAGGTCGGTGATCGGGACGTTGGTCAGGCGCTTGTCCAGCGCCGTGCCGCCGTTGCCGGGTGCCACGTAGACGTGCTGCACCTTCTCGCTCGCGGCGAGCTTCCAGGCGAGGGCATGTTCGCGGCCGCCGCCGCCGATCACGAGAACGTTCATTCTTGGAGATCCGCGTTGTGATAGACCTCTTGCACGTCGTCGAGGTCCTCGATCACGTCGAGCAGCTTCTGCATGCGCGCGGCGTCCTCGCCGCTCAGCTCGATCGTGTTTTCGGCGCGCATCGTCACCTCGGCGATCTCGGGCTTGAGGCCGGCTGCCTCGAGGGCGTTCTTCACCGCCTCGAAGTCGCCCGGCGCGGTCAGCACCTCGATCGAGCCGTCCTCGCCGGTGATCACGTCCTCGGCGCCGGCTTCGAGCGCCGCCTCCATCACCTTGTCTTCAGAGGTGCCTGGCGCGAAGACCAGCTGGCCGCAGTGCTTGAACTGGAAGGCCACCGAGCCCTCGGTGCCGAGGTTGCCGCCGTGCTTGCTGAACGCGTGCCGGACTTCGGCCACGGTGCGCACCCGGTTGTCGGTCATGCAGTCGACGATGATGGCCGCGCCGCCGATGCCGTAGCCCTCGTAGCGGATCTCCTCGTAGTCGACGCCCTCGAGGTTGCCGGTGGCCTTGTCGATGTTGCGCTTGACGGTGTCGACCGGCAGGTTGACCGCCTTGGCCTTCTCGACCGCCAGCCTCAGGCGCGGGTTGGCGTTCGGGTCGCCGCCGCCCAGCCGGGCCGCGACCATGATTTCACGGATCACCCGCGTCCAGGCCTTGCCGCGCTTCTCGTCCTGGCGGCCTTTGCGATGCTGGATGTTGGCCCATTTGGAATGACCGGCCATGCGAACTCCTGTGCCGCGCGGCGAGCTTGGGGCAAGCTGGAGGCCGCGGGTTTCTTGTCGTGGGGAACCGGGCATTTTAGCTGCCCGCGTTGACACCGCCGTAGCCCGCTTCCACACTGCGTGGCAACGTCCGTCGCGCCATGGCCTCCGCACCGACCGAACAGGAACTGTCGGCCGCCACGCCGGGCCTGCTGGCCCAGCCCGTGCTCTGGCCGCAGCTGCACCTGCCGCCCGTCACCCCCGCCCGCGCCGCCGAAGCCCCCTGGGCCTGCTACTGGGCGACGCGGGTCGACGCCGCGCTGGACGTGACCGAATCCCGGGCCCTGCTCGAAGCGGCCTACCACCGGTTCTCCGCCCAAGGCGAAAGGCTGGGCCAGCTGCTGTGCCTGGCGGCGATCATCGAGAGCTTCTACGTCGACGAGGGCCCGCTGGAGCCTCTGGACGGCTGGATCGAGCAGCTGGGAAGCTGCCTGCCGCAGGGCGACGGGCGGGCCGCCTGGGCCTCGGACGAGCTCGAGGCCCGCGTGCTCGCCTGCGGGATCGGCATCCTGCTGCGCAATCCATCGCATCCGCTTCTCGCCCGCTGGGCCGAGCGTGGCGCCACGCTGGTGCGCCAGCTGAAGCCCGGCGCGACCCGGCTGAAGCTGGCCACCTTCCTCGCCCAGTACCACCTGTGGCGCGGGGAGTTCGGCCGCGCCAGCCTGATCGTCGATGCCCTGCCCGGCCTGGACATGACGGGCCTGCTGCCGGGCGAGGCGCTCGTCTGGCTGGAGACGCTGGCCACCCACGCCCGCTACGCGGCGCAGTTCGAGCGCGGCCGGCAGGCCATCGACGCGGCGCTGCAGCTCGTGCGCAAGCATGGCCTGCGCGAGCACAAGTACGCGCTGCACGCCCACGGCGCCGCACTGGCCCTCGCCGCGCACGACGCCGAGGCCGCCCAGGCCCACCTGGATGCGATGCGTCCGGTGCTGGACCGCGGCCCGCAGGCCGACCAGACGCACTACTGGCACTTCCACGCCGGCCTGGCGCTGCTGCGCGGCGAGGCCGCCCAGGCCGTCGAGCTGGCCCGGGCGGCGCTGGACAACTCGGCCGAGATCGGCGGCCCCTATCGCACGGCAACCCACGCCCTGAGTCTGGGCCAGGCGCTGCTCGAGGCGGGCGATCCGGCCGCGGCGCTGGAGCGATTCGACCAGGCCCTGGCGGCTGCCGCGCCCATCGACGCCGGCCTGCTCGTCTTCACCGCACGGCTGATGCGCGCCAGCGCCCTGCTCGGCCTGGGCCGGCAGGAAGAGGCCCTGGCCGAACTGCGCCCCGCCATGGCCGAAGGCGCCCGGCGCGGCTTCCGCACCACCGCCGTCTGGTGGCTGCCCGGGCGGATCGCCGAGCTGGCCCGCCTGGCGCTGGCCCACGAGATGGAGCCGGCGTGGCTGCGCCGCTTCGTCCGCCTGCACCGCCTGCCCGGGCCGGACGCGGCGTTGCAGGCCTGGCCCTGGCCGCTCGTGCTGCGCGGCTTCGGCGAGTTCGAGGCGCTGCTCGACGACGAGCCCCTGGCCCGCAGCAGCGGCAAGACGGCCCAGCGCCCGCTCGACCTGCTGCGCGCCCTGCTGGCGCACGGCGAAAGCCCCTTGCCCGTGGCCGCCCTGCTCGACTGGCTCTGGCCCGAGGCCGAGCCGGCTGCGCAGCGCAAGTCCTTCGACGTCGCCCTGCTGCGCCTGCGCCGCCTGCTGGACGATCCGCGCCTGGTGCGGCTCGAGGGCGGCAAGCTCTCGCTGGACCCCAGGTGGGTCTGGAGCGACGTCGGCGCCCTGCACGCGCTGATGCAGCGCATCGGCTCGGCGCACGACGCGCCGCTGGACGAGCTGCGCAACTGGGGGCAGGAACTGCTGTCGCTCATGCGCGGCGCCTTCCTGGCCAACGAGGACGACGCCGACTGGGTGCTGGCGGCACGCCAGCGCTACCGCCAGCGCTTCGTCGTGACCGTGGCGCAGCTGGCCGCGCACATCGAGGCGGTGGATGCGCCGGCGTCGATCCAGCTGTACGAGCGGGCGCTCGATGCCGAGCCGCTGGCCGAGTCGCTCCACCGGCGGCTGATGCGCCTGCAGTCGCGCCTGGGCGACCACGCCGAGGCCCTGCGCGCCTGGCGGGCCTGCTGCGCCATGCTCTCGGTGGCCGGCGGCCTCGGGCCCTCGGAAGAGACCCGGCGCCTGGCCGTCGAGCTGGGCCTGCCCGCCTGGCGCGGCTGAACCGGGGCGGTGCGCCGCCTCCCCTGTTCTCGGTGGTTGCGGTGAGGTCCCCGTAGGGCATCGGTAAGACGGCCGGCCGGAAGCTGGCGAGGCCCGATCGTTCCGTGCCCACCCCCAAGGAGACCACCATGATCCCGACCAGCTTGCGGCGCCCGCTCGCCGGCGCCGCCTTCTGCGCCCTCTGCGCCCTGCACTCCGCAGCGCACGCGACCGCGGACTGGCTCACCGTCGCGCCCACCTGCGTGCCCGACTCGCTGCAGACCCTGCAGTTCGGTCTGACCAGCCAGACCGGTGGCCACGTGCGCTCGGCCGGTCGCAACCCGCCGCTGGCCTACTTCTGCCCGGTGTGGAACCCGGACGACTTCGCCACCGCGCCGAGCTGGAGGTACCTCAAGCTGCAGTACCTCGACCCCAACGCCAGCGGCGG
>CAMLGG010000077.1 GCA_946479475.1 uncultured Ideonella sp. | reverse complement strand
ACCCCCAACTGGCGTTTGACTTTGCCCAGCTGCCCAACTCTGGCGTGGGCCTGGCCCGCCTCGAGTTCATCATCAACAACAACATCGGCGTGCACCCGAAGGCGATCCTCGACTATCCCAACGTCGATGCCGACCTGAAGAAGGCCGTCGAGTCGGTGGCCCGCGGCCACGCATCGCCGCGCGCGTTCTATGTCGACAAGGTCGCGGAGGGCATCGCGACCATCGCGGCGGCCTTCTGGCCCAAGCCGGTGATCGTGCGCCTGTCGGACTTCAAGTCCAACGAGTACAAGAAGCTGATCGGCGGCTCCCGCTACGAGCCCGACGAAGAGAACCCGATGCTTGGCTTCCGCGGCGCCTCGCGCTACATCAACAGCGAATTCGCCGACGCCTTCGGCATGGAGTGCGAGGCGCTCAAGCGCGTGCGCAACGACATGGGCCTGACCAACGTCGAGATCATGGTGCCCTTCGTGCGCACCGTGCGCCAGGCCGAGCGCGTCGCGGCCATGTTGGCGGAGCGGGGCCTCAAGCGCGGCCAGAACGGCCTGAAGCTGATCATGATGTGCGAGGTGCCGAGCAACGCCATCCTGGCGGAGCAGTTCCTGGAGCACTTCGACGGCATGTCCATCGGCTCGAACGACCTGACGCAGCTGACGCTGGGCCTCGACCGCGACTCGGGTCTGGAGCAACTGGCCGAGGACTTCGACGAGCGCGACCCGGCGGTCAAGGCCATGATCTCGCGCGCCATCGCCGCCTGCCGGGCGACCGGCAAGTACGTCGGCATCTGCGGCCAGGGCCCGAGCGACCATCCCGACTTCGCCGACTGGCTGGCGGCCGAGGGCATCGCGTCGATGTCGCTGAACCCGGATTCGGTGATCGAGACCTGGACCCGGCTGGCCGAGCGCCGCTGAGCGGGCTGGCACTGGCCGCCAAGCCGAGGGCCGGGGAAACCCGGCCCTTGTGCTATGATGTTCGGCTTTCCTTCCCTTGCTGCACCGGTCACGCGACGCACCGGGCGGCTTTCCATCCACGGAAATCCTCAAGGAGTGTTCATGCGTCACTATGAGATCATTCTGCTGATCCATCCGGATCAGAGCGAACAGGTTCCAGCCATGCTGGAGCGCTACAAGAACCTCGTCACCAACGGTGGCGGCAAGGTTCACCGCGTGGAAGACTGGGGCCGCCGCCAACTGGCCTACATGATCCAGAAGCTCGCCAAGGCGCACTACCTGTGCCTGAACATCGAGTGCTCGAAGGAGGTCCTGACCGAGCTCGAGACTGGCTTCCGCTTCAACGACGCGGTCCTTCGCCACCTGACCGTCAAGACCGACAAGGCCGAGACGGCCCCGTCTGTGATGATGAAGTCGGTCGAGAAGGAAGAGGCCCGCAAGGCCGCCCAGGAGTCCGCCGCCTGAAGCCTGAAGGTTCGTCGCCCCGGGCCGAGGTGAAGCCGTGAACCGGCTCATCCTGGCAGCCGAGGTGGTCGAGCGAGGCGCGATGCGTTACACCCCGGCCGGTCTCCCGGCCCTGGACCTGGTGCTCAAGCACCAGTCCCAGGTGACCGAAGACGGCCAGCCCCGCCAGGTTGCGATGCAGCTCAAGGCGGTGGCGATCGGGGCGATCACGCGGCCCGCCGCGGCCCTGGCGCTCGGAAGCCCGGCACAGTTCGCCGGATTCCTGGCCGCCTCGCGCAACGGCAAGGGCCTCGTGTTCCACGTGACCGAGCTCGAAACCTGAAGCGACGGACCCGAAGCACCTGTTCAAACACCGGATAGACATTTACAGAGGTCATCATGCCCCCGCCCAAGTCCCGTTTTTCCAAGGATCGCCGTCCTAAGCGCAACCAGCAGTCGCTGCTGTTCCGTCGCAAGAAGTTCTGCCGCTTCACCGTGACCGGCGTCGAGTCGATCGACTACAAGGACGTCGACCTGCTGCGCGACTTCATCGGTGAGAACGGCAAGATCACGCCGGCCCGCCTGACCGGGACGCGCGCCTTCTTCCAGCGCCAGCTGACCACCGCCATCAAGCGCTCGCGCTTCCTGGCGATGCTGCCGTACAGCGATCAACACAAGGTCTGAGGAGCCCACCCATGCAAGTCATTCTGCTGGACAAGGTGGCCAACCTGGGCAACCTCGGCGACATCGTCAAGGTCAAGGACGGCTTCGCTCGCAACTTCCTGATCCCGACCAAGCGCGCCCGCCGCGCCACCGAGGCCGCGATCCAGGAATTCCAGGCCCGCCGTGCCGAGCTCGAGAAGGTTGCTGCCGAGAAGCTGTCTGCCGCCCAAGCGGTCGGCGAGAAGCTGGCCGGCCTGACGGTCACGATCAGCCAGAAGGCCGGCGTCGACGGCCGCCTCTTCGGCTCGGTCACCAACGGTGACATCGCCGAAGCGCTCGGCAAGTCCGGCTTCCAGGTCGCCAAGGCACAGGTTCGCCTGCCCAACGGCCCGCTGAAGTCCGTCGGCGAGTTCCCCGTCAGCGTCGCGGCCCACACCGACGTCGTGGTGGAAATCACCGTGAAGGTGGTCGGCGAAACCGACTGATCGATAGCTTCGCCACACCAGGAGGCCGGCTTTGCCGGCCTCTTTCATTTCGGCAGTCCGTTATTCACCGGTTCAAGGACACTGCCCACAGGGATGTGCACAGAGTTGCCCACAGCGTGCCAACTCGACGCCGCCGGGGCTCAGCAGTTGTCCCTATCGCGGTCAGTTCCTTGCTTCATAGGATCGATTGATGTCCTCGATCTTCGACGCCCACGACCCCCGCGCCCAGCCGCGCGACGACGAAGTCGCGAAGCTCAGGGTGCCGCCGCACTCCATCGAGGCCGAACAGAGCGTGCTGGGCGGCCTGCTGCTCGACAACGGCGCCTGGGACCGGGCCGCCGACGTGCTCAACGAGACGGACTTCTACCGCTACGAGCACCGGCTGATCTTCGGCGCCATCGGGGGGCTGATCAGCGCGACCAAGCCCGCCGACGTGATCACCGTCTTCGAGCAGTTGCAGTCGCTCGGCAAGGCGGAGGAGTGCGGCGGCCTGGCCTACCTCAACGCCCTGGCGCAGAGCGTTCCGAGCGCGGCCAACCTGCGCCGGTATGCCGAGATCGTTCGCGAGCGAGCGATCCTGCGCAAGCTGATCGCGGCAAGTGACGAGATCGCGACCGCGGCCTTCAACCCGCAGGGCCGGCAGGTTTCCCAGATCCTCGACGAGGCTGAGGGCAAGATCTTCAAGATCGGCGAGGAGGGCCAGCGCACGAAGCAGGGCTTCCAGAGCATGGATCAGCTGGTGATGGAGCTGATCGACCGAGTGACGGAGCTCGCCGAGAACGGAGCCGAGGATGTCACCGGCGTGCGTACCGGCTTCTTCGACATGGATCGGATGACCGCTGGTTTGCAGGGCGGCGACCTCATCATCCTGGCGGCCCGCCCTTCGATGGGCAAGACCGCCTTCGCGCTGAACATCGCCGAGAACGTGGCCGTGAACGAGGGCCTTCCGGTGGTGGTGTTCTCGATGGAAATGGGCGCCTCGCAGCTTGCGTTGCGGATGGTGGGTTCGCTCGGCCGCATCGACCAGTCGGGCCTTCGCACCGGACGCCTGCGCGATGACGACTGGGGCCGCCTCACCGAAGCGGTGGACAAGCTGTCGAAAGCGTCGATCTTCATCGACGAGACGCCCGCACTGAACCCCGCGGAGCTTCGTGCCCGTTCGCGTCGTCAGGCTCGCCAGTGCGGCAAGCTGGGCCTGATCGTGATCGACTACCTGCAGCTGATGAGCGGCACCAGCAGCTCCAGCGGCGAGAACCGCGCCACCGAGATCAGCGAGATCTCGCGCGGCCTGAAGGCCTTGGCGAAGGAGCTGCACTGCCCGGTGATTGCGTTGTCTCAGCTCAACCGCTCGGTGGAGACCCGCACGGACAAGCGGCCGATGATGAGCGACCTGCGCGAATCGGGTGCCATCGAGCAGGACGCGGACGTGATCATGTTCATCTACCGCGACGAGTACTACAACAAGGAGTCGAAGGAACCGGGCGTGGCCGAGATCATCATCGGCAAGCAGCGTAACGGGCCGGTCGGCACGGTGAAGCTCGCCTTCATCAAGCAGAACACCAAGTTCGACAACCTCGCGCCGGACGCCTACTCGCAGGAATACTGACCGCGACGACCTCGCAGCGGCGGGGTGTTGGCCAATGGCTGGATACTGTATATATTCACAGTATGCCAAGTCGTCTTCCCCTGCAGCGCCCCGCGCCGGAATGCGCGGAGCAGCCCATGCTCGTCGTGCCACCCAAGGGGCGCGGCACGGGCTGGGCCATTGAGCACCGCTTCACGATCGAGCGCCACGAGAGCTTCGACGACGGCTGGGGCACCCTCGACCAGCAGGCGAGCGAGGAGGCCCTGCCTCCCGCCACGCAGGTCTTCGAGCAGCGGGTCAAGTCCATCCTCAACGGCAACGACTCGCCGGACGTCAACTTCGATCTCTCGATCAACCCCTACCGCGGCTGCGAGCACGGTTGCATCTACTGCTTCGCGCGGCCGACGCACAGCTACTTCAACCTGTCGCCGGGCATCGACTTCGAGACCCGCATCTTTGCCAAGCTGAATGCGGCAGAACGGTTGCGCGCCACCCTGATGAGCCCGAGCTACGAGCCCCTCATGCTCAACATCGGCTCCGCGACGGACGCGTACCAGCCGGCGGAGAGGAGGCTCAAGATCACCCGCTCGGTGATCCAGGTGCTCAGCGAGTTCAAGCACGCTTTTTCCGTCATCACCAAGTCTTCAGGCATCGAGCGAGACATCGACCTCATCGCGCCGATGGCCGGCGAGCGCATGGCGGCGGCTTACGTCTCGATCACCACGCTCGATTCCGGGCTGGCGCGCATCCTCGAGCCGCGCGCCGCCCACCCCGAAAGGAGACTGAAGACAGTCGAGAGGCTGGCGTCGGCGGGCATCCCCGTAGGCGTCAGCGTCTCGCCGGTCATCCCGTTCATCAACGAGCCGGAGATGGAGCGCATCCTCGAGGCAGCTGCGCAGGCAGGCGCAAAGCATGCGTTCAGCATCGTCCTTCGCCTGCCATGGGAGGTGAACCCACTGTTCCAGCAGTGGCTGGAAGTTCATTTTCCCGATCGGGCCAAGCGGGTGATGGCCCGGCTGAGGGAGATGCGAGGAGGCAAGGATTACGACTCGCGCTACGGCAAGCGCATGAGCGGCGAAGGGATCTGGGCCCAGCTTGTCCGCCAGCGCTTCGACAAGGCCGTGGCGCGCCTGGGCCTGAACGAGGAGCGGATCTCGCTGGACCTCACGCGCTTCGAAAGGCCGCAGCGGCCAGGCGCGAAAGAGTCGGGCGATGCGCCGGTTCAGCAGAGCCTGTTCTAGGCCGCGGGCAACGCGGCCGGCGGCGCTTCGGTGCCGGCCGCGGCAGGGGCGGGCGGTGTGCTCGCGCGCAAGGCGACGCCTCCGGATTGCCGCTGGCCCGAACCGAAGCCCGGCATGCCGGCGCTGGCAAGCTTGGCGTGCAGTTCATCTGCCATCGCATGAAGGTCGGCGGCATCGTCGATCTTCTCCGCATGCCGCTGCAGCACCATGCGCGCCATGTCCACCAACTTGGTGTTCTGCGTCTGCGCGCCGTGGGCAAGCAAGGCCTTGGCGGCCGCGCGAGGTTCCCCGTTCAGGCTGTGGTTCATCGCCGACTCGGCCAGCGCAGTGACCTTGGCATGGGCAGCCCGGGCTTGCTCGGCGTAGGGCGGATGGGCGCCGGCGGCCTTGGCCAGCAGCTCTGAAAAGCTCTTCGAAACGCAAAAGCGCAAGGCGATCGCGTCGACCCAGCGGCTTGCCTCTTCCAGCTGGAGCTCGGCGGCGGCCAGCTCGGACAGCAGGCTGATCAGGTTGAGAGCGGCCTCTATGTCGAAGCCCGGCTGGCGCACTTCCTGCGCCATGTCGCGCAGCTCCTCCAGCGCGCGAGCCACCTGCCGCCCCAGCATGAGGATCAACACGTCGATCAGGCGTCCGAAGCGTCGCAGGCGCGCGCTGGAAGCGTTGCGCTCAAGCACGTGGCGAACGTTGTCGGCGCAGCGTTGCAGCCCTTTGCCGTCCTTGTCGCGGAAGCGCGCGAAGGCCAGCAGCACCATGGACTGCAGGTCGAACTGCTTCGAGGTGATGCCGATGGTTGCGGCGCGCTCGAGGGCGCGACGAGCTTCCGCATGCTCACCGCAGTAGAAGGCCAGCATGCCTTGCCGTTGCAGCCGCTCGATCGAGCCGGGCGTGAGCTGCGTGGCCATTCGGTAGGTCTCCAGCGCATCGGCCAGCGAGCCCTGCTCGACGTGCACGCGCCCCATCACGTCATACGCGTCGGCGTGGCTCGGGTCGTCCGAGATCAGCACTTCCAGCGTGCGACGGGCCTGCTGGAGCTTGCCGCCTTCGAGCTGTGATCTGGCAATGCCGAGACGCGCCCAAGGCAGCGCCTGGGCGTCGATCACAGCCTGGAAGAGCTGCTGCGCGGCATCGTGCTGGCCCAGCCGCAGCAGCAGCTCTGCCCCGATGCGCGCCGCGTAGAGCCAGTAGGGTGCCCGGGCCTGGAAGCGAACCAGGCACAGCCTCGCGGCCTGGTCGAAATCACCCGTTTCCACTGCGGTGAAGATGTCGCGCAGGACGCGCTTGCGCTTGCGCGCCTCCAGCAGCCGCTCGGCCAGCGAGGTGGCCGCAAAGGGCTTGAGGAGGTAGCTGTCGAGCGCGGATTCGGCGGCTTCGGCGACGGCGGTGTAGCTCGCTTCGCCGGTCACCATCACGAAGACGGTCGAGAAGGGCAGCAGCTGCGCGCGGCGCAGGTCGTCGAGCAGGGACTGGCCGGAAGCATTGCCGTCCTGGAAGTGTTGCTCGCAAAGCACCACGTCGAACTCTCGCGACTCGAGCTGCTTGCGGGCGTCCGCGATCCGGCTGGCTTGCACCACCGTGCCGACGCCGAGGTCGCGCAACTGGGCGGCCAGGATGCTGCGCGAGGTCGGGTGACCGTCGATGATCAGC
Source organism: uncultured Ideonella sp. (assembly GCA_946479475.1). The sequence goes on along the minus strand of CAMLGG010000077.1, from coordinate 12,723 downwards.
GCCTTGCACTGGCTGAAATCGTGGTCGGCCCGGCTCACGGCTGCACCTTTCGGCCTTCGGGCAAGACCGGCTCAGGCTCAACGGGGCGTGGCGATGGGCAGTACAGCATGCAGCCGGAGACGACAGCCAGAGAGGGGCCCCGGTGGATCGCCGGGGGGCTTCCCTGGCCATATCGGCCGCCTGTAGGGATTACTTGAACAGGTCCTTGACCCGGTCGGTCCAGCTCTTGGCGTTGGGCGAGTGCCGGTCGCCGCCCTTCTTGAGCGATTCGTCCAGTTCCTTCAGCAGCTTCTTCTGGTGTTCGGTGAGCTTGACCGGCGTCTCCACCGTGATGTGGCAGTACAGGTCGCCGGGGTAGCTGGAGCGGATGCCCTTGATGCCCTTGCCGCGCAGGCGGAAGGTCTTGCCGTGCTGGGTGCCTTCGGGGATCTCGATCTCGACCTTGCTCGTCAGGGTCGGCACCTCGACGCTGCCGCCCAGCGCCGCCGTCACCAGCCCGACCGGCACGGTGCAGTGCAGGTCATCGCCATCACGCTCGAAGATGTCGTGCTGCTTGATCCGGATCTCGATGTACAGGTCGCCCGGCGGCCCGCCGTTGGTGCCCGGCTCGCCGTTGCCGGCCGAGCGGATGCGCATGCCCTCGTTGATGCCGGCCGGGATCTTGACCTCGAGCGTCTTCTGCTTCTTGATCCGGCCTGCGCCGTCGCAGGTGGGGCAGGGCTCGGGGATGATCTTGCCGGTGCCGTGGCAATGCGGACAGGTCTGCTGGATCGAGAAGAAGCCTTGGCGCATGTGCACCGTGCCGCCGCCGTTGCAGGTGGTGCAGGTCTTGGCCTTGGTGCCGGGCTTGGCCCCCGAGCCGCCGCAGGTCTCGCAGTTCTCCCAACTCGGGATGCGGATCTGGCTCTCCTTTCCGAGTGCCGCTTCCTCCAGGGTGATCTCCATCGCGTAGGACAGGTCGTTGCCGCGATAGACCTTCTGCCCGCCGCCACCGCCGCGACGACCGCCGGCGGCGCCGCCCGCGCCGCCGAAGATGTCGCCGAAGATGTCGCCGAAGGCCTCGGCGAAGCCGCCGAAACCCTCGGGGCCCGGGCCGCCACGGAAGCCACCGGCGTTCGGATCCACGCCGGCGTGGCCGTACTGATCGTAGGCCGCGCGCTTTTGCGCGTCCGACAGCATCTCGTACGCCTCCTTGGCCTCCTTGAACTTCTCTTCGGCGCCCTTCGCGCCGTCACCCTGGTTGCGGTCAGGGTGGTACTTCATGGCCAGCTTGCGGTAGGCCTTCTTGATGTCGTCCTCGGAGGCGTTCTTGGCCACGCCCAGGACTTCGTAGTAGTCACGCTTTGCCATGAGTTGATAGCTGAGGGTGCTGAAACGCAGCCGCCGAGTCGAGCGTCAGGCTGGCCTGACGCTCGAACTCGGCGAGACAGGACGTCAGGCGACGCCTGACGGCTTATCCTTTCTTCACTTCCTTGAACTCGGCGTCGACCACGTTCTCGTCGGCCGGCTGGGCCTGGGCCTGCTGCGATGCCTGCTCGGCACCCGCGCCGCCGCCCGCACCGGCAGCCGCCTGCGCATCGGCGTACATCTTCTCGCCCAGCTTCTGGCTGGCCGACATCAGTGCCTCGGTCTTGGCGTCGATCGCTTCCTTGTCGTCGCCCTTGAGCGCCTCTTCGGCGTCCTTCAGCGCGGCCTCGATCTTCTCCTTCTCGCCGGCGTCGAGCTTCTCGCCGTGCTCGCCCAGGCTCTTCCTCACCGAGTGGATCATCGCATCGGCGTTGTTGCGGGCCTGGACCAGCTCGAGCTTCTTCTTGTCCTCGGCGGCGTTCAGCTCGGCGTCCTTCACCATCTTCTGGATCTCTTCCTCGGACAGGCCAGAGTTCGCCTTGATGGTGATCTTGTTCTCCTTGCCGGTGCCCTTGTCCTTCGCGCTCACGTGCAGGATGCCGTTGGCGTCGATGTCGAAGGTCACCTCGATCTGGGGCATGCCGCGCGGGGCCGGCGGGATGCCCTCGAGGTTGAACTCGCCCAGGCTCTTGTTGCCCGAGGCCATCTCGCGCTCGCCCTGGTAGACCTTGATGGTCACCGCCGGCTGGTTGTCGTCGGCGGTCGAGAACACCTGGCTGAACTTGGTCGGGATGGTGGTGTTCTTCTGGATCATCTTGGTCATCACGCCGCCGAGCGTCTCGATGCCGAGCGACAGCGGGGTGACGTCCAGCAGCAGCACGTCCTTGCGCTCGCCGCCCAGCACCTGGCCCTGGATGGCGGCACCCACGGCCACGGCCTCGTCGGGGTTGACGTCCTTGCGCGGCTCCTTGCCGAAGAACTCCTTGACCTTGTCCTGCACCTTGGGCATGCGGGTCATGCCGCCGACCAGGATGACGTCGTCGATGTCGCTGAGCTTGACGCCTGCATCCTTGATGGCGATGCGGCAAGGCTCGATCGTGCGTTCGATCAGCTCATCGACCAGCGCCTCCAGCTTGGCGCGGCTGAGCTTGATGTTCAGGTGCTTCGGGCCGGTGGCGTCCGCCGTGATGTAGGGCAGGTTGACGTCGGTCTGCGTCTGGTTGGACAGCTCGATCTTGGCCTTCTCGGCGGCCTCCTTCAGGCGCTGCAGGGCCAGCACGTCCTTCGTCAGGTCGACGCCCTGTTCCTTCTTGAACTCGGTGACGATGTAATCGATGATGCGCTGGTCGAAATCCTCGCCGCCGAGGAAGGTGTCGCCGTTGGTCGACAGCACCTCGAACTGCTTCTCGCCATCCACGTCCGCGATCTCGATGATCGAGATGTCGAAGGTGCCGCCGCCGAGGTCGAACACGGCAATCTTGCGGTCGCCCTTGCCGTGCTTGTCCAGGCCGAAGGCGAGGGCGGCGGCGGTGGGCTCGTTGATGATGCGCTTGACGTCCAGGCCCGCGATGCGGCCGGCGTCCTTGGTGGCCTGGCGCTGGCTGTCGTTGAAGTAGGCCGGCACCGTGATCACGGCCTCGGTCACTTCCTCGCCGAGGTAGTCCTCGGCGGTCTTCTTCATCTTGCGCAGCACTTCGGCGCTGATCTGGGGCGGGGCGAGCTTCTTGCCGCGCTCCTCGACCCACGCGTCGCCGTTGTCGGCGGCAAGGATCTTGTAGGGCATCAGGTTGATGTCCTTCTGCACTTCCTTCTCGGTGAACTTGCGGCCGATCAGGCGCTTGATCGCGTAGAAGGTGTGCTTCGGATTGGTCACGGCCTGGCGCTTGGCCGACGCGCCGACGAGGATCTCGCCGTCTTCCTGGTAGGCAATGATCGACGGCGTGGTGCGCGCGCCTTCCGAGTTCTCGATGACGCGGGTGTTGTTGCCTTCCATCACGGCCACGCACGAGTTGGTCGTGCCGAGGTCAATGCCGATGATCTTTCCCATGTCTTTCTCCTGATGATTCCGGGGGGTCTGGTGTCGATGTGTGGATCAGTGCGCTGGCTTCAAGGGCTCCGGGCTCACTTGGGCGCGGCGACCGTGACCAGGGCCGGGCGCAGCACGCGCTCGGCGATCAGGTAGCCCTTCTGCAGCACGGCCACGACCGTATTGGCCTCCTGCTCGGCCGGCACCATGCTGATGGCCTGGTGCTGATGCGGGTCGAACTTCGTGCCGGCAGGCGGGTTGATCTCGAGGACCTTGTTGCGCTCGAGCGCCTGGGCCAGCTGGCGCAGGGTGGCGTGCACGCCCTCCAGCACCTTCTCGACCGGGGCGTCGGGCAGGGCAATGGCGGCTTCGAGGCTGTCCTTGACGGGCAGCAGGCTCTCGGCGAAGGAGTCGACCGCGAACTTGCGGGCCTTGCTGACCTCTTCTTCGGCCCGGCGGCGGACGTTCTCGGTCTCGGCCTTGGCGCGCAGGAAGGCGTCCTGTGCGTCCTTCAACTGCTCTTTCACCTGAGCCAGCTGCGCTTCGGGCGAAGCGGTCGCATCGGCGCCGTTGGGGCTCGGCGCGGTGGCATCGGGCTGGGTGGATTCGGGGATGGGTGAGGCTTGGTTGGCGTCGTTGTTGCTCATCGTCGGCAGTCGTTCGAAGGCTTCGATTGCGGGTTCGGAAGGCCAATTGGGGCCGTTTTCCCCCGGTTCAAGAGGGATTTTGGCGCCGGAGCGCGAGAAATCCGCTGATCTGTGCTGGTGCGGGCCGGCTAGTTGTCTTCGGCCGAGGCGCTCCAGCGGTCCCACTCGGCCAGCTGGCGCCGATCGCGCTTGGTGGGGCGGCCGTGCTCGATGGCCTGGGCCGGCTCGATGCCCTGGCGGCGGCTTTCCCTCGCCGCCTCCCGCGCGGCCAGACTTTCCTGCGTCTCGGCGTAGAGCGCCTGGGCCACGGGGGCCGGCCCGCGGATCTCGCTCAGGCCGAGCACCTCGATCGTGCGTGGCGGCATGCCCGGCTCGCGTACGCTGACCCGGTCTCCGATCTTCAGGTCGCGCGAGGGCTTCGCGGGTTGTCCGTTGACCTCGATGCGGTTCTTGCCGATGGCTTCCACCGCCAGGGCCCGGGTCTTGAAAAATCGCGCGGCCCACAACCACTTGTCCAGTCGGACGGGTTCGGCGCTCAGCTTGGGTTCCTTCACGGCGCGATTTTCCCTCATCGGGACGGCGCCAGCGGCAGCCGCACGGTGGCGTCCACTCCCTCGACGCTTGCTTGCACGACCCGGTTGTCGAGCTCGATCTGGCCGCCCAGGCTGGTGACGATCTCGTGGCAGATGGCCAGGCCCAGGCCCGATCCGCTGCGCGTGCTGGCCTGGCCGAGGCCGGCCGAGAAAGGCTGGAAGAGGCGGCTGCGCTGGTCGGGTGTGATGCCCGGCCCGCTGTCGGACACCGTCAGCGCGGCATGGCGCCCATCGGTGACGAGCCGGATGGCGAGCCGCCCGCCGTCGCGGCCATGCTTGATGGCGTTGTGGATCAGGTTGCGCGAAAGCTCGCGCAGCGCCCACTCGTGCGCCCGGACCGGCGCCGGCTGGGTGTCGATGTCGAAGTCCAGCTGGTGCTCGACGATGAGGGCCGAGAGATCGAGCGCGACGGCGCGAACGATCTCGGCCCAGTCCACCGCCGCCGCATCGGCGTGCTGGCGGATCTGCTCGACCTTGGCCAGGGCGAGCATCTGATTGGCCAGCAGAGTGGCGCGCTCGACGGTATCGCCTATCTCGATCAAGGCCTGTTCAGGCTGGACGTCGCCCCGCTGGGCCGACTGGACCTGGGCCTTCAGAACGGCCAATGGCGTGCGCAGCTGGTGCGAGGCATCCCTGACGAAGCGCTTCTGGTGGTCCAGCAGGTGCTTGAGCCGGCCCATGAGGTGGTTCGTCGCCGCGACCAGCGGCTCCAGTTCGCGGGGCACCGGGCCGCCGTCCAGCGGTGCCAGGTCGCCCTCCGCCCGCGAGCGAAGCGACCGGCTCAGCTCCCCCACCGGTCGCGTCGCGCGCTGCACGACGAAGATCACCACGCCGGCGATGAGCACCAGCAGGGCAGCCTGGCGCCACACGGTGGCGATCAGCAGCCGGCGCGCCAGCGTCTCGCGCAGCTCCAGCGTCTCGGCCACCTGGATGGTCGCCATGCCCTGGCCGGTGGCCCAGGTGACCGGCTGCAGCAGCACCGCCACGCGCACCGGGATGCCGCGGTAGTGGTCGTCGTAGAAGTCGACCAGGGCGGCGTAGGGACCCGTCATCGGCAGCTTGCCGTGCCAGGGGGGCAGCCCCTCGAAGCCGGACACCGTCTCGCCATCGAAGCCCGTCACCCGGTAGTACAGGCGACTGCGGTTGTCCGCCTCGAAGGCTTCGAGCGCCGAGTAGAGCACCGTCGACTTCAGGTGCGGCCGGTCGCCCTCGGTGTTGACCTCCAGCAGGTCGCCGATCGACTTGGCAGTGGCCAGCAACGTCCGGTCATAGGCCGTGTCGGCGGCCTTCAGGGCCTCGCGGTAGAGCACCGAGGTGTTGACGACCGAGAACAGCAGCACCGGCACCAGGATGCCGGTCATCAGACGGTCGCGCAGCGAGCGGCGTGCCCACCAGGCGGCGATCACGCGGGTGCCTTCAGCAGGTAGCCCAGGCCACGCAGCGTGACGAGCTGGACGCCGGTGGGAGCGAGGCGCTTGCGCAGCCGATAGGCGACCACCTCGATGGCCTCCAGCTGCACCTCCGGCTGGTTGGGAAAGACGGCTTCGAACAGGCGCTCCTTCGCGACGGCGTGGCCCGGCCGTTGCAGCAGCGCTCGCAGCAGGGTGGCCTCGCGAGGCGGAAGCTCCAGCGGGTCGCCCCGAAAGTAGACGGCACCGCTGTCGGGATCGCTGCGCAGTCCCGCGAACTCCGGTGCCGCAAGGGACAGGCCTCCTTCGGTGGCGCCTGCGCGCGCGTGCCGGCGGGCGAGGGCGCGGATGCGCGCCTCGAGTTCGTCGAGGTCGAAGGGCTTGGGCAGGTAGTCGTCCGCCCCGGTGTTCAGGCCGATGATTCGGTCGCCAATCGTGCCGCGTGCGGTGAGCACGATCACCGGCGTTGCCAGGCCAGCGGTGCGCGCCCGCTCGAGCACCTGCAGGCCGTCCAGGCCCGGCAGGGTGAGGTCCAGCAGGACCACGTCGGGGACGGTCGCTTGCCACCGCTCCACCGCGCGCGCGCCATCGCTGCAGGTGGAGACTCGCATGCCGCGACGCTCCAGCGTTCTTTGCAGCGTCGCCAGCAGCCCAGGGTCGTCCTCGATCAGCAGCAGTTTCACGGGGGGCGACCTTAGCACCCGGCGACGCACCCTCCGGTGATGCCTACGTGGTTTCCCTAGGGCGAACGACAGCGGGATGACAGCCCGGGCCGCGAGCATTCAGGCTCACCACTTTTGCCGACAACTCCAAGGAGACACGATGCGCCGCGATACCTTCCTGAAGTCCCTGGCCGCCTTGGCCGCGAGTTCCAGCCTGCCGCTGGAGGCCCTCGCCGCGGGCGCGAACCTCAAGATGATGATCCCGGCGAACCCCGGCGGCGGCTGGGACACCACCGGTCGCGCGCTGGGCAAGGCGCTGCAGGATGCCGGCGTGGCCGCGACGGTCAGCTACGACAACAAGGGCGGCGCCGCGGGCGCGCTCGGCCTGGCCCAGTTCGTCAATGCCAGCAAGGGCGATCCCAACGCCCTCATGGTGATGGGCGCGGTCATGCTCGGCGGCATCATCACCGGCAAGCCGCCGGTCAGCCTGTCGCAGGCCACGCCGCTGGCGCGCCTGACCAGCGAATACAACGTCTTCGTTCTGCCGGCCGATTCACCCTTCAAGACGATGAAGGACGTCGTCGACCAGATGAAGAAGGACCCGGGAAGCGTCAAGTGGGGCGGCGGCTCCCGCGGCTCCACCGAGCACGTGGCGGCGGCGATGATTGCCCGTGAAGCGGGCGTCGACGCCGCCAAGATCAACTACGTACCCTTCCGTGGGGGCGGCGAGGCGACTGCGGCCATCCTGGGCGGAAACGTCACCATCGGCGGCAGCGGCTACAGCGAGTTCCAGAGCTACATCGAGGCGGGCAAGATGCGCGCGATCGGCGTCACCTCGGAGACTCGCCTGAAGGGCATCAACGTGCCCACGCTCAAGGAGCAGGGGATCAATGTGGTGATCGGCAACTGGCGCGGCGTGTACGGCGCCCCCGGCATCTCGGCCGAGCAGAAGAAGGCGCTGGTCGACATGATCGTCAAGGCCACCAAGAGCAAGGCCTGGGCGGAGGCGCTCGAGAAGAACGGCTGGACGCCGGCCCTCATGACCAGCCCCGAGTTCGACAAGTTCGTGGACGACGAGTTCGCCGGCCTGCGCGCCATCATGGTCAAGGCGGGAATGATCTGACATGTGGATAACGCCCCCACGCTCCCTTCCGGTCGCTGCCCCCCGCGGGGGCTTTTGCAGCGGACCGGCGAAGCCGGATCCGCGCAAATCCCTTGGTTGGGTTGGCGCTACTTGGCGCCTGTGCCGCAGCTTGGACGCGAGCAACTGACATGGTCGCCAGACATGCAATGCTCGCTGCGGCGGTGCTGGCCGCCGGCGCGCTGTACCTGATCGGCGGTTTCCAGCTCAGCTCCGATGCCGGCTACGCCGGTGTCGGACCGAACTTCCTGCCTCTGCTGGTGGGGGTGATGCTCGCGGTCTGCGGAGCCTGGCTGCTGTGGGAGGCCGCCAGCGGCGGCTTCCGCAACATGGAGGAGGCCCCCGGCGCCGAACGAGGTGACTGGGTCGGCTTCGCCTGGGTGAGCGTCGGCATCCTGGCCAACGCGGCGCTGATCACGACCATCGGCTTCATCCTGTCGTGCACCCTGTGCTTCGTGCTGGCCGCGCGGGGCTTCAAGTGGGCCGAGGGCGTGCGAGGCGCCGGCGCCCGCGCGATCGCGGTCGATGTGCTGATCGGCCTGGCGATCTCCGCGCCGGTCTACTGGATGTTCACGCAGTTGCTGTCGATCGGCCTGCCTGGCCTCACCTCGACCGGATGGTTGTGACGATGGATATCCTCAATCAACTGCTGCAGGGCTTCATGACGGCGGGCACGCCGGTGAACCTGCTCTGGGCCCTGCTGGGCTGCATCATCGGCACGGCCGTGGGCGTGCTTCCCGGCATCGGTCCGGCCACGGCGGTGGCCATGCTGCTGCCCATCACGCTGAAGGTCGACTCCACCGCGTCGATGATCTTCTTCGCCGGCATCTACTACGGCGCGATGTACGGCGGCTCGACCACCTCGATCCTGCTGAACACGCCGGGCGAGTCCGGCTCGATGGTCACCGCGATGGAGGGCAACAAGATGGCCAAGAGCGGCCGCGCCGGCGCAGCGCTGGCCACGGCGGCCATCGGCTCCTTCGTCGCCGGCACGATCGCCACGGTGATCGTCACCTTCTGCTCGCCGCTGGTCGCGAACTACGCGGTCAAGCTGGGCCCGCCCGAGTACTTCATGCTGATGCTGCTGGCGTTCACGACGGTCTCGTCGGTGCTGGGCCAGAGCACGCTGCGCGGACTGACGGCGCTGGGCATCGGGCTGGCGCTGGGCGTGGTCGGCATCGACCAGATCTCCGGCATGGCGCGCTTCACCGGCGGCGTGCCGGAGCTGATGGACGGTATCGAGGTGGTGCTGATCGCGGTGGGCCTGTTCGCCGTCGGCGAGGCGCTCTACAACGTGCTGTACGAAGGCAAGTCGACCGAGTCGCAGAACAAGATGAGCCGCGTGCACATGAGCCGCAGCGACTGGAAGCGCTCGTGGCCGGCATGGATACGCGCTACCTTCATCGGCGTGCCCTTCGGCACCATCCCGGCGGGAGGCAGCGAAATCCCGACCTTCCTGAGCTACGCGACCGAGAAGAAGCTGTCCAGGCACAAGGAAGAGTTCGGCACGACGGGCGCCATCGAGGGCGTTGCCGGGCCGGAGGCCGCGAACAACGCGGCCATCACGGCGACGCTGATGCCGCTGCTGACGCTGGGCATCCCGACCTCGAACACGACCGCCATCCTGCTGGGCGCCTTCCAGAACTACGGCATCCAGCCGGGGCCGCAGCTGTTCGACACCAACGCCGCCCTCGTGTGGGCGCTGATCGCTTCGCTCTACATCGGCAACGTCATGCTGCTGGTGCTGAACCTGCCTCTGGTGGGCTTCTGGGTGAAGCTGCTGAAGGTGCCCAAGGCGCCGCTGTACGCGGGCATCCTGATCTTTGCCACCGTGGGCGTCTACGGCATGCGCCAGTCGGCCTTCGACCTGGTGCTGCTGTATGCGATCGGCCTGCTCGGCGTGGCGATGCGCCGCTTCGACTTCCCGACCGCGCCGGTCGTGGTCGGCATGATCCTGGGGCCGCTGGCCGAGGCGCAGATGCGCAACGCGCTTTCGATCGGCGAGGGCCACTGGTCGATCTTCGTGCAGCGCCCGATGTCGTTGTTCCTGCTGATCGTCGTGGTGGCGGTGCTGGTGCTGCCGCGCCTGGTGCGCTGGCTCAAGCCGCAGCACGAGCCGGATGCGGTGGTGCGAGCCTGACACGCCTTTGCGCTGACTCCCGAGGCCGCCCGCGAGGCGGCCTTTTCGCTGCTCAATCCCTGGCGCCCATCGCGAGCGCGCGTTGGCGGCTCGCGGCTCTCTCCGCCTCGCCGCCCTGGGGAGCGTCGATCCAGCCGGACAGGTGCCGCTTGGCAAGCTCGGCCAGGGCGGCCATGCCGGCGGGATCGTCGTTCAGGCAGGGGATGTAGCTGAAGGCCTGGCCGCCGGCGTGCAGAAAGGTCTCGCGGCCTTCCTGGGCAATCTCCTCGAGCGTCTCCAGGCAGTCGGCGGCGAAGCCGGGGCAGACCACGTCGACGCTCCTGGTGCCGGTGGCAGCGAGTTCACGCAGCGTTGCATCCGTGGCGGGGCCCAGCCACTTCGCGCGGCCGAACCGGCTCTGGAAGCTGATCCTCCATTGCGAGGGCGACAGGCCCAATGCTTCGGCGAGGAGCCGGGCCGTCTTCTGGCATTGGCAGTGGTACGGGTCGCCCAGGGTCAACGTGCGCTCGGGCATGCCGTGGAAGCTCATCAGCAGTACCTCGCCTCGAATGCCTTCGCGCTGCCAGTGTGCGCGGACGCTGGCGGCCAGGGCCGTGATGTGCGCCGGATCGTCGTGGTACTGGTGGATGAAACGGAATTCGGGCACCCACCGGGTGCGGCGGCCCCAGGCCGTCACGGCGTCAAAGGTGCTGGCGGTGGTGGCGCCCGAGTACTGCGGGTACGCCGGCAGGACGAGGATTCGACGGACGCCTTCGGCCGCGAAGGCATCGAGGGCCGAGGCGATCGAGGGCTGGCCGTAGCGCATGGCCGGCCTCACCTTCACCGGGCAGCCGCGCTCTCCGAGGTAGCCCTGCAGGAGCTTGGCCTGCCGCTCGGTCCACACCGCCAGCGGCGAACCCTCGGGCATCCACACACTGGCGTACTTCCGCGCCGACTTGGCAGGGCGCGTGCGAAGGATGATGCCGTGGAGGATGGGCCACCACACGAGGCGAGGGATCTCCACCACCCGCGGGTCGCTCAGGAACTCGGCCAGGTACCGGCGCAGGGCAGCCGGGGTGGGCGCTGCAGGCGTGCCGAGGTTGGCCAGCAGCACGCCGACCGGCGAGGGCTGGCCATGGCGGAACGGGGAGGAAGGGCCGGCCGCCATCAGGCGCGGCCGGGCGGCGGGTTCAGGCGCATCGGCACGGTGTCGTCGAGGCTGGCCATCACGCTGAACTGCAGCACCGGAACGCCGACCTCGTTGGGCGAGCCTCCCAGGCCTATCTCGCCGCTGCCGTGCAAGGTGCAGGCGCCGCGGCGCAGGCTGAGCACCTCGTCGTCGCCCGCAAAGCGGACGTAGGTGCCATTGATGCTGAGATCGGCCACCTGCAGGCCGCCTCCCATCCAGTCGATCCTCGCGTGGGTGCGGGAGACACGGGCCTCGTCTATCTGCAGGCCGCAGGCGGAGCCGCGGCCGATGAGCAGGGGCAGGTCCGGTCGCGTGAAGCGGTAGACGCTGTCACGCCAGAGCAGTTGGAGGCCTTCGGGCTCGGCGAGGTCGAAGCGGGTCTCCATCAGCGTGGCGGTGGCGTCCACGCTGCGGGGAGGGAGCATGTGCACGTCGACCGGCTCGGCCCGGCCGCGCAGGTGCATCCGGTCCAGCGAACGGTAGTTGCCTCGGGCGTCGAACGGCAGCTCGTCGTAGACGTCGCCGGTGATCAGCGTCTCGTTGTCGCCGGCATGGTCGAGCAGGCGCGCGGCGACGTTGACCGCATCGCCGAAGCAGTCGCCGTTGACCTCGACCACTTCCCCCAGGGCCATCGCGATCTGCAGCTTCAGACGTGCCACCGCCGGCGCGGCATGGGGCGCGGCGATGGTGGACTCCAGCAGGTCGTGCATCTGCAAGGCGCTGGCCACCGCCATCGAAGGCACGGAGAAGACGGCCATCAGGCCGTCGCCCAGGGTCTTGATGACCTGGCCGCCCATCGCGGGCACGCGTTCGGCCAGCGCGTTGATCGTCTGGGTGACGACCGCGGTGGCCTGGGCGTTGCCGAGCGACTCGTACAGCGCCGTACTGCCGCGAAGGTCCGCGAACAGGACGGTGCGACGCTTGATGGTGGCCATGCGTCAGGCAGTTTAGCCTGCCGACCTCCCCGGGACCCCCATCAGATGTTGTCGAGGTAGGTGCGCAGCTTGTCGGAGCGGCTCGGGTGCTTGAGCTTGCGGATCGCCTTGGCCTCGATCTGGCGGATGCGCTCGCGGGTGACGTCGAACTGCTTGCCGACCTCCTCCAGCGTGTGGTCCGTGCTCATCTCGATGCCGAAGCGCATGCGCAGCACCTTGGCCTCGCGCGGCGTCAGCGAGTCGAGGATGTCCTTCACCACGTCGCGCAGGCCGGCCTGCATGGCGGCCTCGATCGGCGCGGTGTTGTTGGTGTCCTCGATGAAGTCGCCCAGGTGCGAGTCGTCGTCGTCGCCGATCGGCGTCTCCATGGAGATCGGCTCCTTGGCGATCTTCATGATCTTGCGGATCTTGTCCTCGGGCATCTCCATCTTCTCGGCCAGCGTCGGCGCGTCCGGCTCGAAGCCGAACTCCTGCAGGTGCTGGCGCGACAGGCGGTTCATCTTGTTGATCGTCTCGATCATGTGAACCGGGATGCGGATGGTGCGCGCCTGGTCGGCGATCGAGCGGGTGATGGCCTGCCGGATCCACCACGTGGCATACGTCGAGAACTTGTAGCCGCGGCGGTACTCGAACTTGTCGACCGCCTTCATCAGGC
>CAMLGG010000076.1 GCA_946479475.1 uncultured Ideonella sp. | reverse complement strand
CACGACTGGCCCGGCAACGTGCGCGAGATCCGCAACGCGGCCGACCGCTTCGTGCTGGAGATCGGCGAGTTGACGACACCCACGCCGGGCGTCGCGCCCATCACGCTGGCCCAGCACATGGACAAGGTCGAGAAGGCGCTGATCGAGCATGCGCTGCGCCAGTGCCACGGGCGCGTGCCCAAGGTGATGGAGATGCTGGGCATCGCCAAGAAGACGCTCTACGACAAGCTGCACCGGCACGACATCGACGTCGACAAGTACCGGCCCGGATGACCGGCCGCCCCTGCCGCGCTAGCGGTAGCGCGCCGGTTCCGGGTCGTCCGTCGGCTGGGCAATCGCCCGCTTGAGCGCTTCGCTCATCGGCAGTTGCAGGTTGATTCCCTTGGGCGGGATGGGCTGCTGGAACCACTTGCGGTAGATCGCTTGGATCTCGCCGCTGCGGTAGAGGTCCACCAGCACGCCGTCGACGAGCTGCTTGAAGACGGGATCGTCCTTGGGCAGCCCGATCCCGTAGGGCTCGACCGACAGGGCCTCCTCCGAGATGCTGTAGTCCCCCGGGTTGCCAGCGCTGGCCTGGAAGCTGCGAAGCAGGACGTCGTCCATGGCGAAGGCGACCGCCCGGTCGTTGAGCACCATCTGGAAGGCATCGGTGTCGTCCTGGCCCGCGACGATGCGCATGTCCAGCTTGCGCGTCTCGTTGACGTTGTGAAGGTAGCGGATGCTGGTGGTCGCGATGGTGGACGCCACGACCTTGCCGCGCAGGTCCTCGACCGTGCGGATCTCGCTTTCCTTCTTGGCGAGCAGGCGGCTCGCGGCGACGAAGGTGGTGACGGAGAAGGCCTGGGACTTCTGCCGCTCCGCGGTGTTGGTCGTCACCCCGCACTCGAGATCGACCGAACCGTTGGCCACCAGCGGCATGCGAGTGGCCGAGGTGACCGCCACCAGCTTCACTTCGAGGTCGCTCAGGTCGAGCCGCGTGCGGATGGCCTCGACCACTCGCTGGCACAGATCCATCGAATAGCCGACCGGCCGCAGCCTGGCATCGAGATAGGAGAAGGGGATGGAGGTGAGGCGGTGGCCGACCGTGATGAGGCCGGTGTCCCGGATCTTGCGCAGGGTCGCGGAATCGGCCACGGACGTCGAGGACGCGGCAGGGGCTGGAGCCGGCGCAGCGGCGATGCCGCTGGCCGGCAGCGCGGCCAGGATCGCGAGGGCGAGATCGACAACGAGGGTTCGGCGAGCCGGCATCCTGCTTTCCAAGAAGGCTCTCACGAGAAGACTCCCATGAGAAGGGCCCAAGAAAAAAGCCAGCGCAGGAATCCGCGCTGGCTTTGAACTTCTTCTTGCTTGTCTTGGCTCCCCGACCTGGGCTCGAACCAGGGACCTACGGATTAACAGTCCGGCGCTCTACCGACTGAGCTATCGGGGAAGTGAAGCCTCAGATTATAGACAGATTTTTTGCGGTTTCACAAGGTGGCCTGCAAGGACGCGCGGAAAGTCCGAGGCTCCAGCGGATACAGGTACACGTGGCTGAACTGGTAGGGGCTTTCACGCCAGGCACGGCGGTCGAAGAGGTTGTCGACGCCGATGCGCGCCAGCCACTGGTGGCCGAACGCCCTGGTCGCGTAGCGGGCGCCCAGTCCCACGGTGGTCCAGCCGGGAATGCGGGCGCTGTTGTCGGGCAGGCCAAAGCGCGGGCCCTGGTAGTCGAGGCTGGCTTGCGCAGCCAGGCCGGGGACGGCCTCCGGCTGCCAGCTGGCCACCATGCGCGCACTGCGCTGCGCCACATTCGTCGGCACGAGGCCTTCAAGACCCACGTCCGTCGAACCCTCGCGGCGGGCGCGCAACCACATGGCGCTGCCTTGCAGGCCGAAGGCACCCCAGCGCGACTCTGCATCGGCTTCGAGGCCGAGGTGATGCGCCTCGCCATCGATGCGGCGGGTACAACTGCCGTCGGTGCCATCACAGGGGCCGACGTCGTTCGTCGCCGGGCGGCGGACGTCGAAGGCGGAAAGGCCGGCGCTCCAGTCCTTGCGGGAGAGCTTCAGGCCGAGCTCGACCTGCTTGCTGCGCAAGGCCGGGAGCACCTGGCCCGCATTGGTGTAGGTGGACAGCGATGGCGCAACCTCGCTCTCGACGCCTTCGCCCCAGCTACCGTAAAGCATGAGGGAGTCGTTGAGCTCGTGGGTAAGGGCCACCCATGGCGTGGTGAAAGACTGCTCGTAGCCGCGTTCGAGGCGAGCGTGGCGCACCCCGAGCCACAGGCCGGTGGCTTCGGTCAGCTCGACGTGATCGCGCAGGTGCAGTTCAGTGCTGCGTTCATGGCGGCCGCTCGTCTCATACGTGGGCTCGGGCGCGGCGTCGACCTGGACGCTGCCGTCGATCCGGCCCACGCCCGCCCAGTTGTAGGCCTGCGTGTTGGGGTGAAGGCGGAAGTCGCTCCACGTCACGCCCGCCGACAACGCGTGGGCCATGCCGCCCCAGTTGGCGCGGCCATCCAGGCGGACCGAGCCGGCGAAGCTGTCACGGCGCTCGCGCTCGCTGCGATAGTCGTAGAGATCGAAGCTCCCGTCGCTGCAGTACCGGTCGTAGTTCCCCTCGGCGCTGCAGCCGTACGGAAACGCTATCCGGTCGTCCGTGCGCAACTGCTGGGTCATGGCGTCGGCGACGATCTGCCAGTCGGCGCCCAGGCGTTGCGTCCAGCGCAGGCTCGCGGTGGAGCCGTCGAAGACGACGGGCAGCGACCACGCCTGGTTGTTCAGGTTGGTCCTCGGGTCGATCTCGTGCGCGGTGGGGACGCGGCTGCCCAGCATGCTGAAGCCCGGCATGCTGGGCTGCGATTGGTGGGTGATCTCGATCTCGGCGTCCAGCCTCTGGTCCGATCCGAAGCGGGCGGCGCCGGCCAGCGCGACGAGGCTGCGGTCGCCCTTGGCATCGTGGAGCAAGGGATCGAGCGATTCGACCGCGGCGTTCAGCCTCAGGCCAAGGGCGTCGCCATCGCCCAGCTGGCGTTCGACGTCGACGGCAGCCTTCCAGTTGCCGCGCTCCGACCATCCCAGCAGGACGGTGGACTGGTCGGTCCCGCGAGGACGCTTGACCACCAGGTTCACCAGCCCCCCGGGGGAGCTCGTGCCGGCCTGCGCGCCGCTGGTGCCCTTGAGGATCTCGATGCGGTCCTTGTTCTCCAGGCCGATCGCGGTTTCGGCGCTGATGGGCAGGCCATCCCGCTGCACGTTGTGGTTGTTGTCGAGAACGAATCCGCGGATGGTCAGCGTGCTCCAGTAGCCCGGCGAGTTGTACGCGTCGGAGACGCTCGCATCGAGCACCGAAACGCCCGCCAGCGACTCGATGCCGGCATCGGCCAGGCTTGCGCTGGTCAGGCTCAGCGCCTGGAACGGAGATTGGCCGAGGGGCACGTCGCCGAAGCCGGCGACGCTTGCCGCAGGGGGCGACAGGCGGCCGGTGATGGTCACTTGCTCGGCTGCCATCGGGCCAGCACAGACGCTCGATGCGGCCAGCGCAACGGCACTCAGGCGAATGGCGGAGGGAAGGGGAAAACGGGATCTCGATGCCATCTCGGACTCGACAGGTCGATGGCAGGTCGGCAAGTTCTGAAGGAGGCGCCGCGAGCGGGCGCCCGGGGCCGTCTTGAGCTGCTTCCCTGCGCGAGGATTACCTCAGTCAGGTTCAAAGGGACTGTCTCAGTCGGGCTGCATCGCAACCCAACACCCCTAGCGGAAGTGCCGCGGCGCTCAAGTCGCTGCGGCAGAAGACATTATCGCCGTCCGGCGCGGACCGAGGCTGACGGAGGGCAAACAAAAGCCCGCCGCGGCAGGTGCCGGGCGGGCCGGTGCAGGTCTCGCTGGCTCAGCGGACGAGCTGGTCGAGCTTGTCCTTGCGATCCTTCCACTCCTCCGCGTCCGGCAGGGCCGGCTTGCGCTTGGTGATGCTGGGCCAGTTCTTGGCCAGTTCGGCGTTGAGCGCGATGAACTTCTGCTGGTCGCCCGGCACGTCTTCCTCGGGCAGGATCGCGTTGACCGGGCACTCCGGGATGCACACCGCGCAATCGATGCACTCGTCGGGGTCGATGGCCAGGAAGTTGGGGCCTTCGCGGAAGCAATCGACTGGGCAGACGTCGACGCAGTCGGTGTACTTGCAGCGGATGCAGGCTTCGGTGACGACGTGGGTCATGGGTGGCGGTGGAAGTGGGGAGTTCGACAAAGTCGCGCCCGATCGGGCGCGAGGGCGGCATGCGCGCGTCGATGCGTGCTGCGCCGAAAGATGGAATTTTAGGGCCTGGTGAAGGCCGTGGACTGATCGACCTCACTCGGCTCGGGCTCGTCGGCGCTCTCATCGCCGACTTCCCTGCGCCGCATCAAGACGGGTCGTGCCCCGACGCCGACCGTCACGACGGCGGGTCGGCCGGCGTGCAGCACGCAGGCGGCGGGCAGGGTGCCGACCTGGTGCTCGGTGACCAGCTGATCCGGCCACCCCGCGCGAGAGACGACGCACACCGACGTGTCGGCGGGCCAGCCGGCTTCCGCCAGCCGGCGCGAGAGCATCCCCAGCTGGCGGCCGGCCATGTAGAAGACCTCGGTGTCGGCGCGGCGGCCGGCGTGGAGCTCTCTTTCCTGCGTCATGGCCGTGGTGAGCGCAACGCTGCGGCCATCACCTCGACGCGTGAGCGGGCGGGCGGAGGCCGCGGCTGCCGCCAGGGCCGAAGTCACGCCGGGAATGATCTCGCTCGAGATGCCGGCCTCGGCCAGCGCCTGCTGCTCTTCCTCCAGTCGCCCGAACACGCTCGGGTCTCCGCCCTTCAGGCGAGCCACGATCGCGCCCGTGCAGGCGTACTGCACCAGCAGTGCGTTGATCCTGTCCTGTCCGGTCGAGGCCGAGAAGCCGCGCTTGCCGACGTCGATCCACTCCGCCGCCGGGGCGAACTCGCGCAGGGCGGGATCAGTCAGTGCGTCGTGGAGGACCACGCCCGCTCGCGCCAGGGCGCGAGCGCCGCGCAGGGTGATCAGGTCCGCCGCGCCCGGGCCGGCACCGATGAAGATGACGTGGCCGGCGCTCAAGCAGGCTCCTTGGCGGGGCTCAGGCGGCGACCGCCTCGTCGCTGGCGTCCTGGCGGACCGACTGGACGGCGTGCAGGCCGCACTCCTTGGCCTTCTCGTCCTCCCACCACCAGCGGCCGGCGCGGAACTCTTCACCCACCGCGATGGCGCGGGTGCAGGGAGCGCAGCCTATGCTGGGCATGAACTGGTCGTGCAGAGAGTTGTAGGGCACGTCGTGGGTAGCGATGTAATGCCAGATGTCGTTCCAGGTCCAGTCGGCCAGCGGGTTGAACTTGACACGGCCGTTCGGCTCGGCCTCGCGCAGCGACACGCTGCCGCGGTTGGCCGATTGCTCGCGGCGCAGCCCCGTGACCCAGGCCGCGCGACCCTCGAGCATGCGCGACAGCGGCTCCAGCTTGCGGACCTGGCAGCAATTCTTGCGCAGTTCGATGCTCTGGTACATCGCCTCTTCGCCATGGCGGCGGACGAAATGCACGACAGCCTCTTCGCGCGGGCTGTAGACCTCGACATCCAGTCCGTAGCGCTCTTCGATGGCGGGGATCAGGGCCAGCGTCTGCGGGTGCAGCTTGCCGGTCTGGAGGGTGCCGATCGCGATGGGCAGGCCGAGGCGGGCGATGAGATCGGTCAGCACCATGTCCTCGGCTCCCAGGCTCGTGGCCTGGACGATGGAGCCGGGATGGGCCGCCGCGGCTTCGCGCAGCTGCGCGATGGTGGCCTCGACGCGCTCCTCGTAGCCCTCGGTATGGCGCGCATACAGCGAGATCGCGCTCGATGCAGCGGCCGCAGGCAACAGGGAAAGGGAAGATTGCTGGGCAGTCATGCCGGAACCCTCGAGAACAGCGGGCGCGGCTGGTGCACGTCGCCCTGGTAGAAGTCGGTCACCAGCTTCAAGGCCCGCCGCGCGCTGGATTCGCTCTGGCCATCGCGCAACTGCACAGCATCGAAACCCGTGCGAGCCAGCAGCGGCAGCATGTCGACGACCACGTCGCCGGTGGCGCGGACCTCGCCGGCATAGCGCAGGCGGCTGCGAAGCACGCGGGCCTGGCTGTAGGCGCGGCCGTCCACCCACTTGGGGAATTGCAGCGCGACCAGTGCGAAGCGCGGCAGGTCATCGGCCAGCCGTTCGACATCGGTCGTGTTGGCGAGCGAGATCCCCACCGGCACGTCCGCCGGCCAGGTGTCGCGGACGGCCAGCCATTGCTCCTCGGTCAGCAGGCTGTGGGCCGCGACGGGGGGAATCGGCGTGGGGCCGAACTCGCCGACCACGGCGCGCCACGAATCGTGGGCAGGCTTGACGAAGTGCATGCGGGCGCTCATCACAGGGCCTCCGCGATCTCGGCGGCGGCTTCGGCCTTGACCGGCGCGGCCGTCTCGTGGCGAACCGCATCGGAGGCGGCACGGAAAGGCGCCACGCCGAGCCGACGGACGGTCTCGATGAAGCGCTCCCCCGCGGTTCGCTCGCGGCGGAAGACATCGATCAGCGCCTCGACCACGTCCGGCACCTCTTCGGCCGAGAACGACGGGCCGATCACCTTGCCCGGCGTCGCAGCGCCGCTGAAGGTCGTGCCGTCCGATCCGCCGATCGAGACCTGGTACCACTCGGCGCCATCCTTGTCGACGCCCAGGATGCCGATGTGGCCGCTGTGGTGGTGGCCGCAGGAGTTGATGCAGCCGCTGATGTGCAGGTCGATGTTGCCCAGGTCGTACAGGGCATCGAGATCGTCGAAGCGCTCGGTGATGCTGGCTGCGACCGGGATGGAGCGGGCATTGGCCAGGGCGCAGAAATCGCCGCCGGGGCAGGCGATCATGTCCGTCAGCAGGCCGATGTTGGGCGTGGCGAAGCCGGCTTCCTTGGCCGCGTGCCAGACCGAGAACAGGTCGGCTTCGCGCACCCAGGGCAGGACGAGGTTCTGCTCGTGCGAGACGCGCAGTTCACCGAGCGAATAGCGGTCGGCGATCGTCGCGGCCGCCTCCATCTGGCTCGACGTCACGTCACCGGGGGCCTGGCCCGCGCGCTTGAGCGAGAGCGTCACCGCGCGGTAGCCCGGGACCTTGTGGCCGTGCACGTTGCGCTCCATCCAGCGCAGGAAGGCGGTCGGCGCCGGGCCGGTGCGGTTGGGGTCGAAGCCGTTGGTGGCGGGGCGCACGCCGGCAGGCGTCTCGAAGTGGCGTGCGACACGCTCCAGCTCCGACACCGGGATGATGTGCTCCCGGCCGTCGGCATCGAGCTCCAGGATCTTGGCGAATTCCGCGTTCACCGCGTCGATGAACTTCTGCCCCTCGGCCTTGACGAGGATCTTGATCCGCGCCTTGTAAGCGTTGTCGCGCCGGCCGAAGCGGTTGTAGACCCGAACGATGGCCTCCAGGTAGACCAGGATCTCCTGCCAGGGCACGAAGGCGTTGACGACGGTGCCGATGACCGGCGTGCGGCCCATTCCGCCACCCACGTAGACCTTGAACCCCACCTCGCCGGCTTCGTTCTTGAGCAGCTGCAGGCCGACGTCATGCCAGGCGATGGCGGCCCGGTCTTCCACCGTGCCGCTGACGGCGATCTTGAACTTGCGCGGCAGGAAGGCGAACTCGGGATGCAGCGAACTCCACTGGCGCAGGATCTCGCAGTACGGCCGCGGGTCGACGATCTCGTCCGGCGCGATGCCGGCGAACACGTCGCTGGTGATGTTGCGGATGCAGTTGCCCGAGGTCTGGATGCCGTGCATGTCGACTTCGGCCAGCAGGTCCATCGCGTCAGCGGAGCGCGGCAGGGGGATCCAGTTGTACTGGACGTTCTGGCGCGTCGTGAAGTGGGCGAAGCCGCGGTCGAGTTCACGCCCGATGCGAGCGAGCTGGCGCAATTGACGCGACGACAATTCACCATAGGGGACCGCGACACGCAGCATCGGCGCATGCCGCTGGATGTACCACCCGTTCTGCAGCCGCAGGGGGCGGAAGTCGTCGTCAGCCAGCTCGCCGGCCAGGTTGCGCTCGAGCTGATCACGAAACTGTGCGGCCCTTTGGCGGACAAACTGGCGGTCGAAAGAGGTGTACTGGTACATGTGAAGGGCGAATGGTTTTGCCACTGGAAAGCGGCCTGACAGCGACTCTACGGAGCCTCCATATTCTTTGAAAGAACACAAAATTCACTTGGATATTTCAACCGAATCTAAAGAGAACGCCGACTCGCGCCGGGTGTTCTGCCGGCGACTGCTTTGGGCCATGGCTGCCGGGCCGCTGGCGGCCTGCCAGACGACCGCTCCGGCCCCTCCTCGCCAGCCGGTCGGGGAGCCGCCGGTTGTTGCGCCGCAACAACCAGTCAGTGCTCCGCCTGCGCCGCGTCCTCCGCGGATCGGACTGGCGCTGGGCGGTGGCGCAGCGCGGGGCTTCGCACACATCGGGGTGATCCAGGTGCTGGAGGAGCAGGGCATCCACCCCGACCTGGTGGTCGGAACCTCCGCAGGCAGCCTGGTGGCCGCGCTTTACGCCTCCGGCAAGAGCGGGGTCGAGATGGGCAGCCTGGCCCAGTCGATGGACGAATCGGGATTGACGGACTGGTCCTTCCCGGGCCGGGGCCTGATACGGGGCGAGGCGCTGGCGCGCTACGTTCGCGGCCAGACGGGCGGTTTGACGATCGAGCAGATGAAGCTGCCGCTGGGCATCGTGGCGACGGACCTTTCGGACGGCCAGCCTATCCTCTTCCAGCGGGGCGACGTCGGGGCCGCGGTTCGGGCATCCAGCGCCGTGCCGGCCGTCTTCCAGCCGGTGAAGATCGGCACCCACGAGTATGTGGACGGCGGCCTGGTCTCGCCTGTGCCTGTCCGCTTTGCCCGGCAGATGGGCGCGGAGCTGGTCATCGCCGTGGACATCTCCACCCCGCCGGATGGCAACGGGACTGGCGATGCCCTGCGCCTGCTGCTCCAGACCTTCGCCATCATGGGCCGCAGCATCAACCGCTTCGAGCTGAAGGAAGCGGATGTCGTCATGCGGCCCACCCTGGCCGGCGTCTCCGGCGCCGACTTCACCGCCCGCGCCAAGGCGATCCAGTCAGGCCGCGAGGCGGCCATGGCGGCGGTCCCCCAGCTCCGGCAACGCATGGCCGCGCTTACCCACTGAGCAGGCGGAGCGAAAAAAACCCGGCCGATCCTCGCGGATCGCCGGGTCGGAAGGTACCTGGAAAGCCGATCTTTCAAGAGGTACCGAGGAGACAACCTTCCATGAAGGCCGCGCCACTCAGGAAGGCGCAGCCCTGGAGAGACAACCGTTGGGCGGCGGAAGTTCCGTCGCGTTCAACCGGCCGTCACAGGCTCCTCGGCGGCCGGGGCTTTCTCTCGGATCCTTCTTCGGTCACGACCGTTCGCTCAGGCGGCGGCGCGGCGGGTGGCCTTGGGGGCCGACTGGGCGGCCTTGACGGCGGTGCTGGTCACGGCCTGGAAGTTGGCTTCGGCGACTTCGGCGGCCTGCTTGGCGGCCTTGTGGGCGCTTTCGTAGGCGTTGTTGGCGGCCGAGATGGCGGACTTCACCAGGGCGACGGCGCTCTCGGTGCCGGCCGGAGCGTTCTTCACCGCGGTGTCGACGCTGGCCATGAACTTCTTCTGGGCATCGGCCAGCTGGCTTTCGGCGACCTTGGTCACTTCGGCGTTGGTCGAGGCGGCGATGTCGTACAGGTGGCGGCTGTAGGCGGCGGCCTTCTCGGCGGCCGGTTGCAGCAGGCCGGCTTGAAGCGACAGCAGCTCTTGCGCATCCTTGACGGACAGGCTGGCCTTGGCGGCTTCGGCGACCTCGCCCAGCGAGGCCTTGGCAACCTGAAGGTTCAGCTCGACGAGCTTCTCGACGCCTTCGAAGGCCTTGTTGGTCAGGTCGAACAGGGTCTCGACGTTGGCCTTCTGGGCGGCCAGGACTTGTTCAGCAGTCAGCATGATGATCTCCAGGTGAGAGGGGGACACACGGGTTCTGCAGCCCTTCCAACATCTATGGTGCGCTGCAACATGGTTCACAGTATAGGAGCGCTGGCGAGCATTGCAAGAACTTTGTTGCGGTGCAGCAAAGTCTAGGGAATACAGCCTAGATCCGTTCGGCGACAGGCTTGTGGCACATTGCCCCGGCACCATGCTGCGGGCCTATACCTCCGACCATTTCGTGCTCCCTTTGCCCGAGGGGCACCGGTTCCCGATGCCGAAGTACCGGCTGTTGCGCGAGCGGGTGGCTGCCGAGCTGGCCCATGAAGTCCAGCTGGCCGAGTCGCCTGCCGCCACGGAAGGGGAACTGGCGCTGGCACACGACCCGGTCTATGTCAGCGCGGTCCTGGAGGGCCTGCTGAGTCCGGCGGCCCAGCGCGAGATCGGCTTCCCCTGGTCGCCCCGGATGGCGGAGCGGGCGCGGCGCTCGGTGGGCGCCACGATTGCCGCGGCGCGCACCGCACTGGCCGAAGGCGTCTGCGTGAATCTGGCGGGCGGCACCCACCACGCCAGCGCCGGCAAGGGCTCCGGCTATTGCGTGTTCAACGACGTGGCGGTGGCCGCGCGCCTGATGCAGGCCGAGTGGCACCGTCAACGTCGGGCGCTTCTGCGGGTGCTGGTGATCGACCTGGACGTGCACCAGGGCAACGGCACCGCGGCCATCTTTGCCGACGACCCGACCGTCTTCACCTTCTCCATGCATGGCGCGCGCAACTTTCCGTTCCGCAAGGAAGCGAGCGACCTCGACGTCGAACTGCCCGATGGCTGCCTCGACGATGAATACCTCGCCGCGCTGGACGGGGCCATGGCGCAGGTCTGGCGCCGCCACGAGGCCCGGAAGCCGGGCCTGGCGTTCTACCTGGCCGGAGCGGATCCGCACGAGAACGACCGGCTGGGCCGCCTGAAGCTGAGCGCCTCAGGGCTGGCTGAGCGCGACCGGCGCGTGCTCGCTGCCCTGCGCGAACGGGGCATTCCGGTGGCCATCAGCATGGCGGGGGGCTACGGACGCGACATCCATGAGACGGTCGCCGTCCAGGCGCACACCATTGCGCTGGCAGCGCAAAGCTGGCGCGCCTGGCGCGCGATGGAACAATCGACGGCATGAGACAGGACAGGCGCCTCACGACATGACCGCTGATGCTCGACCCCAGCCACAGGCCCGCAGCGCCTACCGCGTGTTCCGTCCCATCGGCACCCGATGGATGGACAACGATGCCTATGGCCACATCAACAATGTCGTCTACTACAGCTTCTTCGACACGGCGGTGAACGGCCACCTGATCGATGAGGGGGCGCTGCAGATCGAGACCAGCCCGGTGATCGGCCTGGTGGTGGAGACGCATTGCAACTTCTTCGCCTCGCTCGCCTTCCCGCAGGCGGTGGAGGCGGGCCTGCGGGTGGCGCAGGTGGGGCGATCCAGCGTCCGCTACGAGATTGGCCTTTTCGGCGCGGGCGAGCCGCTCACGGCTGCGGCCGGGCACTTCGTGCACGTCTATGTCGATCGCGACACCCGCCGGCCCACGGCGCTGCCGGCGCCGCTGCTGAACGCCGTCGAGGCCTTGCGGGGGTGATGCCATGACAACGAATCCGACTCCATCGGACACCGCGGCGGTGGACGCCGCCATCACCAGCCGGCGCTCGATCCGGGCCTTCCTGCCGACGCCTGTGGCCCGCGAGACGATCGAGCAGATCCTGGCGGTGGCCTCGCGGGCGCCTTCGGGCACCAACACGCAGCCCTGGCGGGTCCACGTGCTGACGGGCGAGGCGCGCCAGCGGTTGTCCAGCCGCATCCGGGCCGCGTACGACAACCCCGAGGTGCGCGCGCAGCACAGCGAGGAGTACGCCTACTACCCGACGCAGTGGCGGGCGCCCTACATCGACCGCCGCCGCAAAGTCGGCTGGGACCTGTACGGCCTGCTCGGCATCGGCAAGGCCGACAAGGCCCGGATGCACGCCCAGCATGGCCGCAACTACGATTTCTTCGGTGCCCCGATCGGCATGATCTTCACCATCGACCGGGTGATGCAGCAGGGCAGCTGGCTGGACTACGGCATGTTCCTGCAGAACGTGATGGTCGCGGCTCGCGCCCGTGGCCTCGATACGTGCCCGCAGGCCGCCTTCACCCAGTTCCACCGGGTCATCGCTGCGGAACTCGGGCTGCTGCCGGACGAGATGGTCGTCTGCGGCATGGCGCTCGGCCACGCCGATCCGGATGCGGTGGAGAACAGTCTGGTGACGCATCGCGAGCCGGTGGCCGGCTTCGCGCGCTTCCATGGCTAGCGGGCGCGGCGCGGCCCACTTCGATGACGAGGAGCCTGAAGAATGAGTGAGCAACGTCCCCGCGTGCTGGTGGCGCGACGCATGTTCCCCGAGGTGGTGGATCGGCTGCGGCCGCATTTCGACGTCGACTATCGCGAAGCCGACGAGCCCATCGCCGCTGACGAACTGGCCGCGCGCCTGCAAGGCTGCACCGGTGCGCTGATCGCCGGCACCGAGCCGATCAATGCCACCGTGCTGTCCGCGTGCCCGCAACTGCGCGCCGTCTGCAGCATGGCCGTGGGCTTCAACAACATCGACGTGCCGGCCTGCACGGCGCATGGCGTGCTCGCCACCAACGCCCCCGGCGTGCTGACCGAGACCACCGCGGACTTCGCTTTCGCGCTGATGATGGCCGCCGCCCGGCGCATCGCCGAGAGCGAGCACTGGTTGCGGGCCGGGCGCTGGAAGAACTGGTCGGTCGACCTGTTCGCCGGTGCCGACGTGCACGGAGCCACGCTGGGCATCGTCGGCATGGGCCGGATAGGCCAGGCCATCGCCCGCCGCGGGGCGCTGGGCTTTGACATGAAGGTGGCTTATCACAACCGCAGCCGCCTGCCGGCGCAGGAGGAGGCCGTCGTCGGCGCGCGCTACCTCGGCCTGCACGAGCTGTTGCGCGAAGCGGACCACCTCGTCATCGTGGTCCCCTATTCGCCGCAGACGCACCAACTCATCGGCGCCGCCGAGCTGGCGTTGATGAAACCCACGGCCACGCTGACGAACGTGGCACGCGGCGGCGTCGTGGACGACGCCGCCCTCGCGCAGGCCCTGCGTCGCCGGCGAATCGCCGCGGCCGGCCTCGATGTGTTCGAGGGCGAGCCCAGCGTGAACCCGGCGCTGCTCGAATTGCCCAATGTCGTGCTCACGCCGCACATCGCGAGCGCGAGCTTGCCCACGCGCCGGGCGATGGCCGACCTGGCGGCCACCAACCTCATCGCGGCACTCACCGGCGGCACGCCGCCCACCCCCCTGAACCGCGAGGTCCTCGACCGGCGAGGGTGAACCCGCGGCTGCGACAATGGCGCGATGACCCTGGGTGACTGGCTGACGATCGCGCTGCTCGCGCTGAACCTTGTTCTCTTGTTGTGGCTCCTGGGGCGTCGCCCCGCCTCCGATGCGGTGGCACCCGTGCTGGAGAAGCTGGCGCAGCAGCAACGCCAGGACGGCGAACGCCTGGAACGCGAGCTCCGCAACGAGGTCCAGGCCAGCGCCAGCACCACGCGCGGCGAACTCGGCAGCAGCCTTTCGCTGTTCCAGCAGGCGCTGCTGACCCAATCGGGCGACGTCGCCCGCACCCAGAACGAGCAGATCGACAGCTTCCGCGGCCAACTGGCGGCGATGCAGCAGCAGGTGGCGCAGGCCCTGCAGGCGAGCGTGCAGGCCATGGCGCAGGCACAGGTGCAAAGCCGCGAGGCGCAGGACATGGCGCTCAAGCGCTTCGCCGACAGCCAGTCGGAGCAACTGAAGTCGTTGTCGGAAGCGAACGAGCGCCGCCTGGCCGACGTGCGGCAGGCAGTCGAGCAGCGCCTGGCCACGCTGCAGGAGGGCAACGAGAAGAAGCTCGAGCAGATGCGCGCAACGGTCGACGAGAAGCTGCACGCGACGCTGGAGCAGCGGCTGGGCGAGAGCTTCAAGCAGGTGGCCGAGCGCCTGGAGCAGGTCCACAAGGGCCTGGGCGACATGCAGGCCCTGGCGCGCGACGTCGGCTCGCTCAATCGCGTGCTGACCAACGTGAAGACGCGCGGCATGTTCGGCGAGGTGCAACTCGCAGGCCTGCTGGAGCAGGTGCTGACGCCCGACCAGTACGGCGTCAACGTGGAGACCGTGCCGGGCAGCCGCGAGCGGGTCGACTTCGCGATCCGCCTGCCCGGCAGGCGCGAAGACGGCGCGCCCGTGTGGCTGCCGGTCGACGCCAAGTTCCCCCGCGAGGACTACGAGCGCCTGCTCAACGCCCAGGAGGAGGCCGACAAGGCCGGCGTGGAGGCGGCCGCCAAGGCCATCGAGCAGCGCCTGCGGCAGGAGGCCAAGTCCATCCGCGAGAAGTACATCGCCGCGCCTTACACGACCGACTTCGCCATCCTCTTCGTGCCGACCGAAGGCCTTTACGCCGAGGCGCTGCGCCGGCCCGGCCTCGTCGAGGGGCTGCAGCGCGAGCATCGCATCACCCTGGCAGGGCCGACCACGCTGCTCGCCACCTTGAACAGCCTGCAGATGGGCTTCCGCACGCTCGCGTTGGAGAAGCGCAGTGCCGAGGTGTGGGAGGTCCTGGGCGCGGTCAAGGGCGAGTTCCACAAGTTCGGCGAAGTGCTGGCCAAGACCAAGCGCAAGATCGAGGAAGCCGGCAACCAGATCGAGCTGGCCGAGACGAGGACCCGCGTGATGGCCCGCAAGCTCAAGGGTGTCGAGGCGCTGCCCGAGGTCGAGGCGCAGGCATTGCTCGGCGCCTCGGCCACGCCGGACCAGGACGAACTGGACCTCTGAGGCGGCGGCCGAGCCATCCACTTGTCCGACAGCACCTCGTCCATCGATCCGCGCCGCGGCCTGCCGGCGGCCGTCGGCGCACTGGTCTGCGTGCATGCAGCCATGGCGGCCACCCGCGTCACGGCCAGCCTGCTGGTGCTGCACCTGGGCTATCCGGAGTGGACGGTCGGCGCGCTGCTTTCGCTGTTTGCGGTGGCGCCGATCGGCCTTTCACTCTGGGCCGGTCGACTCGCCGATCGCCACGGCCTGCACCGGCCCCTGGCCGTGGGCGTGGCCATGGGCGCGCTCGGCAGCTTGGTGGCCGTGATGAGCCAGCATCCTGCGGCCCTGGCCTTGGCAGCGCTGGCCACCGGCGGCGCGGTGGCCGTGGCGGCCGTGGGCATCCAGCGCGAGGCCGGCCTGATGGCCCGCCAGCCCAGCGACCTCAAGCGCGTGTTCAGCTGGATCGCCCTCGGTCCGGCGCTGTCCAACGCACTGGCGCCTATCGTCGTGGGCCTGCTGATCGATCATGTCGGCTACCGCGCGGGCTTCGTGTTCGCGCTGCTGCTGCCGGCCGTCGCCTGGTGGCTTGGCCGGTTCGTGCCACGCGGCGTGGTGGCTGCAGATCGCTCGGCGGCGGAGGACATCCGCGGGAG
The DNA here is from genome assembly GCA_946479475.1 of uncultured Ideonella sp. Next base: position 4,394 of record CAMLGG010000076.1, on the reverse strand, counting down.
GCCTCGCACCGCGTGGAGCCTGCTGAGGATGGCCTCGCTGCGGCGTCTGTTGCTGGTCAACCTGGCGCTGTCGTCCTGCTGGGATGCCCACAGCTTCGCGGTGCCCGTGTTGGGCCACGCCCGCGGGCTGAGCGCATCCAGCATAGGCCTCATCCTCGGCTCCTTTGCCGTGGCAGCCACGCTCGTACGCCTGGCCATCTCGCGCTGGGCTGAACATCTCGAAGAGCGTCGGGCGCTGCGTCGCGCGATGGCGCTGGCGACGGTGGTGTGCGTGGTCTACGCCTGGCTGCCGGGAGTGGCCGGCATGCTGGTCGGCTCGGCGCTGCTCGGGCTGGCGCTGGGCTCGGTGCAGCCGATGGTGCTGTCGATGCTGCACCAGGTGACGCCATCCGACCGCCATGGCCAGGCGCTCGGCCTGCGCATGCTGGTGACCAACGGCGCCACCATCGTCATGCCATCCGGCTTCGGCCTGCTCGCGGCGGCCACCGTGCCGGCGGCGCCGCTGTGGCTGATGGCCTCGCTCGTGCTGGGTGCTCAGCTGGCGGCTCGCAGGATCGAGCCTGCTGCGGGCTGAGCCTGCGGTCAGAAGCGGATGTTCGGCCCGCTGGCCGCCGGGCGTGCCGGCGCGCTGGTGGTTGCCGCGGGCGATGCCTCGGTCTCGTTGGGCGGCGTCGGCTCGACGATGGTCAGCAGCGGCGTGGGCGCCGGCTGGCGGTAGCTGGCCGGAAGCTTGTTCTCCTTCGGGTAGCCGGCGGCATCCAGGTAGCTGTGCCACTCGCCCGGCGTGAGGCCCTTGAGCTGCTGCTGGCCGATGGTCAGCACCGGCACGCTTGTCGTCCCGGCGAGGCGCTGCAGGGCGGCCTGGTCGGCGCTCGTGTCGTTGAGCGTCTTCTCGGCGAACGGGATGCCGCGCTGGCGCAGCAGCTGGCGGGCGCTGTCGCAAGGGCTGCAGATCTTGCTCGTGTACAGCGTCACCGGGAACTTGCTGGCGGCCTGCTTCACCTCGAAGGGCAAGCCGACCAGGCTCGGAGCACCGCCACCGCCGCCGGCGTCCACGGCCACTGGCTGGACCTTGGCACCGTTGTCGACGGGCGGGGTGTCGGTGTAGGTCACCTTGCCGTCGGGGCCGATGACTTTGTAGACCGCGTGGGCCGGGCCCGCCAACACGAGCAGGGCAGCAGTGGCGAGCAGGGCAGGGCGATGAAGCTTCATGGCGGTGAGACGGTGGAGTGAGAGGCGGGTCTGCAGCGGATTCTCAAGCGGCGATGCCCTGGTGGCGCAGCAAGGCGTCGATGGTCGGCTCGCGGCCGCGGAAGGCCTTGAAGCTCTCGATCGCTGGCCGGCTGCCGCCGACCTCGAGGATCTCGCTGCGGTAGCGGCGGCCGGTGGCGGGGCTGAGCACGCCTTCCTCCTCGAACGCGCTGAAGGCGTCGGCCGACAGCACCTCGGCCCACTTGTAGCTGTAGTAGCCCGCGGAGTAGCCGCCCGCGAAGATGTGCGAGAAGGTGTTCGCCGTTCGCGCGAAAGGCGGCGGCGTGATCACCGCGACCTCGTTGCGCACTTCCTCCGCTATCGCCTGCACGCGCTTAGGCGCATCGGCCTCGGTGTGCAGGCGCATGTCGAACAGGCCGAACTCGACCTGGCGCAGGGTCTGCAGGCCGCTCTGGAAGTTCTTGGCGGCAAGCATCTTCTCGAACAGCGCGCGCGGCATCGGCTCGCCCGTGTCGACGTGGGCGGTCAGGTGCTTGAGCACCTCCCACTCCCAGCAGAAGTTCTCCATGAACTGGCTGGGCAGCTCGACCGCGTCCCACTCGACGCCGGCGATGCCCGAGACGCCGAGGTCGTCGACCTGGGTCAGCAGGTGGTGCAGGCCGTGGCCGAACTCGTGGAAGACGGTGATGACGTCGTCATGCGTCAGCAGGGCCGGCTTGTCGCCCACCGGCGCAGCGAAGTTGCACACGAGGTGGGCGATCGGCGTCTGCAGGCTGCCGCTGTCCGGTCGGCGCCAGCGCTCGCGGGCGTCGTCCATCCACGCACCGGGGCGCTTGCCGGGCCTTGCATGCGGGTCCAGGTAGAACTCGCCGACCAGTTCCCCGCCGCGCTCGATGCGGAAGAAGCGCACGGCATCGTTCCAGACGCGCGCCTGGGCCGGTCGGATGGCGACGTCGAAGAGCGTCTCGACGATCCTGAACAGGCCGTCGAGCACCTTGGGCAGCGGGAAGTAGGCCTTGACCTCCTGGTCGCTGAAGGCGTAGCGGGCTTCCTTCAGCTTCTCGCTGGCGTAGGCGATGTCCCAGGACTTGAGCTCCGGCAGGCCGAGCTCGCGCGCGGCGAATTCCCGCAGCTCGGCCAGGTCGCGCTCGGCGCTGGCGCGTGCGCGGTGGGCGAGGTCGCGCAGGAAGGCCATCACCTCGGCCGGCGAGCGGGCCATCTTGCTGGCGAGCGACACCTCGGCGTAGTTGGAGTAGCCCAGCAGCCGGGCCTCTTCCTGCCTCAGGGTGAGAAGCTCGGCCATGATGGCGGAGTTGTCGAGTTCGGCCGGGCCCAGCTCGGAAGCGCGCGTCACATAGGCGGTGTAGAGCTTCTCGCGCAGGGGCCGGTGGCTGCCGTACTGCAGCACCGGGAAGTAGCTGGGGAAGTGCAGCGTGATCTTGTGGCCCGCCTGGCCGTCCTTCTCGGCAGCCTCGCGCATGCCTTGCACCACGTCGGCCGGGACACCGGCCAGCTCCTCGGCGGAGGCGTAGTAGGCGAAGGCGTCGGTCGCGTCCAGCACGTGGTTGGAGAAGGCCTGCGACAGCTCCGCCATGCGATCCTGGATGGCGGCGAAGCGCGCCTTGGCCTCGCCCTGAAGGTCGGCGCCGCCGAGCTTGAAGTCGCGCAGCCAGTGGGCCAGGGCCTGCCTGCGCGGCGCACTCAGGGTGGCGGCAGAAGGGCTCGCGGCGAGCGCGCGGTACTTGGCGTAGAGCCGCTCGTCGCTGCCCTGGCGGGTGTAGAACTCGGTCACCCGAGCCAGGTTCTCGCCGTGGGCGGCCCGCAGCTCGGGCGTGTCGGCCACATGGTTGAGGTGGTTCACCGCGCCCCAGCCGCGCGCGAGCCTCTCGGTGGCCACCGCGAGCACGGCGGACATGGCATCGAAATCCGCCGGCACCTCCGGCCCGACCACCCGCTCCAGCGCCGCGTTGGCGTCGGCCAGCAAGTCGTCCACGGCCGGGGTCACGTGCTCGGGGCGGATCTCGTCGTAGGCCATGGGACCTTCGAACTGCAGCAGGGGATTGGCGCTCATCTCTTCTCCGTAACCTTCCAGCAGAGTCGGATGATGGACTGACTCAGATCCCGGCCCGGCGTTCCGCGGCCTCGAGGGTGTTGACCAGCAGCATCGTGATGGTCATCGGGCCGACGCCTCCCGGAACCGGGGTGATCCAGCCGGCGACCTCGCTGGTGCTGGCGAAATCGACGTCGCCGCAGAGTTTGCCTTCGTCGTTGCGGTTGATGCCGACGTCGATGACGATGGCCCCGGGCTTGACCATGTCACCGGTGACCGTGTTGCGCCGCCCGACCGCGGCCACGACGACATCGGCCTGGCGCGTGTGGTGCGCCAGGTCCGGCGTGCCGCTGTGGCAGACGGTGACGGTGGCGTTGGCTTGCAGCAGAAGCAAGGCCATCGGCTTGCCGACCGTGTTGCTGCGGCCGATCACCACCGCGTGCTTGCCGCGCAGGCTCACGCCGGTCGTCTCGATCAGCTTCATGCAGCCGTAGGGCGTGCAGGGCCGGAAGCCCGGCAGCCCGGTCATCAGCTCGCCGGCGGAGAGCACGGAATAGCCGTCGACATCCTTGGTGGTGGCGATGGATTCGATGACCTTGTGCGGGTCGATGTGCTTGGGCAAGGGCATCTGCACCAGGATGCCGTGGATCGCCGGGTCGGCATTCAAGGCCTGGATGCGCGCCAGCAGCTCGGCCTCGCTCAGGGTGGCGTCGTACTTCTCGAGGACCGAGTGCACGCCGCTGTCGGCACAGGCCTTGACCTTGTTGCGCACGTAGACCGCGCTGGCGGGATCGTCGCCGACGAGGATCACCGCGAGGCCGGGCTGGTGGCCACGCGCCGTGAGCGCGGCGGCACGGCGAGCGACGTCGGCGCGCAACTGGCGCGACAGGGCATTGCCATCGATGACTTGGGCGGGCATGTGAAGATCCTCGTCAGAAGTACCAACGGGGCCGCGAAGGCCCCGTTGATCGGAAGGTGTGCACGGGCGTGAAGACGTTCCGGCCTTCGCCGTTCAGGCCTTGTTGGGGTGGGTCGCGCCGAGCGCGATCTTGAGCAGGTCGGCCACCGTGTTGGCGTTCAGCTTCTCCATGATGTTGGCGCGGTGCGCCTCCACCGTCTTGATGCTGATGCC
>CAMLGG010000075.1 GCA_946479475.1 uncultured Ideonella sp. | reverse complement strand
GCTTCTTGGGCAGCTGCATGCTGCGCACGCGCTTGTAGTGGCGCTTGACGGCGGCGGCCTTCTTGCGCTTGCGCTCGGAAGTGGGCTTCTCGTAGAACTCGCGGGCGCGCAGTTCGGTCAGCAGGCCCAGCTTCTCGATGGTGCGCTTGAAACGGCGCAGCGCCACGTCGAACGGCTCGTTTTCCTTGACTCGGATGGTGGTCATTGACTGAAGGATCCTTCGGGATGGATGCGCTCGGTGTCTTGCGCCGGGGCAGAGGGTTCCACTGCCGCCGAACTCGAGTTTCGCAAGATCGACACGCGGTTTGCCAGCAAAGACAGCGATTCTACTCTGCTTTCAGGGGTATCGGCAAATCGCGCCCCCGGGCATCAGTGGAACGCCTTCCAGAGCATGTAGGCCGACAGGACATAGAGCAGGAGGGCGAACGCCCGCTTGAGCTGGCCCACGTTCATGGCATGGGCTGCCCGGGCGCCCAGCGGCGCCATGGTGACGCTGGCCAGCGCGATGACCGCCAACGCCGGCAGGTACAGGTAGCCGAAGGCGCCGGGCAGCGCCGGATCGAGGTGCCAGCCGCCGATGACATAGCCGATCGTGCTGGCGATGGCCACTGGCACGCCAAGCGCCGCACTGGTCGCCACGGCGTTATGGATCGGCACATTGCACCAGGTCATGAAGGGCACGCTGACGAAGCCGCCGCCGGCGCCGACCAGGCCAGCCAGGAACCCGATGCCCGACCCGGCCCCGGCCTGGCCCCAGAAGCCCGGCATGTCGCGGTGGGGGGCGGGCTTCTTGCCGCGCAGCAGCTGGGTCGCCGAGAAGGCGACGAACAGGCCGAAGACCAGGGCCAGCACCTGGCCCTTCAGCAGCGCGAAGGCGCCCCCGCCGGCCAGCAGGCCGCCGACCAGGATCCCGGGCGCCATGCCCCTGACCAGCGGCCAGCGGACGGCGCCGCGCTGGTGGTGCGCCCGCACGCTTGAAAGGGAGGTGAACAGGATCGTCGCCATCGACGTGGCGATGGCCATCTTCACCGCGACGCTGCTCTCGACGCCTCGATGGCTGAGGATGATGGTCATGAAGGGCACGAGGAGCATGCCGCCGCCAATGCCGAACAGGCCGGCCATGAAGCCCGCGCACAGGCCCAGCGCGAGCAGCTCGCCGATGAGCGTCGGCGGCAGCAGGTCGAGTCCGGGCATCACTCGCCCAGCCGCTTCAGGACCGCCTGCCACTCCTCGGGCGCGACCGGCGTGATCGACAGGCGGTTGCCGGGCCTGAGCACCACCATGCTGGCAAGCTCCGGCGCCGCGCGCATCTCGCGCAGCGGCAGCAGCCTTGTCTTCTTCAACAGCTTGACGTCGACGTGGTACCAGCGCGGCTTGTCGCGCTGCGACTTGGGGTCGTGATACGGGCTTTGCGGATCGAACTGGGTCTCGTCCGGATAAGCGGCGCTGGCCACCTCGGCCAGGCCGGCGACACCGGGCTCGGCACAGGACGAGTGGTAGAAGAGCACGCCATCGCCCACGCGCATCTCATTGCGCATGAAATTGCGGGCCTGGAAGTTGCGCACGCCGGTCCAGGGCAGTTTCTGGCCGGGGGCTTGCGCGAGGTGGTCGATCGAGGCCTCGTCGGGCTCGCTCTTCATCAACCAGTACTGGGGCATGCGTTGCTCTTCTTGAAGCGCGAGGCAGGGGAGCGAGGGTGTCCACCGCAAACCGTGGGCCGCATTCCTGAACCCAGGGATTCAGGTGGGCGAGGTCAGCACCGGCGTCGGGTTCATCTGACGCGAGACGATCACACCAGCCGGGCAATGTTCCAAGCCCGGGCTCGCGAGAGCATCGGTTCAAGGAAATATAAAACCCACGCGGATGCGATGGACGGCTTGATTCTAGGCGCTCGGCCGGCGCCGCGGCACCCCGCGTGTCACAGAAGTTGACCGTCGTCGCCCAGCGCAGCGTCGAGCCGATTGATGAGGCCGGTGACCAGCGCATCGGCCCGCTCATCGGTGATCGGTGCATCGTCCTTCGGCAGGCGCGTGGGCGTCATCGCAGGCGGGTTGGGTCGCTCTGCCAGCCGGTAGGCGAGATTCAGCGCGGCAAGGACGGCCATGCGCTCGCGTGCCTTGACCTTGCCCGCATCCCGGATCGCGCTCATCTCGTGATCGACGGTGGCGACCGCCGCATGCAGCAGCGCCTCGCCGCCCTCGGGGCAGGCCAGCAGGTAGCTCTGGCCGAGGATCGTCACTTCCAGTTGCTTCATTCACCGGCTCCCGGGGCGCGCTCGATGGGCAGGCGATCGAGCAGCGCATCAATACGCGCCCGCGCAGCACCGAGGCGTGACTTGAGACTGTCGCGCTCCGCCGTCATGGCCTGCAATTGCTCTTCGAGCAATGCGTTGGTTCGGGCCAGTTCCTCATGCCTGAGCAGGAGGCGGTCGATGCGCTCGGCGAGTTCCGGCAGGCGTGACATGGACCATCGCAGGAGGCAGTGGGGATCGAGAATTGTAGGCGCGCGACTTGCTCGTCCTGCCCCTTCGGGCCTGAGTGGATGCCCGGGTTAGCATCCCGCACTTCTCGAACAAGCGACATGATTCACGGCCTGCCGCTGCGATGGACCCTGGCTCTCGGCGCGGCGGCTTCGGTGCTGCTCGCGGCGCTGGCCTTCGGCAGTGCCGGCTGGGACACCGGCCTGGTGCTGGCCTTGCGGCTGCCGAGGGTGATTGCAGCCGCCGGGGTGGGTGCGCTCCTGGCGCTGGCGGGCCTCGTCATGCAAGTGCTGCTGCGCAATCCCCTGGCGGATCCGTACGTCCTCGGCACTTCGGGCGGCGCGTCCGTAGGCGCGTTGGCGGCCCTGCTGCTGGGTGCCCACGTCTGGCTCGGTGCGGGACTGGGTGCGCTGGGTGCGGGCGGGCTGCTGCTCCTGCTGGCGCGACGCGCGCTGGCGTCGACCGATGACGCGTCGCCTCGCCTCATCCTCGTGGGCGCCATGCTGGCTGCGCTGTTCGGCGCGCTGGCCACCTTGCTGCTGATGCTGACGCCCGACGAAAGGCTGCGCGGTGCGATCTTCTGGCTGGTCGGCGACCTGTCCGCTGCGAATGACCGAGGCGTGTGCCTGGCCGCGGCCGGATTGCTGCTGGCGATGCTGCTCCTGCGTGGCCGGCCCGTGGACCGGCTGATGCTCGGCAGCGAAGCCGCCGGGCTGCTGGGCGAGCCCGTGCGGCGCTTGCGGGTCGAGTTGCTGGCGGCGGCGTCGATGGCTGTCGGCCTGGCGGTGGCCACGGCCGGCGCGGTCGGTTTCGTGGGGCTCGTCGTGCCTCAGGCCTGGCGGCTCGCCGGCGTGCAGCACACGCGCGAACTGGCCGGCCTGTCGGCAGTGGGTGGCGCGACCTTGCTGGTGGCCGCGGACCTGGTCTCCCGGACGGCCGTGGCGCCGATGGAGCTGCCCGTCGGCGCCGTGATGGCCCTGCTGGGCGCGCCCTGCTTCATCGCGCTGCTGGTGCGCGGGGTGCGTTGATGTCCACCGCCCGGCCCCCTTTGATCGAGACGCGCGGCCTCGCGCTGTGGGCCGGCGAACGCCGGCTCGTCGATGCGCTGGACTGGCAAGTGCACGCCGGTGAACGATGGTGCCTCATCGGCCGCAACGCGGTCGGCAAGAGCAGCCTGCTGCGGGCCCTGGCCGGCCTGCCGGTGCCGGGGCGCGAGGGTGCCGTCCTGTGGCTGGGCCGGCCCCAGGAGCAGTGGGACGCTGCCCAGGCGGCCTGCCTCAGGGCCTGGATGCCGCAGCAGGCGGCGGATCGCTTCGCATTGCCGGTCCGGCGGCTGCTGGAGCTGTCGAAGGTGCAGGCGGACGGTGCGGAGCTCGAGCTCGGCGAACTGGACATCGCGCATCTCGCCGGCCGGCCCGTCACGCGCCTGTCGGGCGGCGAGCGCCAGCGGGTGGCGATCGCCCAGGCGGCCGTGCAGGGGGCGCCGCTGCTGCTGATGGACGAGCCGATTGCCTTCCAGGATCCGGCGCACCAGGGCCTGGTCGCACGCTGGTGCGCGGCGTGGGTGGCGAAGAGGCCGGGCCGGGCGCTGGTCATGAGCAGCCACGACATGCACTGGGTGGCCCGCGCCGCCACGCACGTGCTGGCCCTGCAGGGGGACGGGCGGTGGCGGGCTGGTCCGGTCGGCGAGTTGCTGGGGCCGGTCCCCCTCGGAGAGATCTTCGGCTGCGAGTGGCTAGCTGCCGGGGGCAGCTGGCTGCCCGTCTGAGAAACGCGCTGGCAACGCCATCTCCTGATCCTTCGGCGGCGTCGCGTCCGTTGCCGGCGGGCGCATCTGCTTCAGGGCCCGGGCCAGTTCGATCACCGCCATCGCGTAGTAGCTGGACCAGTTGTAGCGGGTGACGACGTAGAAGTTGCGCGTCCCGGCGACGTAGCTCGGTTCGTCGTCGCCATTGAAAAGCTGGACGAGGGCGAGCGGCCCTTCGTGGGCGCGGCCGGCTTCGTCGAGCCTGGCCCCGGCCTCGGCCATCTGCGCCGAGGTGAAGCTCGGCAGGATGTCGGGCACCAGCAGGCGGGCGCGCTGTTCGATGTCGGCCGGCGGGGTGACGGAGAAGTACGCGGGCATCCCGCTCTCCCATCCGTGCTGCGCGAAGTAGTGGCCGACGCTGCCGACGACATCGGCGCCGCTGGCTTCGAGGTCGATGCGGCCATCGGCATCGAAATCGATCGCGTAGCGGCGCAAGGTGCTCGGCATGAACTGCGGCAGCCCCATGGCGCCGGCGTACGAGCCCTTGACCGACTGCGGGTCGCGGCCCTCGTCGGAGCACCAGCGCAGGAAGGCCTCGAGTTCCTCGCGGTAGAAGCCGCTGCGGTCGGAGCGGCCGCTCGGAAAGTCGAAGCTGAGGGTCGCCAGTGCGTCGATCACCTTGAATCCGCCCGTGATACGGCCGTAGAACGTCTCGACGCCGACAATGGACACGATGAGTTCCGGAGGCACGCCCCAGCGCTGCTCGGCCTGCTTCAGCCAGGGCTCCTGTTCCTGCCACCAGCGCAAGCCTTCGCGTATGCGTTGCGGCTCGACGAATCGGCTGCGATAGGCCGCCCAGTTCTTGGCGGTGACGGTAGGCGGCGGCATCACCAGCTTGGCCACGCTGGGCTGGTAGCGGGCCTGCGCGAGCTGGGCGATCGTCCACTCCGGGTCCAGCCCCTGGCGCTCGGCGACCTGGCGGGCGAAGGCGGTCACGTCCTCGCGCTGGCCGTAGACCACCACGTCCGGCGCGCTGTCGGACCGGACGGTGGGAGCCCGCGCCTTGGACTTGGCAGCCTGTGCGGCGACGGACGAATCGACGCCCAGCAGGCAGGCCAGCGCGATCAATGAAGCAGTGGCCAGCCTCTTGCGGCCGGCGGCGGGAAATCGCATCCCGCGATTATCGAGGGGCGTGGCCTCCCTCGGGCGCGGCAACGGTGCGTGCCCGCCCGATCGCGTCGCGAAAGTCACGCCACCAGCCCGCAGGGGAGCCGGCGCGGCCCGGCCGGCCGTAGCGATGCGACTCGAGCGCGAGAAGGGCACGCACGGCTGCATCGGCGCTGGAGCCGCATTGGTCCTGCAGGCGGCGCGCCAGCGTGGCGAGCGTGTCGCTGGGCCGGGCCTCGATGCCCAGGCGAAGCAACTGGCGCGCGATGCGCTGCTGCAGGCGTTGCCAGGGGCCGAGCCGGCGGGCATCGAACCAGGCCCACGCCGCGCCGGCGACGCCCACCGCAACGACGAGCGCGACCAGCAGGCGAGCCAGCGACAGCAGGTCGGGCGACTGCACCCCGAGTTGCGAGAGCAGGTCGAACTGCTCTCGCTTGCCATAGCCGAGGATCCACTGGTTCCAGCGGTTGTCCAGCGCCTCGATCCACCGGCGCCACTGCAGCCGCATGTCCGGGCTGACGGCCTGCAGCGCGCCGCCGAAGAACCCGGGAGCCGGCTCCAAGGCCTGGCTGCGCCGGATGCGTTCGGGGGCCACCGCGCCGGTCGGATCGGCCCGCACCCAGCCCTGGCCGGCCTGCCAGTACTCGGCCCAGGCATGGGCATGGCTCTGCCGCACGGCGTAGTAGCCATCGACCGGCAGGAAGTCGCTGCCCTGGTAGCCGGTCACGATGCGGGCCGGCACGCCGAGGGCCCGCATCACCACGACGAAGGAGGCGGCGTAGTGCTCGCAGAATCCTTCGCGACGATCGAGCCAGAACTCGTCGATCGGATCGTCGCCATACCGGCCCGGCTCGAGCGTGTAGACGAACGAGCTGTTGCGGATGTGCTGCAGCACGGCGCGGGCCAGTGTGTTCGCGTCGGCTTCGTGCAGCGCAGGCCGATTGCGCAGCTCGGCGGCCCATGCGCGTGTGCGCGGGTGCCGGCCTCCTGGCAGGAAGAGCAGCATCCGGCGCTCGAACGGCCGCAGCTCGCTCGCCGGCGGCGTCAGCAGGTCGGCTTCGGCTTTCAGAATCACCCGCTCCGTCAGCGGACGCGGCAGCTTCCACTGTCCCTCGGTGTCCGGCTGGCCGGGCAGGCCGACCAGCGCCGGCGTGGCCTCGGGCATCGTCCGGGTGCCTTCGAGCAGCGGCAGCCACGGGATGCGCAGCGGCTCGAGCGTCATCTCGTAGCGGTAGACCGATTTCGGGCGCGTGGGTGTGGCCGGCGCAACCGCCGGCGGCGTGAAGGCGTTGGCACGCCACTGCCGGCCGTCGTACTCCGACAGCACGGGGCCGCGAAAGTACAACGCCTCGGCCGGAGGCGAGCGGCCCTCGAATCGCAGACGGAAGGCGATGTCCTCGCTGTTGGCCAGCTCCGCCACGTCACCCAGCCGCAGGTTGTCGGACAGGCCCGTCTTCGCGCTGCCGCCGGGCATGGCCCACAGCGGCCCGATGCGCGGGAAGAGCAGGAACAGGGCCACCATCACGGGCGTGCCGATGAGGGCCGCGCGGCCCGCCAGGCCCGCGGCTTCGGCCAGCCGCGGGCGCCCGGCCGGCATGTGGGCCAGGGTCAATGCGGTCAGCCAGCCCCAGACCGACAGGCCCATCGCCAGCGCCGTGCCCAGCGACTGCGAGTACAGGAACTGCGTCAGCACCAGGAAGAAGCCGAGGAAGAAGACGACCAGGGCATCCCGCCGGGCGCGCAGCTCGAGCGTCTTGAGCGCCATCAGGACGACGAGCAAGGTCACCCCGGCGTCCTTGCCGAAGAGCGTCCGCTGCGTCCACAGCGTGAGGCCGGCTGCGATCGCCAGGATGGCGACCAGCCACCAGCGGCTCGGCAGCGTCGCCTGCCGCAGCGCGAGCGAGCCGCGCCAGAGCAGCACCACCAGGCACAGGACGCCGACCCAGGCGCTCAAGCGCAGGAGATGCGGCGCGATGGTCCAGGCGATCACGACCAGCATGAACAGCGTGTCCCGCGTCTCGCGGCCCGCGGGGCGCCACGACGCCAGGCGATGAAGGGCGCTCGGTCGGTCCATGCTTCAAGGCCAGGTGGCCAGGGCCGCAAGCGCAGCGTGCCGGTGGGCCGCGCCGTCGGCCGGTGCCAGTTCGCGACCCGGCAGGCGCAGGCCGTAGGCCACGCCCTGGGCATCGGCCGCCAGGACCCAGGCGGCCAGGCGGGACAGGCGGGTCTCGGTGTCCGGCTGCCGGGCCTGCGCCCAGTCCAGCCAGAGCTCGCGCCGGGCGGATTCGCGACTTTCGCGGCTGACCAGCTCGCCGTGGTGGGCGAGCTTCTTCCACGCCACCTGGCGCAAGCTGTCCCCGCGCCGCCAGGGCCGCAGGCCCTCGAACTCACCGCCGGCACCGCTCGCCCGACGCGGTACCGGGCCGCCGGCCACCGCGGCCGACGCCGGCAGCGCCGCAGCGGGCTGCTCCGGGCGGGGATAGACGCATAGCTCACCCGCCGGCCGCCACAACGACCAGGCGCGGAACAGGCCGAAGGGGAAGCGGGTCTCGATCCGGAGCAGCGGAAGGGGATGCAGGCCGCGCCGCTCGGCCAGCAGGCCGATGGCCACCGTGGTCTGCCCGGAAGGGCCGATCTCGGCGTACGCCAGTCGTGTCGGAGGCCGCGCGTCCCGGACGCCGAAGCCCAGCCCGTGCCGGGCCGGGCCTGGATTGGTCACCACGACCTCGAGTGTCGCCCGGTCGCCGGCGAAGACGGCCGTGGCGGGGCGCACGTGCAGCGTCAGGCCGCGCAGGCTGTTGTGCGTCATGTGCATGGAGGCCAGGGCGCTGCCCGCCAGGAGGAAGGTGAGCGCATAGCCCAGGTTGAGCTGGTAGTTGATCGAAGCCACCAGCAGCAGGACCAGCAAGGTGCCGAAGGCCAGGCCGGCACGCGTGGGGACGATGTAGATGTTGCGCTGGGTCAGGTGCCACTGTTCGGACGGCCGGTGCCGGCCCTCCCACCAGCGGCTGATGCGGCGGCGCAGCGCCTTCAACATCCCGGCTCCTCAGGGCAAGGCAACCGCCTCGAGCATGGCGCGCACCTGCTCGCGCCGGCCGCGGCCGGCGCCCGGCACCGGCACCAGGCGGTGGGCGATCGCCTGCGGAAGCAAGGCCTGGAGGTCATCGGGCGTCACGTGCTCGCGCCCGGCCATGAGGGCGCGTGCCCGCGCGGCCCGCAGCAGGGCGATCCCGGCGCGGGGCGACATGCCCTCGACGAACCATTGGCCCGAGCGGGTGGCGCCGATCAGCGCCTGCAGGTAGTCCAGCAGGGCGTCGGAGGCATGGACCTGCGGCACCGCCGCCATGAGGGACTCCAGCTCCTGGGGGCTCATGACCGGCTGCAGGCGCGAGATGGCGTCGCGCCGGTCCTCCCCGGCCAGCAGGGCCCGCTCGGCCCGGCTGTCGGGGTAGCCGAGCGTGATGCACATGAGGAAGCGGTCGAGCTGACTCTCGGGCAGGGGATAGGTGCCGAGCTGGTCGGTCGGGTTCTGCGTCGCGATGACGAAGAAGGGCACCGGCAGTGCCCGGGTGTGCCCGTCCACGCTGACCTGGTGCTCCTCCATCGCCTCCAGCAAGGCGCTCTGCGTCTTGGGGCCGGCCCGGTTGATCTCGTCGGCCAGCAGCACCTGCGCGAAGATGGGGCCGGGGTGGAAGACGAACTCCTCCTTCGCACGCTCGTAGACCGAGACGCCGATGAGGTCGGTCGGCATCAGGTCGGCCGTGAACTGGGCACGTGCGAACTGCAGGCCGAGCGAAACTGCCAGCGTGTGCGCCAGCGTGGTCTTGCCCACGCCCGGCACGTCCTCGATCAGCAGGTGGCCGCCGGCCAGCAGGCAGGCGATGCTGTCGTCGATCTGCTGGGCCTTGCCGACCACGATCGTGCTAATCTGGTTCTTCAGTTGAGTCAATCGTGACTGCAGGGCGGCGCTGATCATGGTGAGACGACGATAGCTCAGAACGGTGGCCCGCCGACCTTGGATCTGCCCATGACCACTGCCTACTTCACGCATCCCGACTGCCGGGCCCACGACATGGGCCGCGGCCATCCCGAATGCCCGGCCCGGCTGGACGCCATCGAGGATCACCTGCTGGCCACCGGGCTGGACGTGGCCCTCACCCGCTTCGACGCGCCGCTGGCCCAGACCTCCGACCTCGCGCTTGCCCATGCCGAGGGCTACGTGCTGGAGCTTGCCGAGTTCATGCAGCAGGCGGCGGCGAACGGCGAGCACATCGCGATAGATCCGGACACGACCGTCTGCCCCGCGACCTGGCAGGCCGCCATGCGGGCCGCGGGCGCGGCCGTCGCCGCCACCGACGCGGTGATCGACCGGCGCGCATCGAATGCCTTCTGCGCCATCAGGCCCCCGGGGCACCACGCGACACGCTCGAGCGCGATGGGCTTCTGCTTCTTCAACAACGTGGCGATCGCCGCCCGGCACGCACTCGACGTGCGGGGCCTGGAGCGCGTGGCGATCATCGATTTCGACGTCCACCATGGCAACGGCACCGAAGACATCGTGGCCGGCGACGACCGCATCCTGATGGCCAGCTTCTTCCAGGACCAGCTCTATCCGTTCAGCGGTGGGGTGCCCCTGGGCACCAACATGGTCAACCTGCCGATCCCGGCCTACACCCGCGGGCTGGAGGTGCGCGAGCTGATCGAGGCCAACTGGATACCACGCCTGGAGGCCTTCCGGCCGCAGATGCTGTTCGTCTCGGCCGGCTTCGATGCGCATAGGGAAGACGACCTGGGCCAGCTCGGCCTGGTCGAGGCGGACTACGAGTGGATCACCCGCCGGCTCGTCGACGTGGCACGGCGGCATGCCGAGGGCCGCATCGTCTCGTGCCTGGAGGGCGGCTATGCGCTGAGCGCGCTGGCGCGCAGCGTGGCGGCGCACTTGCGCGTGCTGGCCGACGTCTGACCCGAAAGCTGCACGCACGGCTGAGACAATCGGCCGCATGGCGACTCCGACTTCCCTCCTGCCGGCGGTCACGCTCGACGAGCTGCTCGCGGCCCTTTCGCATTCCAGTGCCTGGATCGAGATCGCCGTCGTGCTGGGTTGCCTCGCGCTGGCCTGGGCGGTCGTGCGATTGCTGCGCGGTGCCGAAACGCCCCCCCAGTCGGTCTGGTTCGGCCGGCGGATCGTCGACGGGGCGCTTTTTCCAGCACTGGCGCTAGCGCTGGCCTATACGGCTCGCGGGGTGTTGCCGGCGCTGGGGGTGCCGCTGGCGGTGTTCAAGATCGCGCTGCCGGTGCTGCTGTCCTTCGCGGTCATCCGGCTCTCGGTCCGGGTGTTGACGGCGGCCTTCCCCAACTCGCGCGTCATGCGGCTGGCCGAACGCACGATCTCGTGGCTCGCCTGGCTCGCCGTCGTGGGGTGGATCACCGGCGTGCTGCCGGTGGTGCTGGACGAGCTAGACGACATCCACCTGAAGCTCGGCGGCGCCAAGATGACGGTGCGCAACCTGGTGGAAGGCGCGTTGTCGGCCGGCTTCGTTCTCGTGCTGGTGCTCTGGGTGTCGGCAGCCATCGAACAGCGCCTGCTGCGCGGGGCCTACGGCGAGCAACTTTCGCTGCGCAAGGCGGCTGCCAACGTCGTGAGGGCGCTGCTCACCTTCGTCGGGCTGCTGCTCGCGCTGACGGCGGTCGGCATCGACCTCACCGCCTTGTCGGTGCTGGGCGGCGCGATCGGCGTCGGCATAGGCTTCGGCCTGCAGAAGCTGGCCGCCAACTACGTTTCGGGCTTCGTCATCCTGGCCGAGCGCTCGCTGCGCATCGGCGACACGGTGAAGGTCGACGGATTCGAGGGCCGCATCACCGACATCGCGACCCGCTACACCGTGATCCGTGCGCTCAATGGCCGCGAGGCCATCGTCCCCAACGAAATGCTGATCACCCAGCGGGTGGAGAACCTTTCGCTCGCCGATCCCAGGGTCCTGGTTTCGACGCAGGTCCAGGTGGCCTACGGCACCGACCTCGGCGCGCTGGTGCCAAAGGTCGCGGCGGCGGTCGCCGCGACGCCCCGCGTGCTGAAGGATCCGGGACCGTCGGTGCAACTGGCGGAGTTCGGGGCCGATGGCTTGAACCTCGCCGTGCACTTCTGGATCGTCGACCCCGAGAACGGCCTGGGCGGCGTGAGGTCGGACGTCAACCTGGCGATCCTGGACTGCCTCAATGCGCAAGGGGTGGAGATCCCCTTTCCTCAGCGGGTCGTCAGGTCGCTCTGAGCGTTCAGTTCACGCGGCCAACGACATCGTCGACCGCGATGTCGGAGTCCGCGGCCGGCGTCATCAGGCGCTCGACGATCTGCCCGGCCAGCGAGTTGGTCTGCACGTTGTCGAAATCGATGATGGCGTTGGCCGCCGGACGCGAGGCCGTGCAGTGGGCGACCTGGTTGCTGATCTCCAGCCGCTTGACCGGGAAGGATGCGGCCTCGGCGTCGGAGACGGTGTAGGCCAGGTTGATCGCCGTTTGTGCGTCCCGCTGGAAGGTGAAACGGTTGTTGGCCGGATCCCAGCCAACCTGCAGTGCGATCGGCGTGCCCACGGTGGTCGTGCCCATGTCGGCCGAGTTGAGTACCGTCGAGGCAATGCAGGAGTCGTCGGCGCACTGACCGATGAAGCTGCTCACGTGCAGGACGTTCGCATCATCGGTGCTGTTTGATGCTCGGTAGACCTGGATGCCCGCGAACACGTCGTTGTAGTTGCTCCCCGGGATGGGCTGGCCGGCATTGAAGAAGAAGCCGAACAAGCGACCACGGGCCAGGCTGGGGCTGTTGTTGGCGGTACAGCCAGTGGCCACCACTGTCCTGGGCGTCAACGTGGCACGCAGGGTGTTCACCGCCGAGGATTTCTGGATGATCTCCGAGTTGCGGACGGTGCTGGTCCCGGTGTTGGAGAAGTTGTCCGACCATCCACGGGCCTGCATCCTCAGTTGCCCGCCGACGATGAGGCGCTGGTTTTCGGCCCTGATCCCGCCATATTGCTTGCCCTCTTCGCCATACCAGCGGGAGGGTTGGATATACGACAGGGAGAAGTCGTCGTAGGAGACGAGAGCCGCTGACGCCGGGCCGGGGACTGCCAGTGAGGCAGCGGCCACGGCGAGTGCAAGGCCACGAGGCAGGACTATGCGACCGGTCTTGACCGTTCCTGTGCTCACGAGACGAGACATGGAAGCTCCTCGGAAGGCTGCTTGTGCGCAGCCATGGCCCGATGCACATGCCCGCTCAGGCGTACGAGCCCTCCTCTGCGTCGCCTGTGAGATCTGATTCTAGGAGGTGCCGCATGTGGCGCCTGGGCGGCGAATCCATCAAAGGGGGGATGCCGCGCTCAAGCGATGGCCACGGGAATGCTGGCGATCCGTGACTGCCAGACCCTGGGGCCCTCGACGTGCGCGCTGGTGCCGCCGGCATCCACCGCGACCGTCACCGGCATGTCGACCACGTCGAACTCGTAGATGGCTTCCATGCCCAGGTCGGCGAAACCGACCACCTTGGCAGCCTTGATCGCCTTGGAGACGAGATAGGCGGCGCCGCCGACGGCCATCAGGTAGGCGCTCTTGTTGTCGCGGATCGCCTCGATCGCGACCGGGCCGCGCTCGGCCTTTCCGACCATGGCGATGAGCCCGGTCTTCTCGAGCATCATGCGGGTGAACTTGTCCATCCGCGTCGCGGTGGTCGGGCCGGCGGGTCCGACGACTTCGTCTCGCACCGGATCCACCGGGCCCACGTAGTAGATGACGCGGTTGGTGAAGTCGACCGGGAGTGGCTCACCCTTGGCCAGCATGTCCTGGATGCGCTTGTGCGCGGCGTCGCGGCCGGTGAGCATCTTGCCGTTGAGCAGCAGGGTGTCGCCGGGCTTCCAGCTGGCGACCTCTTCCTTGGTCAACTTGTTCAGGTCGACACGCTTGCTCTTGTTGTAGTCCGGCGCCCAATGCACGTCGGGCCAGAGGTCCAGGCTGGGAGGATCCAGGTGGACGGCGCCCGAGCCGTCGAGCACGAAGTGGGCGTGGCGGGTGGCTGCGCAATTCGGGATCATCGCCACCGGGAGCGACGCCGCGTGTGTCGGATACGTCTTGATCTTGATGTCCAGCACCGTCGTGAGGCCGCCGAGGCCTTGCGCCCCGATGCCCAGGGCATTGACCTTCTCGTACAGCTCGATGCGCAGTTCCTCGAGCTTGTTCGAGGGGCCGCGCTGGAGCAGTTCGTACATGTCGATGTCCTCCATCAGCGCCTCCTTCGCCAGGAGGACGGCCTTCTCCGCCGTGCCGCCGATGCCGATGCCCAGCATGCCGGGCGGGCACCAGCCGGCGCCCATGGTCGGGACCGTCTTGAGCACCCAGTCGACCAGGCTGTCGCTGGGATTGAGCATCTGCATCTTGGACTTGTTCTCCGAGCCGCCGCCCTTGGCCGCCACGGTCACGTCCACCGTGTTGCCGGGAACGAGCTCCATGTGGATCACGGCCGGCGTGTTGTCCTTGGTGTTCTTGCGCTCGAAGATCGGATCGGCAAGCACGGAGGCGCGCAGCACGTTCTCCGGATTCATGTAGCCGCGGCGCACGCCCTCGTTGATTGCGTCGGCGATAGAACCCGTGAAGCCTTCCCACTTCACGTCCATGCCGATCTTGAGGAAGACGTTGACGATCCCGGTGTCCTGGCAGATCGGCCTGCGGCCCTCGGCGGACATGCGCGAATTCGTCAGGATCTGGGCGATGGCATCCCTGGCGGCAGGACTCTGTTCCCGCTCATAGGCGCGGGCCAGGTGTGCGATGTAGTCCGCCGGGTGGTAATAGCTGATGTACTGCAGTGCGCTGGCAACGGATTCGACGAGGTCGGCCTGGCGGATGGTGGTCATGGCTGAGGAGTTGAAGGGGAGGAAGGAGGCGCCGCCAACCGTGGCGATGCCGTCGCGAGCAGCCCACAATTTTACTCAACGGGCCTGTCGCCATCCCTACAACGGGGGGCAAGGCGCCGCAGAGGCGCGACGGACCGTGGCATACGATTCCCCTGCAATCCGATTGCAGCAAGTGCGCGGCCGCTGAGGGCTGGCCGCGCGGTGTTCACGTCACAACGAGGAGAGACCCATGTCCTATCGCCGTTCGCTCGCTCTGGCCGTGCTGGCCACCTGCTTCGCCGCCCCTGTCGCTTCATGGGCAGCCGGCCAGGCAAAGGGTCAGATCCCCGGCTACTTGGATGTCCGAAGCGGCCAGTTCGTCGCCACGCCGAATCCGCCGTTCTCTGCCGACCTGGGGCCCGATGCGCAGGCGGTCTACAGCGGCACCTTCAGCCTGAAGTTCGTCATCACGCTGAAGTCGGGCATCCCTTCGGACTGGCCCATCCACTGCACCCAGACGGTCTCGGTGATCGACGTCTCGGGCCTGAACTACACCAGCTCGAAGACCGCCATCGCCACGCGAAATGGCAGCACCGCCACCTGCCTCGTCAACGTCAACTACTCCTGGCTGCTCAACAGTGCAAGCGACCAGGTCTACACCAACTTCATGGTGAACACCTTCGGCACCAATCCCATCCTCGAGCAGGTCGACGCTACAGGCACGCTGGCCCCAATCACCGTGCCGCCCAATGGCCAGACAACGGCACGCACCGTCAATGTGACGCTGTGAGGAGCAGGGCGGCGCGCCGAGGGGCGATCAGTGCTTCTGGTGCGCCGCCGGCATCACCCGGTCGGCGGCCGCGATGGCCAGCGCCGACAGCAGGAAGGCGATGTGGATCAGCGTCTGCCACATCAGCGTCTTCTCGGTGTAGTTCTCCGCGTTGATGAAGGTCTTGAGCAGGTGGATCGAGCTGATCCCGATGATGGCCGTGGCCAGCTTGACCTTCAGCACCGAGGCGTTCACGTGGCTGAGCCATTCGGGCTGGTCGGGATGGGAATCCAGCTCCAGCCTGGAGACGAAGGTCTCGTAGCCGCCCACGATCACCATGATCAGCAGGTTGGAGATCATCACCACGTCGATCAGGCCCAGCACCACCAGCATGATGATGGTCTCGCTCAGCTTCACGATAGGCGCATGGCCGGTGACGTTGCCAGCGGCGTCCGTGATGGCCGCGCCCTTGTAGCCCAGGCTGCCGACCAGCGTCTCGAGCGCCTCCTTGCTTCCGAAGACCGCCTCGATGAGGTGGATCAGCTCGCCCCAGAACTGGTAGACGTACACGGCCTGCGCCACGATCAGACCGAGGTACAGCGGCAGCTGCAGCCACCGGCTGGCGAAGATCAGCTGGGGCAGGGGCCTCAGGCGCGGGGGGATTTTCTCGGGGTTGGACGCCATCGTGGGTGTGGGGTTGTGCGACATTCTCTGGTCGGGCGCGGCGGATTGTAGAAGCCGGTTCGGGCGCGGCGTTGACAGCCGGGGCCGCCGGGAGTAAGCCGTTCGTCAGTCGCCTTGACGACAGTTGCAGCAACTGTTGCAACCTGAAGGCGCGCCTGCCGGCCGCCGATGTCTGGAGCTTGAGGAGACCATCGATGAGCGAAGAGCTGAAGACCTACGCCCCGCCCGCCGGACTGGCAGCGAAGGCGGCGGTGTCTGGCATGGCCGCGTACGAGGCCCTGTGCAAGGAGGCCGAGGCCGATTACGCCGGCTACTGGGGCCGCCTCGGGCGCGAGACGGTCAGCTGGAAAAAGCCCTTCACCAAGGTGCTCGATGAAAGCCGGCCGCCGTTCTTCAGGTGGTACGAGGACGGCACCCTGAACGCCTCGTACAACTGCCTCGACCGCAACGTCGAGCGCGGCCTGGGCGACAAGACGGCGATCATCTTCGAGGCCGATGGCGGCGAGGTCACCAAGGTCAGTTATTCCGAGCTGCTGGCTCGCACCTGCAAGATCGCCAACGGCCTGAAGTCGCTGGGCCTTGCCAAGGGCGACCGGGTGGTGATCTACATCTCGATGTCGATCGACGGCGTGGCCGCCATGCAGGCCTGCGCCCGCCTCGGCGTGACGCACTCCGTCGTGTTCGGCGGCTTCTCCGCCCAGTCGCTGCGCGACCGGATCGAGGACACCGGCGCCAAGGCCGTGATCACGGCCGACCACCAGATCCGCGGCGGCAAGCAGCTCCCGCTGAAGGCCATCGTCGACGAGGCCATTGCGCTGGGCGGCTGCGAAGCGGTGAAGAACGTCCTGGTCGTCAAGCGCAGTGGCGCCCCGGTGGCGATGACGGCGGGCCGCGACCTGTGGATGGAAGACGTGATCGGCGGCCAGCCGGCCACCTGTGAGCCGGAATGGGTCGAGGCCGAGCACCCGCTGTTCCTGCTCTACACCTCGGGCTCCACCGGCAAGCCCAAGGGCGTGCAGCACTCGACGGGTGGCTACCTGGTGCACGCGGCGCTCACCACCAAGTGGACCTTCGACCTCCAGCCCGACGACGTCTTCTGGTGCACGGCCGACATCGGCTGGGTCACCGGCCACACCTACATCACCTACGGCCCCCTGGCGCTGGGCGCCACCGAGATCGTCTTCGAAGGCGTACCCACCTATCCGGATGCCGGCCGCTTCTGGCAGATGATCCAGAAGCACAAGGTCTCGGTCTTCTACACGGCGCCGACGGCCATCCGGTCCCTGATCAAGGCGGCCGAGTCCAACGAGGCTGTCCACCCGAAGAACTACGACCTGTCTTCCCTGCGCATCCTCGGCTCCGTGGGCGAGCCGATCAACCCGGCGGCTTGGGAGTGGTATCACCTGCACGTGGGTGGCGGCCGTTGCCCGATCGTCGACACTTTCTGGCAGACCGAGACCGGCGGCCACATGATCACCCCGCTGCCGGGCGCCACGCCGCTGGTGCCAGGCTCCTGCACGCTGCCGTTCCCGGGCATCCAGGCCGCCATCGTCGACGAGACCGGCAACGACGTCCCGAACGGGCAGGGCGGCATCCTGGTGGTCAAGAAGCCCTGGCCCTCGATGATCCGCACCATCTGGGGCGACCCGGAGCGCTTCAAGAAGAGCTACTACCCGCCCGAGCTCAAGGGCTACTACCTCGCCGGCGACGGCGCCATCCGCGACGCCAAGACGGGCTACTTCACCATCACCGGCCGCATCGACGACGTGCTGAACGTCTCGGGCCATCGCATGGGCACGATGGAGATCGAGTCCGCGCTCGTCAGCTGCACCGAGCTGGTCGCCGAGGCCGCCGTGGTCGGCCGCCCGGACGACACCACCGGCGAGGCCATCTGCGCGTTCGTCGTGCTGAAGCGCCCCCGCCCCACCGGCGAGGAGGCCAAGGCGATCGCCAAGCAGTTGCGCGACCACGTCGGCAAGGAGATCGGCCCGATCGCCAAGCCCAAGGACATCCGCTTCGGCGACAACCTGCCCAAGACCCGCTCCGGCAAGATCATGCGCCGCCTGCTGCGGTCGATCGCGAAGGGCGAGGCGATCACCCAGGACACCAGCACTTTGGAGAATCCGGCCATCCTGGATCAGTTGTCGGAGAACAACTGATCCAGGGGCGCCGGCATCGCCGGCGCCGCGCGGAGCGCACGGACGGATTCGGGGTTTGCTCATATCGCGCCAGCGATGTGAGCGAACACCAGAACCCCGCCGTCGCAGTACAAATGAAAAAGCCCCGCGACGCGGGGCTTCTTCTTCGCGGACCTGTGCCGCTTACTTGAGCGACAGCACCCAGGTGGCCAGTTGCTTGGCCTCATCCGGCGTCACCGGGTTGGCCGGCATCGGGACCTGGCCCCAGACGCCGACGCCGCCCTTCTGGATCTTCTCGGCCAGCTTCGCCACGGCGTCCTTCTGGCCGGCGTACTTGGCCGCCACATCCTTGTAGGCCGGACCCACCACCTTCTTGTCGACGGCGTGGCAGGCGAGGCAGTTCTTCTTCGCAGCCAGGTCGGCGTTGGCGAACGCAGGCGAGACGGCGGCGACGGCGAGCAGTGCGATCAAGGCTTTCATGGGGTCCTTCACGACGTTGGTTGGGTGAATCTCTTCAGGGCTGAATTACAGTCGGAACAACGCAGTTTACAAAGCCCGGTTGACGCTGATCTTGCGCCGGCGGTCATCTGCGTGACGGAGTGAGATCATGCTCTTCATCATTGTCGGCGTCATCCTGATTGCCTTGCGCATCGCAGGCGTCAGCCCGATGGCCGACTGGGACCTCGAGTTCTTCGGCGACCTGTGGAAGTTCGCCTTGCCATTCATTCTCGCGCTGGCCTGGTGGGCCTGGACGGACGCCAGCGGCTGGACCAAGCGCCGCGAGATGGAGAAGGACGAGCAGCGCAAGGCCGACCGGCGCCGCCGCAACATCGACAACCTCGGCCTGGGGCCGAAGGATCCGAAGAAGGGCGGCGGGCGCCGCTGACCCCTTCAGCTCAATCGAAGCGGTCCAGAACCGCACCGCCGCTGGCACTGCAGGCGTTCTTGGCGAATTTCGCCAGCACGCCGCGGTTGTAGCGCGGGGCAGGGCGCTTCCACGCAGCGCGGCGCTTCTCGATCTCCGCATCGTCGACATTGAGTTGCAGCAGCAGCCGGTGCGCGTCGATGGTGATCGAGTCGCCTTCCTGCACCAGGGCGATGGTGCCGCCCTCGTACGCCTCCGGCGCGACGTGGCCGACGACCATCCCCCAGGTCCCGCCGGAGAATCGGCCGTCGGTGATCAGCCCGACCGATTCGCCCAGTCCCTGGCCGATCAGCGCACCCGTAGGGGCCAGCATCTCCGGCATGCCGGGGCCGCCCTTGGGGCCGAGGTAGCGCAGCACCATCACGTCGCCGGCCTTGATCTGGTTGGCCATGATGGCCGCCAGCGCCGACTGCTCGTCGTCGAAGACGCGGGCCGGGCCGGTGATGACCGGATTCTTCAGGCCGGAGATCTTCGCCACGCAGCCCTCGGGAGACAGGTTGCCCTTGAGGATGGCCAGGTGGCCTTCCTCGTACATCGGCGTCGAAAGCGGGCGGATCACCTCCTGGCCGGAGGGCGGTGCATCCGGCACGTCGGCCAGGTTCTCGGCCACGGTCTTGCCGGTGATGGTCATGCAGTCGCCGTGCAGCAGCCCCGCGTTGAGCAGCAGCTTCATGACCTGCGGGATGCCGCCGGCGCGATGCAGGTCGATGGCCAGGAAGCGGCCACTGGGCTTCAGGTCGCAGATCACCGGCACCTTGCGGCGCACGCGCTCGAAATCATCGATGGTCCAGTCGACCCCCGCCGCATGGGCAATGGCCAGGAAGTGCAGCACGGCGTTGGTCGAGCCTCCCGTGGCCATGATGACCGCCACCGCGTTCTCCATCGACTTCCTGGTGACGATGTCTCGCGGCTTCAGGTCCTGGCGGATCGCCTCCACCAGCACGGCCGCGCAGCGCTTGACGCTGCCGACGATCTCGTCCTCGACGTTGGCCATCGTCGACGAGTACGGCAGGCTCATGCCCAGCGCCTCGAAGGCCGAACTCATGGTGTTGGCGGTGTACATGCCGCCGCAGGAGCCGGTGCCCGGGATGGCGCGCTTCTCGATCTGGCAGAAGTCCTCTTCGCTCATCTTGCCGGCCGAGAACTGGCCGACCGCCTCGAACACGCT
>CAMLGG010000074.1 GCA_946479475.1 uncultured Ideonella sp. | reverse complement strand
CCTCATGGGCAAACGGCAGACCTACTCGCCGTGGGGGCGCTCCGTCACGGCGCCTTCGGCGGCGTATTCCTTCAACCGGTTGTAGAGCGTCTTCAGGCTGATGCCGAGCGCCGCGGCAGTGCGCTCCTTGTGGTGGTTGAAATGACGTAGTGTGGCCAGCATCAAGGCACGCTCCGCTTCGGCGACGCTGGAGCCGATGGGCAGCGTGATGCTGGGCACCGAGTCGGCCACGGGCGCGCGCGGCTGCGCAGCAGCGGGCGAGACGGCCGCCTCCAGCGGCCCCCAGCCCGACACGAGCCCGGCGCTGTCCACCGTGGGCAGCCAGGTCTCGTCGATGAACTCGTCCTGCGCCATCACGTAGGCGCGCTGCACGGCGTTGCGCAGCTCGCGCACGTTGCCGGGCCAGTGGTAGCACCCGAGCCTGTCCAGCGCCTTGGGGCTGAACTGCTTCTTCTGCCCCTCCTGCGCGACGATGCCGTCGAGGAAGTGCTGGGCCAGCAGGGGAACATCGGACAGGCGATCGCGCAGCGGCGGCAGCTCGATCGGGAAGACGTTCAGGCGGTACAGCAGGTCCTCGCGCAGCTTGCCGGCGGCCACCGCCTGCTCGGGCTGGCGATTGGTCGCCGCGATCACGCGCACGTCGGCCTCCAGGCTCTGGGTCGACCCCACGCGCATGAAGCGCCCGGTCT
The DNA here is from genome assembly GCA_946479475.1 of uncultured Ideonella sp. Next base: position 19,435 of record CAMLGG010000074.1, on the reverse strand, counting down.
CGAGCACCCGCAGCAGCTTGACCTGCAGGTCCAGTGGCATCTCGGTGATTTCATCGAGGAACAGCGTGCCGCCGTTGGCACGCTCGAAGAAGCCCAGGTGCTGCCTGTCGGCCCCGGTGAAGCTGCCCTTCTCGTGGCCGAAGACCTCGCTCTCGATCAGGTTGGGCGAGATGGCGCCGCAGTTGACCGCCAGGAACGGCTGCTTGCGACGCCGGGACAGGTCGTGCACGGTCTGCGCCGCCACCTCCTTGCCGGTGCCGCTCTCGCCGGTGATGAAGACCGTCACCGCCGTGCCCGCCACCCGCGAGATCTGCTCGTAGACCTTGAGCATCGAAGGGTCCTGGCCCCACAGGTGGCCGAAGTGGCCGCCAGTGGCCAGGCCGGCATTCATGCGGGCGACGTCGGCCTTCAGCGCCGAGGGCTTCATGAACCGCGAGAGCACGCCCTTGAGCTGCTTCATCGCGATCGGCTTGACCAGGTAGTCGGCCGCGCCGAGGCGCAGGGCCTCGATCGAGGTCTCCAGGCTGGCGTGGCCGGTGATCAGCACCAGCTCCGACGACGCGATCAGCTCGGGATCGGAGAACAGGTCCAGGCCGCTGCCGTCGGGCAGCTGCAGGTCGAGCAGCACCAGGTCGGGCGGCTGCATCGCGATCTGGCGGCGCGCGTCGCGCAACGTGTGGGCCGTGGCGACCGAGAAGTTCTCGAGCGCGATCAGCTCACGAAGGGTGGCGGCGGAATCGACGTCGTCGTCGACGATCAGTACGTGGTTCAGGGCTCGGTCCTCTCGGCTAGATCCGGCTCCGCCGGGCAAGGGTTTCGATCATCCGACAGATGGGGGCGAAGATGCATTCGCATGTCGGGATTCCAAGGGTCGTCATCGCACTTTTGGCAAGCGCCTGAAACGCCGGGGATTCCATTCGCGTCATCAGTGACCAGGCTGCAAACTTGTCAGCGCCATCGCCCTCCTTTGGACGTGGGCCAGTGACGGTGCCCGAACGGGCGGCTGCGCCACGAGAGGCGGCCAGGACAGCGGGACTTCAGCCGCCAGTCCCGCCGCCAGTCCAGGCATCGGTCCCTGAGCGCGACCCCGGCGCGCTGTTTCAGCGCCGCCATGGACGGTACATCAGCGCGCGCATCAGCGGTTGACAGCCGGCGCGGAGGGCGGCGGGCTGGCCGGTGCCGCCGGGTCCGGCGTCCCGGGCGTCGTCGTCTGCGGCCTCGGCGGGCTTGGTTCGGGCTGTGAGGGCCTGGGCGGATCGGTCGGTTTTCGATCGCAGCCCGCAAGCCCGGCCACCGAGCTGGCGGCCAACAGGCCCAGGAGGGCACCGCCGACGACACGACGCAAGGCGGAGATTGGTTTCATTGCTGGTTCGATAAGGCTGCCGACAGGTGGCCGCCCCGGGAGGGCAAATCACGTGCCCGCTCCAGCAACCCGCCGAGGCGGCGCGGGTCCACCGGCTTGGTGAGGTGATGGTCGAAGCCCGCCTCGATGGCCAGGTGCCGGTCCGCGTCCTGTCCCCACCCGGTGATGGCGATCAGCACCGGACGGCCGCCGCCGGGCAGCCGGCGGATGGCACGCGCCACCTCGTAGCCGTCGCGGCCGGGCATGCCGATGTCCAGCAGGCACACGTCCGGCTGGAAACGCTCGTAGGTGGACAGCGCCTCGTCGCCGTCGAAGCAAAGCCGCGTGTCGTGTCCGTCCAGCTGCAGCAGCGCCGCAAGGCTGTCCGCTGCGTCGCGATTGTCGTCGGCGATCAGCACCTTGCGCGGCACGGCCCCCGCCGTGCTGTCGGGAGGGCCCTGCGCGCCGGCCTCGGCGGGCAGCCGCCCGACGGGCAGCCGGACGACGAAGGTGCTGCCGGTTCCCGGGCCGTCGCTGTGCACGGCGATGTTGCCGCCGTGCAGGTCGACCAGCCCCTTGGACAGGGCCAGGCCTATGCCGAGGCCGGCACTGGCCCGCTCGCCGGCCGGATGCAGCTGCGCGAACATGCGGAAGACCTCCGGCAGCGCCTCCGGCGCGATGCCGATGCCGTTGTCGCTCACCTCGATCACGATCTCGCACTCGACCCGCCGCGCCGACAGGCGGATCTGGCCGCCACGGTCGGTGTACTTCGCCGCGTTGGTCAGCAGGTTGGCCACCACCTGGGACACGCGCAGCGGATCGGCCTCGAAGCGTTCGGCGTGCGGCGGCAGGTCGATCTCGAGCCGATGCTTCATGGCATCGATGACGGGCCGTGCCGTCTCGACGGCGCTGGCGACCACCGCGCCGAGATCGGTCGCGATCTTGCGCAGCGGCAGGACCCCCCGGGTGATGCGGGAGACGTCCAGCAGGTCGTCCAGCAGAAGCGCCATGTGCTGCACCTGGCGCTCGATGACCTCCTGGCTCCAGCGCTTCTGCGCCTCGGTCGCGTGCGGCGCCGTGGAAAGCATGGCCGCCTGGCGGATCGGCGCCAGCGGGTTGCGCAGCTCGTGCGCGAGGGTGGCCAGGAATTCGTCCTTGCGGCGGTCGGCGTCATGCAGGAGCTGCTCGTTGCGCTTCCTGTCGGTGACGTCGTTGAACCAGACGGCGACCGAGCCGCGCATGGGAGAGGCGATGCAATGCAGCCAGCCCTCCCCGCCCGGCAGCCGGCTGTGGGCCTCGAACTCGCGTGCCTGGCCGCTGTCCGCCACGGCCACGTACTCTCGAAATGCCGCCGATTCCTTCCAGCTCGCCGGCAGCACCTCCAGCACGTTGCGGCCGACCAGTTCCTGCGGCGTCCGCTGCAGGGCCACCGCCGCGGCCCGGTTGAGGTAGCTCCAGCTGAAGTCGACGATCGTGCCGGCCTCGTCGCGCTGCGGGTCGAGCACGACGAACGGGACCGCCGAAGCGTCCAGCACCGCGCGAAACCGGCCCTGCGTCTCTTCGAGGGCGGCCCGAGCCCGGGCCCTTTCGCTGAGCACCGCCGCCTTGCGCGCGCAGATGTCGGCCAGCGTGCGCTCGCGCTCCGTGGGCTGGCGCGGCTCGTCGAAATGCAGCGCCAGTTCGCCCAGCTTCTCGCCGCCGAGGCCCACGAGCGGCGTGTGCTGGACGGCCGCGTCCGCTTCGGCCGCCCAGCCGGCGAGGCGCTCGAGCCCGGCTTCGTCGAAGCCCATGCTGGCCTCCACCCGCGGCAGGCCGCTGGCCGGGTCCACCAGCCGGACCAGGCCGCGGCGGGCACCCTGCAGTCGGCCCAGGGTCTCGAGGATCATCTGCAACTGCTCGCGCAGCGACCCGGCATCGAACAGCCGCGTCGTCAGCTCGTGCAACTGGTCCAGGTCGTCGACCTTCCGGCGGAGTTCGGCCTGCGCCTGCGCCAGCCGGGACTCGATGGCCTTGCGATCGGTGATGTCGATGCATGCGCCTCGCAGGCGCACTGCTCGGTCGTGGCTCCAGCTCAGGTGCACCCGCATCAGCAGCCACAGCACGCTGCCGTCGGCCTGGGGGACCTGCAGCTCGCGCTCGTAGGTGCGGGCCCTCTCGCGCAGGCGCTTGGCCAGGTGGGCCCGGCTCTCGGCCAACAGCTCCGGCGGCGCGCGCTCGATCCAGCGCGCCAGCGCCACGGTCCCCGAACTCACGGGCAGGTGCACCAGCCGAGCCAGCGCAGGGGAACAGTAGGCCGTCTGCGCAACCAGGTCGACGTCGAACACGCCTATCCCGGTACCCTGGATCGCCATCACGAGCCGCTCCTCGGCGGCCGAGGCGCGTTCGGCGATCTGGCGCATGCGGGCGCCGAACTCGACCACCAGAAGCCCGACGAGCAGGAAGAGCGCCATCGACAGGACGTCCTCCGGCGCGTCCACGCGGAGCGAGCCGATCGGCGGCAGCTTCCACGCCGCCGTGAGCAGCCCGGCGGCGAGCGGCAGCCAGCCGGGTCCGCGCCCGCCCGCCACCGCCGCCAGGGCGATCGCCGGCCAGAAGCCGATGAAGGGGACCCGCGGACCGATCCAGTGGCTGAGCGCCACCTGGAACGCCACCGCCAGCGCCGTGGCCGACAGCGAGATGGCATATCCGCGCAAGGCGGGCCAGGAGAACCCACGAGCACCCATGCCAGGCACGCTCCGCAGTGGCCAAGCGGCAAGCGTATCTCAGCGCCGGCCTACCGCCCGCGCCGCGGGCGATGGAAGCTCAGGACAGGCGCGAGGCGGCCGACACGTCGTCGGCCGGTTGTTTCACCGGCCTGCCGCCCCACCGGCTGCCGGCGGGCGTCCTGGCGCCGACGGCGGCCAGCACGACGGCAGCAAAGGCCTGGGCCGACGTGGCCTCACCGTCGGGCGCGGGCTCGGCTTCGTCCTGCGGCGGGGTGCCCCCGTAGAACCAGCGGCGCACGCCTTCGAGCTCGAGGTCTTCGCACATTTGCAGCGTCCTTGGTCGCAGGGGCGACCTCACCACCCGACGTTCAGTCGGCCTGGCCGTTGCGGGCAAGTTTGACTCCCAGCGCCTTCACTCCCGGCGCGATCGCCGGGTCGAGGTCGAAAACGACGCGATCAGGCTTTTCGGGCGTGCGCAGGCGGCAGTTGCCGGTGTGGAACTCGATGACGTTGAGCTGGGCCGCCGCCAGCAGTTGATGCCCGTTGTTGACCTGCAGCGGGGAGTCCTGCGCCTCGCCCGCCGGATCGTTGCGCTGGAAGAACAGCGGATGGCCAATACCTTGCGGCCCGCGGACCTCGGCCACCGCCCTGCCCTTCAGGTGGGGGAGCATCCGCCCGCCCACGCTTTCGTAGTACAGCACCAGGTCGAGCTTGGTGAGGCCCGAGCCCTTGTCGATGACCCGGTCGGGATGGGTGATGCGCATGCCGGCGGGCGGCGCGCGACGGCTCTCGCGAGAGGAGGTGGATGGCGCTTGCTGCCGCATCGACTTCTCCGCTCAGGCGGCCCGCCTGCGCGCGGGGGCACGGTGCGAGCTGCGCGCTGCATTCCTGCGGGCAGCGGGTTTCTTCCCGGCGTCGCCGTCTTCCCTGGCTCCGGCCTTGCGACCTCCCAGGCTGCGCTTGAGAAGGTCGGTGAGGTCGACCACGTTGCTCGCCCGCGGGGCCTCGCCCTCCTCCATCGGCTCGACGTGCTCCGTCTTGCCGGCGGCCGCCCTCTGTTCGACCAGCAACTCGATGGCCTTGGCGAACTGGTCGTCGTAGCGCTCGATCTTCAACGGCTCGGTCATGTCGTCGATCAGCTGGCGCGCCATCTTCAGCTCGCCGTCCTTGACGCCGCGCCGGCCTTCGTCGGGCAGATCGAGGTCGGACCAGGGCCGGATCTCGTTGGCCCAGCGCAGCGTGTCGAGCATCAGCGCCGGGCCCGCGGGCACCAGGGCGGCCAGGTGCTCCTTGGTGTGCAGCACGATGCGCGCGATGCCGATGACGCCGGCATCGAGCATGGCTTCGCGCAGCAGCGCATAAGGCTTGTCGCCCCGCGCCTGCGGCTCGAGGTAGTACGGCGTCTCCAGGTGGGTGAACGGCACCTCTTCGGCGCGAACAAAGGCCTCGATGCCTATCGTCTGGGTCGTCTTCGGATAGGCGGCGCGGATCTCGTCGGCGCCGAGGATCACGTAGTCGCCGCCTTCGACCTTCACGCCCTTGACGATGTTGTCCTTGTCGATCTCCTTGCCGGTGCGCTTGTTGATGCGCTTGTAGCCGACCGGGTCCATGGTCCGCTTGTCCAGCCAGTCGAAATCGATGCTGCGGGACTGCGAGGCCGGGTACAGGGCGACGGGGATGTGCACCAGGCCGAAGCTGATGGCCCCCTTCCAGATGGCGCGTGACATGCGATCCAGTATCCGGCGCAGCCGCGGCGAAGGTGGTCGGACGCCGCTTCAGCGGGCTGTAGGAATGGGCGCCACCCGCTTGCGGTCGACGACGAAGAACAGCAGCACGGCCAGCGCGAGGGGCAGCAGGTAGAAGATGGCGCGAAAGCCCAGCAGCGCCGCCAGCAGTTCGGCCTGCGCCACCTGCGACTGCAGCAGGCCGATGAACACCGCCTCCAGCACGCCCAGGCCACCGGGCACGTGGGTGATGAGGCCGGCCACGGCCGAGACCAGCAGCGCATTCAGCACGCTGGTGAAATCGACCTGGTGCTGCAGCAGCAGCCAGCACACCGCTGCGGTCAGCAGCCAATGCAGAGAGGACAGCGCCAGCTGCAGCAGGGCCAGGCCCGCCGAGGGCAGGCGCAGGGCGTGCCGGCCCCAGTGCCACTCGCTGCCTTCCGCGCGCCAGCAGGCAACGACATAAGCCACCGCACTCGCCAGCATGGCCAGGCCGCTCCATCGCAGGGCCCCTATCCCCACCCCCCAGCTCTCGGGCAGCGCGGGCGGGTGGAACATCAGCAAGACGCCCGCGAGCCCGACGTAGCCGAGCCAGTTGGTCAGCACGCTGGCAGCCAGGATGCGCGTGATCTCGTCGATCTTCAGCCCCAGACGGTCGTACAGGCGGTATCGCAGCGCCACGCCGCCGACGATAGTTCCAAGGTTCAGCTTGAACGCGAACGACACGAAGCCCACCACCATCATCCAGCGCAAGGCGATGGGCTTCTCGCCTGAGCGCCTGCGCGGCGGCGCGAACGGCCGGCCCAGCATCTCGTAGGTGGCATAGACGAGGTGGCTGCCCACGGCACACAGCAGCGCCGGCCACAGCACGGCCGCGGGCACGTCGGACAAGGCGTCGAGCGCGCCCGCCCAGTCCAGCTGGCCGCCCATCCTCACGATGAGCACCAGCGTCACCAGGGCGAAGGCGGTCCAGAAGATGCGCGTGGCCATGGGCCACCAGGGCCGCGACGTCCAGCCCCTGCCCCCGGACCGCTCGCCTTCGAGCGCGTGCTCAGCGCCCATGCCAGGCCTCGGGCGCGTTGACCAGGGCGGGCGCATGGCGCGGCAGGCGCCCGGCCCACACCGGGAAGCGACGCAGGAAGTGGAAGACGAAGAAGGTGCGGACCGTCACCCACCAGCCGGCAGGCTGGCCAGACTCCGGAGCCGGCACCTCCCGGCAGGACCGCTCGATCAGCTGCTCCAGCCGCTGGCGCAGATGCCCCGCGAAGCCGCGATCGCGCAGCACCACGTTGGCCTCCAGGTTCAGCGCCAGGCTCAGCGGGTCGAGGTTGCTCGAGCCGACCGTCGCCCATTCGTCGTCCACCACCGCGACCTTGCCGTGCAGCGGCCGCTCGATGTACTCGTGGATCTTCACGCCTGCGCGCAGCAGGTCGTCGTAGAGCGTGCTCGCCGCGGTCTTGACGATGGCCATGTCGGGCTCGCCCTGCAGGATGAGGCGAACGTCGACTCCGCGCCGGGCCGCACGCTGCAGGTCGCGCAGCAGCCGGTAGCCAGGGAAGAAATAGGCGTTCGCGATCAGCACCTGCCGCTGCGCGCGACGGATGGCGATGCGGTAGTAGCGCTCGATGTCGTTGCGGTGGTGCAGGTTGTCGCGCCGCACGAAGAGGGCCTCGGCCGGCCCTGCCGGCTCGACAGGGCTGTGCGCCCCGGCGTGGCGAAGCCAGCGGCGCCGCGCCGCCCGCCAGCCGCGCGGCGGCTCGTCGGCGTCCGGCGGCGGCGCGGGATGGAGGGAGCGGCGCGCGAATCGGCGGATCTCCATCACCACCGGACCGTGCAGCTCGATCGAGTAGTCCTGCTTGGCCTGCGGGCCGAAGTCCATGAGGTGATCGGCCGAGTAGTTGATGCCGCCGACGAAGGCGACGCGGCCGTCGACCACCACGATCTTGCGGTGCATGCGGCGCAGGACGTTGAAGCGGATGCCCAGCACGCGCAGGCTGGGATCGAAGACGCGCAGGCGCACGCCGGCCGCTGTCAGGGACTCGACGAAGGCCGGTGACAGGTCGGGCGAACCGAAGCCGTCCACCAGCAAGTCGACCTGCACGCCGCGGCGGGCCGCAGCCAGCAGCACCTCGTGCAGCTGCTTGCCGACCTTGTCCTCGAACAGGATGAAGGTCTCGACCAGGACTTCGCGCTCGGCGCGGGCTATGGCTTCGAACACGGCGGGAAAGAACTCCTCGCCGTTCTCCAGCAGTCGCGCCCGGTTGCCGGGCCACCAGCGGGGTTTCATAAGACGATCTCCGCGGCCAGCGGCGCGTGGTCGGACAGGCGGGCCCAGGGATGGCGTGGCAGCGCGACGGGCCGGTGTGATCGCGCGGCGCGGACGTAGATGCGGTCGAGCCGCAGCATCGGCAGGCGAGCCGGGAAGGTGCGTGCAGCGCGGCCGTAGGCCTGCACGAAGACCTCCTGCAGGCCCACGCAGCGCTCCAGCACGCGGTGTGCCCGGTCGCGCCAATCGTTGAAGTCGCCGGCCACGACCACCAGGGCCCCGCGCGGGACGCAGGCGTCCACCAGATGGCACAGCTGCTCGAGCTGGTGCCGGCGATGCGCCTCGGCCAGGCCCAGGTGCACGCTGATCGCGTGCACCGGCTCCTCCTGGCCAGGCACCGCCAACCGGCAATGCAGCATGCCGCGCGCCTCGTGGCGGTCGACGTCGATCGAGACGTCGACATTGCGCTGGCCGACGATCGGATACTTGGACAGCACCGCATTGCCGTGGTCGCCCTCCTGGTAGACGGCGTTGCGGCCATACGCGAACTGCGGCCAGATCTCGTCGGCCAGGAACTCGTAGTGCGGGGCCGGCGTCCAGCCCGTGCCGAAGGCTGCGCGGTGCGGGTACTCGCCCAGCACCTCCTGCAGGAAGACGACGTCGGCATCGACCGCCCTCACGGCATCGCGCAGCTCGGGCAGCACGAATCGTCGGTTGAACAGGTTGAACCCCTTGTGGATGTTCACCGTCAACACGCGCAGCTTCAACAGTGGATGCGTTCCGGGCATACCGGCTTTTTTAGCGGGCGCCCCGGAGGCTGCGTGTAGGAATGCGCGCGCAAGCGCTGCCGGCTGGCGCCTCGACCGCCCCAAACCCTGCCGGGGTCAGCCGCGCGGCTCGCCGGCCGCCTCGGCGGTCTCGGCGTCTGCCGCGGGCGCCTCGGCGTGGCTCTCCTGCCGGGCCGGTGCAGCAGCGGGCGCGGGCGGAGCGGCAGGCGCGCGACGCGAGCCCTGCACCATCTCCTTCAGCCAGGTGCCGAGGACCTTGGAGTAGTTCTTCTGGTCGCGCTCCTGGGTCAAGCCGTGGTCCGCGCCGTCGAGGCAGCGGAAGGTCAGGGAGCGGGCATGCGTGGCGGCCTCGCGGTAGCTGGTCAGCACGGCCCGGGGGATGATCGCGTCGCACTCCGACTGGATGAGCAGCACGTCGCCCTCGAAGGCCTGCATCGCCTGCAGCGCCCGGTTCTCCGATGCCAGCACCAGGCGCTGGCGGTAGGTCCGCAGGTCCTGGTCCTTGTGCAGCTGCAGCTTCGGGCTCTTCCAGCCGGAGTCGATGTACAGCGCCGGCGCGCGCAGGGCAAGCCAGCGCACCTTGCGCATCGAGGTCAGGATCGCGGCCAGGTAGCCGCCGTAGCTGCTCCCGACGACCGCGATGGCGCCCGGGTCGACGTGCCGGCGCTTGACCAGGGTGTCGTACGCGGTCACCACGTCTTCGAGGTTATGCGCTCGCGACACCGTCTCGAACTGCGTCTTCGTCTCGGCGTGGCCGCGCAGGTTGAAGGTGAGGCATACGCAGCCCAGCTCGGCCACTTCACGGGCCCGCGAGTGGTACTGCTCCTGGCTGCCGCCCCAGCCATGCACGAAGAGCACGCCAGGGATCAGCGTGCCCGGGGTGACGAAGGTGCCGGCGATGCGCTCGCCGGCGACGGCTATCTCGATGGTTTCCTCAAGCGTCGACATCCTTCGTCACCTGTGCGAACTTGACGAGGCGGCCGCCCTGGCGGTCGGGGCCGTCGTACAGCAGCCAGGCATCTGCCGGCAACTGCACCTGGTCGGCGTAGATCTCGCACGTCGAGGCCCGCACCCGTTGCAGCGAGCGGTCGGCCGCAAACGCGTGAAGTGCCGCAGCCTCGGCACCGCTCGCGCCTCCGATGCGCCAGGACTGCTCCAGCACCCCGCCATGCGGCTGGCCGTGGTCGTCCACGCCGAAGGCCACATCGTAGTTGCAGCGCGAAGCGAGCAGGTCGGGATAGCCCGTCATGACGGCGCGGTGAAAGGCCAGCGCCTGTTCCACCGCCCGTCGCACCTGCGGCTCCATGTCGACGCCGAGGAGGTCCTCGAAGCCGCCTCGCGAGACCACCAGGCTCGAGCCGCCGTAGACCTCGTGGCCCTGATGGTTGAAGGTCAGGCCCTGGGTGCCGTAGTAGCTGGCCCGGTGGTGGCCGACCCGGACCTGGCCGACGCTGTAGGTCACCACCTCGTGCAGGTTGCGCTCCAGCACCAGGCCCTGGCGGGCGATCGCTTCGTCACCGATGCGTCCGAGATGCCCCTCGAGGTCGGCCGCATCCCGAACCACCCACTGCCCGATGCCGCCCACGCCGGCCGGATCCTTCAGCCGCAGGCTGCCGCCACGCAACAGCCGGGCAGCGGCCTCGCGGGCGTCCGAGGCGCTGAAGACCGAATAGCCCGGCAGGGCCGCGTCGCGTACGCCATCGGCGCATCGCGCCGACCAGCCTGCAGGCGCAGCCGCATCGGGCCGGACCAGCGGGTGGGAGATGACCTTGCTGGCCACGAAGGCCGCGGGGACCACGCCCCCGAACAGGTCGTCGACGCCCCGCACGCCCACGCGCCGGGCCGCTGCGAGTGAAGGCAAGGTGTCGCTGGGCACCAGGTAGACAGGCCTGTGCGCAGGCAGCGACGGATCGAACTCGCCGGCAAAATCCAGGCCCAGCAGACCCGCCAGTGATTCGGCCACCTTGGCCTTGGAACTGGCATCGTGGTCGAGCGGACCGTTCCCGCCGTCGCTGCGATAGAAGGCCACCACGGGACGCAGGCCCCGCGGGGGATGAAAGGTCGTATGGCGGACAGGGGGCTCGGCCAGGGCGGCGATCAGCATGGCGTCTCCTTGGTGAGGACTGGACCGCCATGTCCTCATGCCGGCGGAAACTGCCGGCCCGCGGTCATGGCTCAGGCAGAGGGTAGGGAGGGGGCCGGCCGGCCGCTGTCGGCCGGCCGCGCGACGGGATGTAGGAGCCGGCCCGCACGCGGCTTCATGTAACCGTCACGTACCCGAGTGCGCTGCCGGGACAGTTCCCGGGCCGTGTCCGGGGGCTGCCCGCGCAAAGGCTCGGCAGCGAGAAGAAATGTCGACGCAACACTCGGTCACACCCGCCCGTGGGCAGATTCCGTTCGGCGTATCCCCAGTTTCGGCCGTGAATCATTAGGGTGAAGCCTATGTTGATCGAAATTAACTCCGCGCTATAGTCCGCGATCCAACAGCCCATGAGGCTGCGTATTGACAAAACAGCACCCCCGTGGATCGGGGTGACTGGAGGAAACGAGTGGACTACGCAGAAGCGCAGCGCAATCCCGGCAAACATCCCATCGGGCTAGGCGTTGTCATCGTGCTGCACGTGCTGCTGGGCTATGCCCTCGTCAGCGGTCTGGGCAAGCGATTGGTCGAAGTGGCGCTGAAGCCCGTCGAGACCAAGATCATCGAGGAGGTGAAGCCTCCGCCTCCGCCGCCGCCGGAGAACCTCCCGCCTCCTCCGAAGAACCTGCCCCCGCCGCCCGCGTTCGTGCCGCCGCCCGAGGTCCAGGTCAACCAGCCGCCCGTTCCCGCGCCGGCCATCACCACCACCAACGTCGCGCCGCCGCCGGCCCCCACGGCACCGGTGGTCGCCGCGCCCGCCCCGCCCGCCCCGCCGGCTCCGCCGCGAGTGGCCGCGCGCCCGGCCATCGCCAACGCCGCCTCCTGCGCGCCCACCGGCGACGACTATCCCGCCGCCGCACGCCGCGCCGAGGCCACTGGCACGAGCCGCATCCGCTTCACCGTGGATGATCACGGAAAGGTGGTCAAGGTCGACCTGCTCAAGTCCGCTGGCTCCTCTCGCGAGCACCGCATGCTCGACAAGGTCGCGATCGACAAGCTGAGCGAATGCACCTTCAAGCCTGGCATCGACGAGAACGGCAAGCCCGTCGGCGGTTCGTTCGACGTCGACTACGTCTGGAAGCTCGACTGACGCGGCATTCCCGCCGCCGTCTCTTTCTCAACCCATTCTTAAACGGAGCGCCCGATACGCCGCTGGCACAGCAACGGGCGCCCCAATTCCTTGCTCCCTCTGGAGGAACCATGTCCTTTCTGAAGTTCGTGCGCGCCCCGTTCATGGCCGCCTGCATCGCCCTGCTGGGCGCCGTCGCCATCACCCCGGTGGAAGCACTGGCTCAGGATACCGCCGCCTCGGCACCTGCAAGCACCGAGGCCGCGGCCCCGGCCACCGATGCCGCCGCGCCTGTCGGCGTGCCGACTCCCGAGGTCAAAAAGGAGGTCATCGACAACCCCTACGGCCTCGAAGCGCTGTGGACGCAAGGCGACTTCGTCGCCCGCGGCACGCTGATCATCATGATCATCATGTCGATGGGCAGCTGGTACATCATCTTCACCAAGGTCTGGGAGCAGGCCAAGCTGATGAAGAGCGCGAAGGCCGCCTCCGACACCTTCTGGACCGCCGGTTCGGTTCGCAAGGGCGCCGAGAGCCTGGAAGAAGCCAGCGCCTTCCGCTACATGGCCGAGCAGGGCCTGAAGGCTGCCGAGCACCACGAAGGCACGCTGACCGAGCAGATCGACCGCCACACCTGGATCGGCATGAGCGTCCAGCGCTCGGTCGAGAACATCAACAGCCGCCTGCAGGATGGCCTGGCCTTCCTGGCGACCGTCGGCTCGACCTCCCCGTTCGTCGGCCTGTTCGGTACCGTCTGGGGCATCTACCACGCCCTGACCGCGATCGGCATCTCCGGCCAGGCCTCGATCGACAAGGTCGCCGGCCCGGTGGGTGAAGCGCTGATCATGACCGCCTTCGGCCTGGCCGTCGCGGTGCCTGCGGTGATGGGCTACAACTGGCTGATCCGCCGCAACAAGACCGCGATGGAGCGTGTGCGCGCGTTCTCCGGCGACCTGCACAACGTGCTGCTGGCCGGCAAGAAGTGATCTCGGCGGGGCTTGGCCGGCGCCTCGGGCGCCGGTCCGGTCCACCGCCCCTCTTGCGAACGAGCGAAGGAACTACCAGATGGCCATGAGCGTAGGCTCGCCAGACGGCGACGACGAAGAGCGGATGAACTCCAGCATCAACACCACGCCCCTGGTGGACGTGATGCTGGTTCTGCTGATCATCTTCCTGATCACCATTCCGGTGGTGACCCAGTCGGTGCAGCTCACGCTGCCCAAGGAGATCAACGTCCCGACCCAGACCAAGCCGGAGAACATCCTGCTGGCCGTGACCAAGGACGGCGACGTGTACTGGAACACCAAGCGCATGCCGGACAACGAGGCCCTGGTCGAGGCACTGAAGAAGGAAGCGGTCAAGGAGCCGCAGCCCGAGGTGCACATCCGCGGCGACGAGAACGTCCGCTACGAGTCGGTCGGCCGCCTGATCGTCGCGTGCCAGCGCGCCGGCATCGCCAAGGTCGGCTTCATCACCGAGCCGCCGCCGAAGCATTAAGCCCAGAAGGAACCAATCATGGCAATGAGCGTTGGCTCCGCCGGCGAAGACGACATGATGGTGGAGATGAACACCACGCCGTTGATCGACGTGATGCTCGTCCTGCTGATCATGTTCATCATCACCATCCCCGTGCAGACGCACGCGGTGAAGATGAACATGCCCACCGCCCCGTCCGCCCCGCCACCCACCCCGCCCACGGTCGTCGAGATCGATGTCGACTTCGACGGCACGATCGCCTGGAACCACGAACTGGTGCCCACCCGCGGCGACCTTCAGGCCCGCCTGTACCGGATCGCCCAGGAGCCGGACCAGCCCGAGGTGCACCTGCGGCCGAACAAGCTCGTGACCTACAAGTACGTCGCGATGGTGATGGCCGAGGCGCAGCGCCTGGGCGTCACCAAGATCGGCATCGTGGGGAACGAACAGTTCATGAACTGAATCGGACGGCTCGTTATCCTGCCGGGGGTCGGCCGTCAGCGGTTCGGTCCCCGTTTTCGTTTCTGACAGGCACCCACTTCCTTTTGGACATCCTCACCATGAAGAACCTGCGCGCCCTCACCCTGGCCCTAGTCGCCGCCGGCTGCCTGAGCGCGGCCCAAGCCCAGAGCGTGCGCCCCGAGGTCGGCAAGCCGCTGCAGCAGGCCTCCGAGCTGCTGCGTGCCGGCAAGGCCAAGGAGGCGCTGGCCAAGGTGCGCGAGGCGGACGCCGTCGGCGGCAAGTCGGCTGGCGAGCAGCTGATGATCGATCGCATGCGCGGATCGGCCGCGCAACGCGCCGGCGACAACGCCACGGCCGCGCACTCGTTCGAAGCGGTCTACAACTCCGGCAAGCTCGGCGGCAGCGAACAGGCGCAGATCGCCGAGTCGCTGGCCTTCATCTACTCGCAGATGCGGGACAACGCCCGGGCCAGCCAGTGGCTCAACAAGGCCCTCGCTGCGGGGGCCAGCGGCCCGCAGATCAAGCAGCTGCAAAGCTACCTGCAGGCCCAGAGCGGCGACTACGGCGCCATCGCCAAGGATGCCGGCGCCGCGGTCCAGGCCGCCGAGCAGGGCGGCCGCCGCCCCGACGAGGGCGACCTGCTGCGGCTGGCCGACGCCCAGCAGCATCTGAACGCCACGGCCGCCCAGACCGCCACGCTCGAGAAGCTGGTCACCTACTACCCCAAGAAGGACTACTGGGCTGCCCTGCTCGGCCGCCTGCCTCGCAAGCCGGGTTTCTCCGACCGCTTCGCCCTGGACGTGCTGCGCCTGAAGCTGGCCACAGGCAATCTGAGCAAGACCGAGGAGTTCATGGAGATGGCGCAGCTGGCGCTGCAAGGGGGCTTCGCCGCCGAGGGCAAGGCCATCGTGGACAAGGGCTTCGCCTCGGGCGCCCTGGGCACCGGTCCGGAAGCCGAGCGCCACAAGCGGTTGCGTGACCTGGCGAACAAGCAGGACGCGGAGATCCGCGCCAACATCGAGCGGAACGTGGCGGACGCCGGCGCGCAGAAGGATGGCAACGACCTCGTGCAGGTCGGCACCGTCCTCGCCAGCATGGGCCAGGCCGAGCAGGGTGCGAAGCTCATCGAGCAGGGCATCGCCAAGGGCGGCCTGAAGCGCCCCGAGGACGCGAAGCTGCGACTCGGCCTGGCGCAGCTTCAGAGCCCCAAGACGAAGTCGCAGGGCCAGAGAACGCTGCGCAGCGTGCAAGGCAGCGACGGCGCGGCCGACCTGGGCCGGCTGTACGCCGCCCTGGGCAGCTGACGAGGCATTCACGCCGATGGAAGGCGGCGATTCGCTGATCCCGCTCGGGCATGGCGTCCACGCCATCGACACCGGCTTCCAGCGGCCGCGTTTCGATGCCGCCTACCTGATCGTCGACGCCGGACGAGCGGCGTTCGTCGACACCGGTACGCGACACGCCCTGCCCCGCCTCCTGGGCGCGCTGGACTCGCTGGGCTTGACCGTCGATGCAGTGGACTGGGTCATCCCGACCCACGTCCACCTCGACCATGCCGGAGGGGTCGGGCCGCTGATGCAGGCCCTGCCCGAGGCTACCCTTCTGGTCCATCCCCGCGGCGCCCGCCACATGATCGACCCCAGCGCGCTCTACCAGGGCGCGCTCGCCGTGTACGGCCAGGAGGAGATGGATCGCTCCTACGGCCAGCTCGTCGGCGTGCCCGCCGAGCGCGTGCAGGCCAGCGAGGACGGGATGTCCGTAAGCCTGGGCAGCCGGCGGCTGGAGCTGATCGACACACCGGGCCACGCGCTGCACCACCATTGCATCTGGGACCCGGTCTCCCGCGGCTGGTTCACGGGCGACACGTTCGGACTGTCGTACCGCGAGCTCGACAACGCCGATGGCGAGCCCTGGATCTTCCCCACCTCCACGCCCGTGCAGTTCCAGCCGGCGGCCCTGCGCGCCTCCGTGCAACGCCTGCTGGCGCGCGAGCCCGAGGCGGTGTACCTCACCCACTTCGGACGCCTGGGCAACGTCGCCTCACTGGGCCGCCGCCAACTGGCGCTGCTCGACGAGGTGGTGGCCATCGGGCACGCGCTTCGTGATCATCCCAAGCGCCACGAGGCGCTGCGGCAGGCATTGGGCACGCTGTACCTGAAGAGCCTGCGCGCCCATGGCTGCACCCTGGCGGATGACGCGATCCTCGAGGTGCTGGCGCTGGACATCGAGCTCAACGCCCAGGGCATGGGCGTCTGGCTCGATCGCGAGCGGCGCTGAGCTCGACGAGCGCCGCCCCCGACTACACTGCCCTCCCCCTTTCCACCCGAGCGCCCGGGGTTCGCCCGCGTCCCCTCCGCCATGAACTCCTCGCCCGCCGTCAATCGCCCGAACTTCGGCCTGGCCGGCCGCGTGATCGTGATCACCGGCGGCGGGCAGGGCATCGGTGCGGCCTGTGCCGAGCGGTTGGCGGGGGAAGGCGCGGCGGTGGCCCTGTGGGACGTGAACCGGCCGGCGGCTCAGGCCCTGGCGCAGCGGCTGCGCGCGTCCGGGGGCCGGGCGGAGGCGATGCCGTGCAACGTCTCGCGCAAGGCCGATGTGGACGCGGCCCTGGCCGCCACCGTCCTGGCCTTCGGCCGCGTCGACGGCCTGGTCAACAACGCCGGCATCTTCCGCGCCGCGGACTTCCTGGAGGTCACCGAAGACGACTGGGATGCCGTGCTCGACGTGAACCTCAAGGGGGCCTTCCTCGCCGGCCAGGCAGTCGCCCGGCAGATGGTCGCGCAAGGCGGCGGCGGCGCCATCGTCAACATGTCTTCGGTCAACGGCTCGATGGCCATCGCGAGCATTGCCAGCTACAACGCGAGCAAGGGCGGCATCAACCAGCTGACGCGCGCCATGGCGCTCGCGCTTGCCGACCACCGCATCCGTGTCAACGCGGCAGCGCCTGGCACCATCGCGACTGAACTCGCGCGCGAAGCGGTGCTGACCAGCGACGAGGCGCGGCTGCGCATCCTGGGCCGCACGCCGATGAAGAGGCTCGGCGAGCCCGAGGAAGTGGCCGACGTCGTGGCCTTCCTGCTCTCGGATGCCGCCCGCTACATGACGGGCGAGATCGTCCACGTGGATGGCGGGCGCATGGCACTCAACTACACGGTGCCGGTCGCCACGCCGCCGGCGGCCTGACGAGTCGCTAACGCGGCAGAGCAGCGGCTTCGGCCGCTAGGCGGGTGATGCGCGCCCAGTCCCCTGCCTTCACCGCATCGGCCGGCGTGAGCCACGATCCGCCGCAAACCTTGACGTTGGGCAGGCCGAGGAACTCGGGCGCGGTCTGCAAGGTGATGCCTCCCGTGGGGCAGAAGGCCACGTCAGGGAAGGGCCCCGCCAGGGCCTTGAGCATCGGGATGCCCCCGGCCGCGGTGGCCGGGAAGAACTTCAGGAACGACAGGCCATCGGCCTGCGCCGCCATCACTTCGCTGGCGGTGGCCACGCCGGGCAGGAGCGGCAGCCCGACCTCTCGACACGCGGCACCGACATCCGCCGTGTAGCCGGGGCTGACCCCGAAGACCGCGCCAGCCTGCCTGGCGGCACGCGCGTCGGCCCCACTTCGGATGGTGCCCGCACCGACCAGGGCACCAGGCACTTCACGCGCCATCGCCTCGATGGCTTGCAGCGCCACCGGCGTGCGCAGCGTCACCTCGAGCACCTTCACCCCGCCCTCGACGAGGGCGCGGGCCAGCGGCACCGCGTCTTCGAGGCGGTCGATCACGATCACCGGGATCACCGGGCCGCAGGAAGCCAGTTCAAGCGTATTCATGACGGGACCCATTCATAGCCAGGTGCACGCGCCTTCCTCGGCGCTCGCAACGTTTCTCCGCAGGCCCGCGAACAGTTCGCGGCCCAGGCCGTGACCGGCCTCTTCGGCCATCGCGTCGCTGCGCGGGGCGAGTTCTCGAGCAGACCATTCGTCCTCGGGCAGCAGCACTGCGAGCGTGCCGGCACGCGCATCGAGCCGAATGATGTCGCCGTCGCGAACCTTGGCCAGCGGGCCGCCCGCCAGCGCTTCCGGGCTCAAATGGATGGCGGCCGGCACCTTGCCGGAGGCGCCGCTCATGCGGCCGTCCGTGACGAGTGCCACGCGATGCCCCTTGCCCTGCAGGACTGCCAGCGGCGGCGTCAGCTTGTGCAACTCGGGCATCCCGTTGGCCTTGGGCCCCTGGAAGCGCACGACGACCACCACGTCACGCTCCAGTTCGCCCGCCTTGAAGGCCGCGTGCAGGCCGTCCTGGCTGTCGAAGACCCGTGCCGGCGCCTCGATCACGTGCCGATCCTCCGGCACCGCCGAGACCTTGATCACCGCGCGGCCGAGGTTGCCCTTGAGCAGCGCCAGCCCGCCTGTCGCAGAGAACGGATCGTCTGCCGTGCGAACCACGCCCGCATCACCGCTGTGCGCCGGCAGCGCATGCCACTTCACACGGCCCCCTTCGAGCGATGGCAGTTCGGCATAGCGAGCCATGCCGCCTTCGGCCACCGCCGCCGCGTCGGCGTGCATCAGGCCCGCGCGCATCAGCTCACGCAGGACGAAGCCCGGGCCGCCTGCGGCCTGGAACTGGTTCACGTCCGCGCTGCCGTTGGGGTAGACCCGCGCCAGCAGCGGCACCACCGCCGAAAGCTCCGAGAAGTCGTTCCAGTCGATCAGGATGCCCGCAGCGCGCGCCACGGCGACCCAGTGGATCAGGTGGTTCGTCGAGCCTCCGGTCGCCAGCAGCGCCACCATGGCATTGACGATGCTGCGCTCGTCGACGAGATGGCCGATCGGGAGGTCACGCTGGCCCTGGCGCAGGCTCAGTACCGTGCCGACCGCCTCGTCCGTCAGCGCGGCGCGAAGCGGGTCGTGCGGATGGACGAAGGCCGCGCCCGGCACGTGCAGGCCCATGGCCTCGAGCAGCATCTGGTTGGAGTTGGCGGTGCCGTAGAAGGTGCACGTGCCTGCGGAGTGATAGGCGGCCTGCTCGGCCTTGAGCAGTTCATCGCGGCCGACGAGCCCCTGGGCCGCCTGCTCGCGGACCTTGGCCTTGTCGCTGTTCGACAAGCCCGAACCCATGGGGCCGGCAGGCACGAAGACGCAAGGCAGGTGGCCGAAGTGCAGCGCGCCGATCAGCAGGCCTGGCACGATCTTGTCGCAGATGCCCAGGAGCAGCGCGGCATCGAAAACGTCGTGACTGAGCGCAACCGCGGTCCCCATGGCGATGGTGTCTCGCGAGAACAGGCTCAGTTCCATGCCTGGATAGCCCTGGGTCACGCCATCGCACATCGCCGGGACGCCGCCGGCGACTTGCGCCGTTGCGCCCAGGCGGTGGGCCGTGGCCCGGATCTGCGCCGGATAGCCCTCGTAGGGCTGGTGGGCCGACAGCATGTCGTTGTAGGCCGTGACGATGCCGATGTTGGGCGCCTTCTCGACGGTGA
>CAMLGG010000073.1 GCA_946479475.1 uncultured Ideonella sp. | reverse complement strand
CGGTCAGCACCGAGGGCATGCGGCCGTGCACGGTGTTGAAGCCGTGCGAGGCGCCCAGGAAGTAGTCGGGCGTCTTGGAGCTGCAGCCGATGCCCGAGAGCTTGGCCACACGGTGCGGCTCGATGTCCAGCTCCCAGGCCGCCTGGATGATGGCCGACGAGATCGAGTCGTGGCCGCAGCCGGCGCACAACGTCGAGACCTTCCCTTCGTAATCCCGCCGGGTGTAGCCGACCCGGTTGCGCTCCAGCGAGGGATGGTGGAGCCGTGGCTTGGCGAGGTAGGTCATGCCTGGGCTCCTTGCGGCCGGACGGCCAGGGCCAGCACCTTCTCGGTGATGGCCTGGGTGATGAATCGCGCGGTGATCGGCGTGCCGTCGTAGTGCAGGATCGTCGGCAGGCGCCTGGGGTCGATCTCGAGCTCGTCGACCAGCAGGCGGCGCATCTGGCCGTCGCGGTTCTGCTCGACGACGAAGACCTGCTCGTGCGCCTCGATGAACTGGCGCACGGTCTCGGGGCAGGGGAAGGCCCGCAGGCGCATCGCATCGAGGTGGATGTGCTGGCCGGCCAGGGCGTGCAGCGCCTCGTCCATCGCCGGCGCGGTCGAGCCGAAGTACAGCACGCCCAGCCTCGTCTTCTGCGCCGCCGGCCTGAGCAGCGGCTGCGGGACCAGGTTCGCCGCCGTGGCGAACTTCTTCAGCAGGCGCTGGACGTTGTAGAGGTAGTCCGGACCGGCCTCCGAGTAGCGCGCGTAGGGGTCGCGCGTGGTCCCTCGCGTGAAGTAGGCGCCCAGCGAGGGATGCGTGCCCGGCAGCGTCCGCCAGGGGATGCCGTCGCCGTCCACGTCCTTGTAGCGGGCAAACTCCCGGCCCGACGCCAGGTCTTCCGCGCTCATCACCTTGCCGCGGTCGAAGCGCCGCTCGTCGTCCCAGGCCAGCGGCGGGCACAGGCGCTGGTTCATGCCGATGTCCAGGTCGGTCATCAGGAAGACCGGCGTCTGCAGGCGGTCCGCCAGGTCCAGCGAAGCGGCCGCGAACTCGAAGCATTCCGCCGGATCCTGCGGCAACAGCATCACGTGCCTGGTGTCGCCATGCGAGGCATAGGCGCAGGACAGCAGGTCGGCCTGCTGCGTGCGGGTGGGCATGCCCGTCGAGGGGCCGCCGCGCTGAACGTCGATGATGGTGACGGGGATCTCGGCGAAGTAGGCCAGGCCGATGAACTCGGTCATCAGCGAGACGCCCGGCCCCGAGGTGGCGGTGAAGGCGCGCGCGCCGTTCCAGCCGGCGCCCGTCACCATGCCGATGGAGGCGATCTCGTCCTCGGCCTGCACGATGGCGTAGCGGCGCTCGCCGGTCACGGGATCGACGCGGAACTTCTCGCAGTACTTCTGGAACGCCTCGGCCACCGACGACGAAGGCGTGATGGGGTACCAGGCGCACACCGTCGCCCCGCCGTAGACGCAGCCCAATGCGGCCGCGCTGTTACCGTCGATGAAGATCCGGTCGCCGACCGCCTCGGCGCGGCGCACGCGCAGGCCCAGCCCCGGCCCGCGCGGCGGGCCCAGGTGATCACGCGCGAACTCGCGGCCCGCATGCAACGCCCGGACGTTGGATTCGAGCAGCCGCTCCTTGCCGCGGTACTGCTCGGAGAACAGCTTCTCGATCACCGAGGCGTCGATGTCCATCAGGGCCGAGAGTGCCCCCAGCACCATGATGTTCTTGAACAGCGTGCGCTGGCGGGGATCTTCGTAGGTCGCATTGCAGATCGCCGTGACCGGCATGCCGATGACGGTGATGTCGGGCCGGAAGGCGCTGGGCGACATCGGCCGCGTGCTGTCGTAGAAGAGGTAGCCGCCCGGCGAGACCTCCGCCACGTCCTGCGTCCAGGTCTGCGGGTTCATCGCCACCATCATGTCGACGCCCCCGCGGCGGCCGAGCCAGCCGGCCTCGCTGACGCGAACCTCGTACCAGGTCGGCAGGCCCTGGATGTTGCTCGGGAAGATGTTGCGCGGGCTCACGGGCACGCCCATGCGCAGGATGGCCTTGGCGAACAGCTCGTTCGCCGAGGCCGAGCCGGAGCCGTTGACGTTGGCGAACTTGACGACGAAGTCGTTGACGCCTTCGATACGCTGGATCATTTCGCGTGTCCCCCCACATGCCGGCCGCCGTGGCTGCGGCAGGCCGGCCCCGCCTGCGTCGTCAGCAGCAGGAACTTCTGCATGTCCCACGCGCCCGTCGGGCAGCGCTCGGCGCACAGGCCGCAGTGCAGGCAGACGTCCTCGTCCTTGACCATCACCCTGCCCGTCTTCAAAGGCGCCCCGACGTACAGGGCCTGGTCGAGGTTCGGAGCGGGGGCGGACAGCCGGCCGCGCAGG
The DNA here is from genome assembly GCA_946479475.1 of uncultured Ideonella sp. The sequence goes on along the minus strand of CAMLGG010000073.1, from coordinate 17,839 downwards.
TCGGCCTCCTCGCCATCCGCCGTGAAGCTGATGCAGTCCATCGGGCAGATGTCGACGCAGGAGTCGCACTCGATGCACAGCTTGGGCGTGAACACCGTCTGCACGTCGCAGTTCAGGCAGCGCTGCGCCTCCTTGAAGGCGGTGCCGGCGTCGAAGCCCAGCTCGACCTCCACCTTGATGCTCGCCAGCGCCTTCTCGGCCTCCGTCCACGGCACCTTGGAGCGCAGGTCGTTCGACACCGCGTTGTCGTAGCTCCACTCGTGGATGCCCATCTTCTGGGACATCAGGTTGACGTGCGGCGGCGGCCGCTCGCCCACCTTCTCGCCGTGCAGGAACTTGTCGATCGACACCGCCGCCTCGTGGCCGTGCGCCACCGCGCTGATGATGTTCTTGGGGCCGAAGGCCGCATCGCCGCCGAAGAAGACCTGCGGCAGCGTGGACTGCATCGTCCGCTCGCCCAGCACCGGCAGCCCCCACTTGTCGAAGGCGATGCCGCAGTCCGGCTCGATCCAGGGGAAGGCGTTCTCCTGGCCGACGGCGATCAGCACCTCGTCGCACGGCAACACGACATCGGGTTGCCCGGTGGGCACCAGCTCGCGCCGGCCCTTGGCGTCGTAGCGGGCCTCGACGATCTCGAAGCGCATGCCGGCGAGCTTGCCGGTGGCATCGAGCTCGAAGGCCTTGGGCACGTGGTAGTTGAGGATGGGGATGCCTTCGTGCATCGCGTCCTCCTTCTCCCACGGCGAGGCCTTCATCTCCTCGAAGCCGCTGCGGACCACCACCTTCACGTCGGTGGCGCCGAGCCGGCGCGCGGAGCGGCAGCAGTCCATGGCCGTGTTGCCGCCGCCCAGCACGATGACGCGCGGGGCGACGGACGTCACATGGCCGAAGGAGACCGAGGACAGCCAGTCGATGCCGATGTGGATCTGCCCGCTCGCTTCGTCGCGGCCGGGGATGCGCAGGTCACGCCCGCGAGGCGCGCCTGAGCCGACGAAGACCGCATCCCAGCCCTCGGCCAGCAGCGCCTTCATCGAGCCGATGTACTGCCCGCTGCGGAACTCCACCCCCATGCCGAGGATGTAGCCGCACTCCTCGTCGATCACGCTCTCGGGCAGGCGAAAGCGCGGCACCTGCGTGCGCATGAAGCCGCCGGGCTTGGCGTCGCCGTCGAACACGGTCACTGCGTAGCCTTGCGCGGCCAAGTCGCGTGCCGCTGCCAGCGAGGCCGGGCCGGCCCCGACACAGGCGACGCGCTTGCCGTTGCGTGCCTCGGCGCGTGGCATGCGGGCCCGTACGTTGGGGCCCTTGAAGTCGGCCGTGACTCGCTTGAGCCGGCAGATGGCGACCGGCTCGGGCTTCTCGGCATTTCGCTCCTCGACCCGCCCGCGGCGGCAGGCCGGCTCGCAAGGCCGGTCGCACGTCCGCCCGAGGATGCCCGGGAAGACGTTGGACACCCAGTTGACCATGTAGGCGTCGTCGTAGCGACCCTGGGCGATCAGCCGGATGTACTCCGGCACCGGCGTGTGGGCGGGACAGGCCCACTGGCAATCGACGACCTTGTGGAAGTAGGCCGGATCCGCCGCGTTGGTGGGTTGCACGGGCGCAGACTCCTTTTGCCGGAGTGGCGCGCCGCCCAGGATCACCGCGCCGACGCCGCACCCCGATCACCATGGATGCGGACCAGTCTACTCCGGCCCCCGAACGCCTCCGCCCGAGGGGAAGCCCGGTTGACGTCGAGGTGCTTGAGGTGGATCAGCCTGCCAGCAATTGCAGCGGCTTGAGGATGCCTTCCACCTTGTGGCCCTTGCGCGCCCGCTTGCCCACGTGGCCGGCCAGCGCGGCGCCCTTGAGCAGCTCGTCCTTGGCCTTGCCGCCGCGGCCGGTGCCCAGCACCCGCAGCGCCTCGCCACAGGTGGCCACCGACAGCAGCGGATCCTTGGCATCCACGTCCATCAGCGTCAGGCCCCGGCCACCCTTGGGCTGCAGCTTCAGCTCGGCCAGGGGATAGACCAGCAGCCGGCCCGAGAGAGACAGGCAGGCCACCTGCCCGTGCGTCGCGGCCACCGCCGCGGGCGGCAGCACGTGCTCCTTCTCCTCCAGCGCGAGGAAGCTCTTGCCGCCCCGCTGCCGCGTGGCCAGGTCGGCGCAGCGCGCCAGCAGGCCGAAGCCGCCGGTGTTGGCCAGCAGGAGCGTGGTCTCGCCGGCGCCGGCGAAGTAGTGCGCGGGCTGGGTGCCCGTCTCCAGCTCGATCAGCGAGGTGATGGGCTGGCCATCGCCCCGGCCGCCGGGCAGCGAAGCCACCGCCACGTTGTAGACCCGGCCATTGCTGCCGAACACGTAGAGCGTGTCGACCGAGCGGCACGGGAAGGCGCCGTAGAGCGCGTCGCCTGCCTTGAAGCTCTGGGCCGTCGCATCGATCTCGTGGCCCTTGAGCGCCCTCACCCAGCCCTTCAGGCTCACCACCACCGTCACCGGCTCGTCGACGATCTTCACCTCGGCCACCGCCCGCTTCTCTTCCTGGATCAGCGTGCGGCGCTCGTCGCCGAACTGCTTCGCGTCGGCCTCGATCTCCTTGATCATCGTGCGCTTCAGCGCGGCCGGGCTGCCGAGGATGTCCTCCAGCTTCGCCTGCTCCTCGCGCAGGTTCTTCAGCTCCTGTTCGATCTTGATCGCCTCCAGCCGGGCCAGCTGCCGCAGCCGGATCTCCAGGATGTCCTCTGCCTGCTTGTCGCTGAGCCTGAAGCGCTCGATCAGCGACAGCTTGGGGTCGTCCGAGTGCCGGATGATGCGGATCACCTCGTCGATGTTCAGCAGCACCAGCTGCCGGCCCTCGAGCACGTGGATGCGGTCCAGCACCTTCTGCAGGCGGTGCTGCGAGCGGCGCTGCACCGTCGCCTGGCGGAAGGCTATCCACTCGACCAGCATCTGACGCAGGCTCTTCTGCGTCGGCCGGCCGTCCAGGCCGACCATCGTCAGGTTGATGGGCGCGCTCGACTCCAGGCTGGTGTGGGCCAGCAGAGTGTGGATCAGCTCCTGCTGCTCCACCGTGCGGCTCTTGGGCTCGAAGACCAGCCGCACCGGCGCATCCTTGTTGGATTCGTCGCGCGCCGTGTCCAGCACGGCCAGCACCGCCGCCTTGAGCTGGTTCTGCTCCGAGCTCAGCGCCTTCTTGCCGGCCTTGACCTTGGGGTTGGTCAGCTCCTCGATCTCCTCCAGCACCTTCTGCGCGCTGCTGCCCGGAGGCAGCTCGGTGACCACGAGTTGCCACTGGCCCCGGGCCAGGTCCTCGATCTTCCAGCAGGCGCGGACCTTCAGGCTGCCGCGGCCGCTGGCATAGGCCGCGCGGATGTCGGCGGCGCTGGAGATGACCTGCCCGCCGCCCGGGAAGTCCGGGCCCGGCAGCAGGCCGAAGAGCTCGTCGTCGCCCAGCTTTTCGTTTCGGATCAGCGCGACGGCCGCGGCCGCCACCTCGCGCAAGTTGTGGCTGGGAATCTCGGTGGCCAGCCCCACGGCGATGCCCGACGCGCCATTGAGGAGCGCGAACGGCAGCCGAGCCGGCAGCGTGCGCGGCTCGTTCTCGCTGCCGTCGTAGTTCGGCGCGAAATCGACCGTGCCCTCGTCTATCTCGTCCAGCAAAAGGCGCGCGATCGGCGCCAGGCGGGCTTCGGTGTAGCGCATCGCGGCCGCGTTGTCGCCGTCGCGGCTGCCGAAGTTGCCATGCCCGTCGATCAGGGGATAGCGCAGGCTGAAGCCCTGGGCCATGCGCACCAACGCGTCGTAGGCCGCCTGGTCACCGTGCGGGTGATACTTGCCCAGCACGTCTCCCACGACCTTGGCGCACTTCACCGGCTTGGGGCCGGAGGCCGTGGTGAAGCCCAGGCCGAGCCGATCCATCGCGAAAAGGATGCGGCGCTGGACGGGCTTGGCACCATCGCACACGTCCGGCAGGGCACGGCCCTTGACGACGCTCAGCGCGTACTCGAGGTACGCGCGCTCGGCGTAGTGAGCCAGGGTGATCGCATCGGGGCCGCCGCCGTCACCGCCGTCGGGCGGGGCAAAGCTCAGGGTCGTCTGTTCCATGGGTACTTTCGGAAAACTCGGGAGATTCGTTCGTGGCGGCGGGCCGCCGTAGCCGCGCCGCGAGAGAGTCAGCGAAGGCCGGGCTCCGCGGCCGTGGGGCCGGCCAGCTCCAGCGTCTGCGCCCGGCCCAGCTGGCGCTGCTGCAGGAGCGCCCAATAAAGCTCGAGCACCATGTGCACGTGCGAGCGGGTTTCTTCGATGGCCGGCATCTTGCCGCCTCGGACCTTGGCCTCGCCGGCGTTCCAGGCGGCCAGCGCCAGGTCGACCCCGCCGAGCCTCGTCCACAGGTCCGCCAGCATGCGGGCGCCGATGAGGACGTTGCTGCGGGCGTCGCGCAACTGGTCTTGCACCGGGCGGCTGGCCACTTCGTCGCGAGTCAGGTAGCGCTCGGCCGTGGCCGGCGTGATCTGCATCAGCCCGACCGCGCCTCGCGGCGACACGCTCTCGCCACGGTAGCCCGATTCGACGGTGATCACCGCCTTGAGCAGCTCCGCGTCGATGCCGGTGGCCAGTTCGGCCTCGCGCAGCAATGGCTGCACGGCCTTGACCTCGGGCGCGAACTCGAGCCAGGTCAGCAGCTTGCTGCGGCTCATCGTCTTGCCGGGCACGTGCTCGCCAGCTGCGCCCTCCGCACTGCCGCGCAGCACCGGCGTGTAGCGCGAGTCGAGCGCGCGATCCGCGAAGTGGGCGACGCCCGCTGCATCGACGTAGGCCCACAGCTCGGCCCGCACCGGCCATGCCGCAACGACCAGGGCCAGGGCCAGGAGGACGCGCCTCATGCCAGCCCTTCCAGCGGGGCTTCCAGGCCCATCGCCCGACGCGCCTGGTACTCGCGGTCCAGCAGGCTCATCACCACCAGCGAGTCGTAGCCGTCCACGCCGTCGCTCGTCACCCGAACGCTTTCGCGCAGGCGCCCCTCGACCACGAAGCCTTCGCTCTCGTAGAGCGCCAGCGCCCGGGTGTTCAGCGACTTCACGTCCAGCCAGAAGCGATGGGCACCCAGGTCCCCGAAGGCCATGGCCTTGAGCCGGCGCACGCACGCGCGGCCCAGGCCGTGCCCCTTGGTCTGCAGCACGATGCGCTTGAGCTCGACGCTGCGGTGCGGGTTGCGGCAGCCCTGCAGGATGACGAAGCCCAGCCGCTCGTGGCTGTCGCCGGCCTCGACGATGAAGTGGCGGAAGTCCGGGAAGCGGATCGCGCCCTCGTGCTGCGTGCGCTCCCACGGTGTGATGAAGGGCAGGTTGTGCTGGTCGCGCTCGATCGCCACCACGGCGTCGAGATCCGACACCATGGTGGGCCGCAGCAGCACCTTGGAAATCATCACCGGCTCAGACGTCCACTTCCACGGTATCGCCGTGCAGTTCCATCAGCTCGCGCCGGGCCTGGGCTTCGCCCTTGCCCATCAGCCTGGTGAGCGACTCGGTGGTGGCCAGGCCGTCCAGCGTGCCATAGCCCACGCGCAGCAGGCGGCGCGTATCGGGGTTGAGGGTGGTGTCCCAGAGCTGCTCGGCGTTCATTTCGCCGAGACCCTTGAAGCGGCTGATGGTCCAGCTGCCTTCGCGGGCGCCTTCCTTGCGCAGCTTGTCCAGCGAGGCTTCCAGTTCGCCTTCGTCGAGCGCGTAGATCTTGGCCGCCGGCTTCTTGCCGCGGGCCGGCGCATCCACGCGGAACAGCGGCGGCCTGGCCACGTGGATGTGCCCCGCCTCGATCAGCTTGGGGAAGTGGCGGAAGAACAGCGTGAGCAGCAGCACCTGGATGTGCGAGCCGTCCACGTCCGCGTCGGACAGGATGCAGACCTTGCCATAGCGCAGGCCGCTCAGGTCGGGGGTGTCGTTGGGGCCGTGCGGGTCCACGCCAATGGCTACCGAGATGTCGTGGATTTCGTTGTTGGCAAACAGGCGGTCGCGCTCCACCTCCCAGGTGTTGAGCACCTTGCCGCGCAGCGGCAGGATGGCCTGGCTTTCCTTGTCGCGGCCCATCTTGGCGCTGCCGCCGGCCGAGTCGCCCTCGACCAGGAACACTTCGTTGTGCGCGGTGTCACGGCTTTCGCAGTCGGTGAGCTTGCCGGGCAGCACGGCCACGCCGGAGCCCTTGCGCTTCTCGACCTTCTGGCTCGCGCGCTGGCGCGTCTGGGCCTGCTTGATGACGAGTTCGGCGAGCTTGCGGCCGTGGTCCACGTGCTGCGAGAGCCACAACTCAAGCGCCGGCTTGACGTAGGCAGAGACCAGGCGCAGTGCATCGCGGCTGTTCAGGCGCTCCTTCGTCTGGCCCTGGAATTGCGGGTCCAGCACCTTGGTCGACAGGACGAAGCTGGCGCGCGAGAAGACGTCCTCGGGCATCAGCTTGACGCCCTTGGGCTGCAGCGAATGCATCTCGATAAAGCCCTTGACCGCCCCGAAAAGGCCGTCCTTCAGGCCAGCCTCGTGCGTGCCGCCGGCCACCGTGGGGATCAGGTTGACGTAGCTCTCGCGCAGCAGGTTGCCCTCCTCGGTGAAGGCCACGCACCAGGCCGCACCCTCCCCCTCGGCGAAGTTCTCGGTCTCGCCCTTGTCGGCGTAATGCTCGCCCTCGAACAGCGGGATCATCGGATCGGCCGGCAGCGACTGCTGCAGGTAGTCACGCAGGCCGCCCTTGTAGAGCCAGGTCTGGGTGTCGCCGGATTTCTCGGTGGTGAGCGTCACCGTCACGCCCGGCATCAGCACCGCCTTGCTGCGCAACAGGTGCATGAGCTCGTGCTTCGGCAGTTCGGCGCTCTCGAAGTACTTCGGATCGGGCCAGACGCGCACGGACGTGCCCTGCTTGCGTTCGCCCGACTGAGCCTTGCGGATCACCAGCGGCTCGATCACGTCGCCGCCGGAGAAGGCCAGGGCCGCATGCTGGCCCTCGCGCCACACGCCGACCTGCAGCCGCTTCGCCAGCGCGTTGGTGACGCTCACGCCCACGCCGTGCAGGCCGCCCGAGAAGCTGTAGGCGCCCCCCGAGCCCTTGTCGAACTTGCCGCCGGCGTGAAGGCGGGTGTAGACGATCTCGACCACCGGCACCTGCTCTTCCGGGTGCAGGCCGAAGGGGATGCCGCGGCCGTCGTCGTCGACGCTGACCGAGCCGTCCGAATGCAGGGTGACGGCGATGCGCCTGCCGAAGCCGGCAAGGGCTTCGTCGGCGGCGTTGTCGATGACCTCCTGCACGATGTGCAGCGGGTTGTCGGTGCGGGTGTACATGCCGGGCCGCTGCTTGACGGGCTCCAGCCCCTTGAGCACGCGGATCGACGCTTCGCCGTAGTTGACGGGTGTCTGAGCCATAGGGGCGAGATTCTAGGGAAGACACCCGGGGCGCCCGCCCGAAAGCCTCGGCCTCATGAAACATGTGGCAAAGACTCTTCCGCTAAATTGCCCGGATGACCGCTCCCCACCCCGCAGCTGACGCGAAGTTGTCGATGACCCAGGTGCTGCTGTGCGGCGCCGCCGTCGTCACCCTCTCGATGGGCATCCGGCACGGCTTCGGCCTGTGGCTGCAGCCGATCACCATGGACAGGGGCTGGACGCGCGAGACCTTCGCCTTCGCCCTGGCGGTGCAGAACATCGCCTGGGGCCTGGCGGGGCCCTTCGCCGGCATGGTGGCCGATCGCTTCGGGGCCTTCCGCGTGCTGGTGGTCGGTGCCCTCGCCTATGCCCTGGGCCTCGTCGGCATGGCCTTGTCGACCTCCGGCCTGGCCTTCACCGGATCCACCGGCCTGCTGATCGGCATCGCCCAGTCCGGCACCACCTACGCCGTCGTCTACGGCGTGATCGGCCGCAACGTGGCGCCCGAGCGCCGCTCCTGGGCGATGGGGATCACCGCGGCGGCCGGCTCCTTCGGCCAGTTCCTGATGGTCCCGGTGGAGAACTGGCTGATAGGCAGCTGGGGCTGGCAGAGCGCGCTGTTCGTGCTGGGCTGCGCGGCGCTGGCCATCGTTCCGCTGGCCTTCGGCCTGCACGAGCCGCCGCGCACGCCGGCAGCCGGCGCCCACCACCAGAGCATCGGCGCCGCCCTGAAGGAGGCCTTCGCCTACCCGAGCTTCCGCTGGCTGACGGCCGGCTACTTCGTCTGCGGCTTCCAGGTCGTCTTCATCGGCGTGCACCTGCCCAGCTACCTGAAGGACCAGGGCCTGACGCCCAACGTGGCCACCACGGCGCTGGCCTTGATCGGCCTGTTCAACGTCTTCGGCACCTACACCGCCGGCGTGCTCGGCCAGCGGCTGGCCAAGCGGCACATCCTCTCGGCGATCTACCTGGCGCGCTCGGTGGCGATCACGGTGTTCCTGCTGGTGCCGATCAGCCCGGCCAGCGTCTACGTCTTCGCCTCGGTGATGGGCTTTCTGTGGCTCTCGACCGTCCCGCCGACGAACGCCGTGGTCGCGCAGATCTTCGGCGTGCAATACATGTCGATGCTGGGCGGCATCGTCTTCCTCAGCCACCAGGTCGGCTCCTTCATGGGGGCCTGGCTGGGCGGCCGGCTCTACGGCCTGACCGGCAGCTACGACATCGTCTGGTACATCGCCATCGCCCTGGGCGTCTTCGCCGCGCTCGCCAACATGCCGGTGCGGGAGACGCCGATTCCTCGCGGCACGCCGCGTCCGGCGGCCGCCTGAGCCATGGGTGAGCTGCAAAGACCCCTGCCCTCCCGCCCGTGGGTGCGGGCGCTCGCAGGCGCAGCGGCGCTGGCCGCCCTGGCGCTGGTGTTCCTCGCCTACCGCGATCCGCACACGGTGCTGGACCTGGCCAGCCGGGTCTGGGCCTGCTTCTGACCATGCACGACGCCGTTGCCCCGCCAAGTGACTGGCTCGTCCGCTGGGCCCATCTGCTCCCACCCGGCGGCACGGTGCTGGACCTCGCCTGCGGCAGCGGGCGCCACGTCCGCTGGCTGGCCGAGCGCGGCTTCCGGGTGACGGCTGTGGACCGCGACGAAGCGGCGGTCGCGCCTCTACGCCAGGTGGCCGAGGTCATCGTCGCGGACATCGAGGACGGCCCCTGGCCGCTGCCCGGGCGAAGTTTCGGGGCCGTGCTGGTCACCAACTACCTCTGGCGCCCCCTGTTGCCAGCCATCGTGGCCGCGGTGGCACCCACAGGCTGCCTCCTGTATGAGACCTTCGCGGCGGGCCAGGAGACGGTCGGCCGGCCGGCCCGACCCGCCTTCCTGCTCCAGCCCGGCGAGTTGATCCGCGCGGCCGACGGCCTGGCCATCGTCGCCTACGAGTGCGGCCAGTTGGCCAACCCTCCGCGCTTCGTGCAGCGGATAGCCGCCGTGCGCGACGCCCCCGAGGTCCTGGCGCGTCATCTTGCCGCCGTGTAAACCCGTTGGGCAGGGACGAATTTCCCTCCCCCGGGGGCGGCTAAAATCGGCCGGTTGCAAGGAACCCTGATGAAACCGATTGTTGGCAGCATCGTCGCCCTGGTGACGCCGATGCACGAAGACGGCAGCGTCGACTACGCGGCGCTGCGCGCCCTGATCGACTGGCACATCGCCGAAGGCACCGATTGCATCGGCGTCGTCGGCACCACGGGCGAATCGGCCACCGTGTCGGTGGAGGAGCACTGCGAGATCATCCGCGTGGCGGTCGAGCATGCCGCCGGCCGCGTGCCCATCATGGCCGGCGCCGGCGCGAACTCCACCGCCGAGGCGATCGAGCTTTCGCGCTATGCCAAGGACGTAGGCGCCGACTGCACCCTGCAGGTCGTGCCCTACTACAACAAGCCCTCGCAGGAAGGCATCTACCGCCACTTCAAGGCGATCGCCGAGAGCGTGGACATCCCGATGGTGCTGTACAACGTGCCCGGCCGGACGGTCGCGGACATGCTGCACGACACGGTGATCCGCCTGGCCCAGGTGCCCGGCATCGTCGGCATCAAGGAGGCGACCGGCAACATCGAGCGCGCCGCCTGGCTGATCAAGCACGTGCCGCCCGGCTTCGCCGTCTATTCGGGCGACGACGGCACCGCCGTGGCGCTCATGCTGCTGGGCGGCCAGGGCAACGTCAGCGTCACCGCCAACGTGGCCCCCGGCCCGATGCACGAGATGTGCATGGCGGCGATCGAGGGTGACGTCAAGCGAGCCCGCGAGATCCATCTGCGCCTGCTGCCCCTGCACCGGCAGCTCTTCTGCGAGCCGAGTCCGGCCCCGGCCAAGTGGGCTCTTTCCCGGCTGGGCCGGTGCCGCCCGGGCGTCCGCCTGCCGCTGGTCGAGCTGACCGAAGCAGGCCAGGCCCTGGTCGGTGGCGCACTGCGCGACTGCGGCCTTGCCTGAGCTTTTCGCCCCTCCTCTCACGAACTCCTGAAACGGCCCGCCCACGAGGCTGCCGGCGAGACGAAATGCATTCCAAGAAATCCGAATTCGCCATCACGCCGCTTCGCGCCGGCGTGCTGCTGCTGGCCGTCGGCCTGGGCGGCTGCTCGTTCATCGGCGACACGACGCCCGGCAAGGACTCGATCGACTACCGCAGCGGGGCGGCCAAGGGCCCCACGCTCGAGGTGCCGCCCGACCTGACGCCCTTGGCGCGCGACGGCCGCTACCAGCCGCAAGGCGGCACGATCAGCGCGAGCGCGCTTGCCAGTGGCGCCGCCCGGCCTGCCGCCCCAAGCGCCTCCGCACCCACGATCGCAGTACAGCAGGCTGGCGACGTCCGACTCGAGCGGGCCGGCGACGACCGCTGGATCGTCAGCAGCCAGTCCCCCGAGCAGGTCTGGCCGCGCGCCCGGCAGTTCTGGCTGGACAACGGCTTCGTGATCTCGCGCGAGAACGCCGAGGCCGGGACGCTGGAGACCGACTGGGCCGAGAACCGGGCCAAGCTGCCGAACGACCTGGTTCGCCGCACGCTCGGCTCCGTGCTCAGCAACGTCTTCGACTCGGGCGAGCGCGACCGCTTCATGATGCGAGTCGAGCGCGGCACCAATGGCACCGAGATCTACATCACCCACCACGGCATCGAGGAACGCGTCATCGGCCGCGAGGCCACCGGCACGGTGCAATGGGTCGCCCGACCCGCCGATCCGCAACTCGAGCGGGAGATGCTGACCCGCATGATGGTCGCGCTGGGCGCCAAGGACGAGGTGGCCCGCACCGAGGTCGCGGCGACGGCCTCCACCGCGGCCCCGAAGGCGCGCGTCGTGAGCGGCCAGCCGGGCGCAGCCCTGCAGGTCGACGACACCCTGGAGCGAGCGTGGCGCCGCATCGGCCTGGCGCTGGACCGCGGCGGCTTCACCGTCGAGGACCGCGATCGCAACCAGGGCCTGTACTTCGTGCGCTTCGTCGACACCAAGGAAGCGGCGAAGGACGAACCGAACTTCTTCACCCGCTGGTTCCGCAGCGACGACCAGGCGGCCAAGGCGCTCAATCGCTATCGCATCCAGGTCAAGGCCGAAGGCAACGGCACGCTGGTCACGGTGTTGAACTACCAGGGCCAGCCCGACAACTCCGCCAACGCGCAGAAGATCGTTTCCCTGCTGGTCGACGAACTCAAACTCTGAGAACGCACTGACTCGGGGAAGGAAAGGGCCGCTTCACGCGGCCCTTCTTGTTTCACGCCTTCGACAACGACAAAGCCGCCCGAAGGCGGCCTTGTCGTTGCCATCGCCCCGGGCTTCAGGCCCCGGGCGACTGCTCCATCACTGGCTGGCGGCGGCCGAAGCGGGCTCGGCGGCAGCGGGCGCTTCCGAGGCGGCGGGCATGGCGGTCGACGCGGCGTCCATGGCGGCCGAGGCCACCGGAGCCGGAGCGGGCGCGGCCGGGGCAGCAGCCTCTTCCTTCTTGCCGCAAGCGGCCAGGGCAGCAACAGCGATCAGGGAAGCCAACAGGAGCGACTTGTTCATGAATGTCCTCAAACTAAGAGTCGAACAATTACCGGTAATTTTGGAAGCTCGCTGTTCGTCGCGTGCCTCCTCCTCGAGTCAGACCAGGAAGTTCGCCAGTAGCCCACGAGCACTCGAGACACTCGCGGTGGTTGATTCCTGAGCCTAGCCTTTGATTATAGACACGCCTAGGGTGATCCCTAGAGTCCCAATGTGACGGCAGGGAAGGCCTCGCTCGATCGTTGCGAAATTACATCGATCTCTTCGCGAGCATGCTGCACATCTGCGCCGTCATGGCGTAGCCATCCACGCACCCGCTCACGGTCCAGCAGCCTCAGCGCGACGCGGTGATCCGCAACCAGCAGCGTCGGCATGTCGGATCCGGGCACGTCCTCGGGGGAGCGACAAGTGATGACGTGCGAGAAGACCTGACGCCAGCGGGTCAACCTCGGCATCGTGCGGCGAACCTGCTCGAAGTCGTGGCCCAACCAGCTGAGGTGCGCTCCCGGCAGTCGAGACCAGTGCGTGAGCGCCTCGATGATCGCCGGCTCGTCCAGCGGCCACTCGGCGAAGTCGGGCGAAACCCACCACATATGACGAACGCCGGCTTCGTGAGCGCTGGTGACGAGGCCCCGCACGGCCGCCTGGAAGTCCGCCCGGGAGCCGATCAGCCCCGCGGGCGTGGCCTTCAGCAGCAGGTCATCGCTTGCTTGCATGTCAGTCAGTCTTCCGTGCCGTGAACCCAGCCCGCCTCGACCCATTCGCCCAGCAGTTCGGCCGCATCGGCGCTGAGCTGGCCGACAGCTCGAGTACCGAGCATGCGCTCGTCTGCCAGAGTCCGCATCAGGCGAGCGTCGCGACCCGAGGCCTGGAACGACTCTCCGTTGATGAACACATGGCGAGCGTCATACATCATGCGGGTTCGTGCGTCCAGCCGCACGCCCTGCCCTTCCGCCAGGGCCCCGCCCCCTTCGAACCAGACGATGGACTTCGGCTCCGTCAGGGCCTCGCCCAGGGCACAGGCCAGGCTGTGCGCATCGTTGAGGGCGCCGATGACGGCCTTCTGCGCGAAGAGTTGAAGGGCCTCGGGAATCAGGCCCGGCGTCGCGGTGGCGCTGCCGCCGGGATCCCGATAGTGCGGCTCGTCGGGCGGGGCTTCCAGGGCATCCGTCAGCCTCTGCAGCACGTCACGGGCGAGTTCGGTGGGCGTGGGCGTTCGAAAGCCCACCGAGCAAGTCATGCAGTCATCGCCGACCGCCACGCCGTCGTGGCCCCAGCGCGGCGGCAGGTAGAGCATGTCGCCGGGTTCGAGCACCCACTCCTCGCTCGGCTCGAAGTTCGCCAGCAGCTTGACCGGCATGCCCGGCACCAGCGCCGCGTCCTTCACCGGCCCCACGCGCCAGCGCCGGCGGCCGCTGACCTGCAGCAGGAAGACGTCGTACGAGTCCAGGTGCGGCCCCACCCCGCCGCCATCGCTGGCGTAGGAAATCATGAGGTCGTCCAGGCGGGCTTCGGGCACGAAGCGGAATGCGTCGAGCATGGTGCGCGCCGCGGACACGTGAAGGTCCAGGCCCTGCACCAGCAGCGTCCAGCCCGGCCGGCTGCGCGGCGGGATCTGCCGTTTCGTGAACGGGCCATGCCGCAACGTCCAGCGGCCGTCCGCCTGCGCGACCAGGCGCGACTCCACGTCGTCTCGTCCGGCCAGCTCGAACAGCGCACCGCGCTCTATGGGCGGCCGCACGCCCGAGACCGCCTGGCGGATCAGGCAGGGGGATTTCTGCCAATACCGGCGCATGAACTGGCGCGGCGACAGGTGGCCCAGCAGGGGCAGCTTCAGGTCGACATCCATCGCGGGATTGTCTTTCAGACCTATGCGATCATCCCCTGATGAACATCACCTCTCCCTGCGTCGTGACGCTCATCTGGACGCTCACCGACGCGCAGGGCCAGCTGATCGACGAGCTCGACGAGCCGGTCGAGTTTTTCTACGGCGGCAGCGACCTGTTGCCCAAGGTCGAGGAAGTGCTGGCCGACCAGGAGCCAGGCTTCGAGGCCCACCTGCAGCTCGAGCCCGAGCAGGCCTTCGGCGAGTACAACGCCGAACTCGTCTGCTACGAGGAGCGCTCTCTTTTCCCCGGCGAGGTCCAGCCCGGCATGCAGTTCGAGGGCCTGCCCGAGGGGGCCAGCACCTCAGGCATGCCGGAGGACCTGATCTACACGGTGACCGAGGTCTACCCCTCGCACGTGGTGCTGGACGCCAACCATCCCCTGGCCGGCATCGCGCTGCGCATCAAGCTCAAGGTGCTCGACGTGCGCCAGGCGACGGTCGACGAGGTCGGCGCGGGCTCGGTGGGCGACTCGCCCTTCTCCATCCTCGACGGCGCCCCGCCCGACACCCCGCTGCACTGAAGCCGGTCAGGCTCTCCCGCTGGAGCCGAAGCCGCCTTCGCCGCGGTCGCTCTGCTCGAAGCTGTCCACGCGCCTGAAGTTCGCCTGCACCACCGGGACGATCACCATCTGGGCGATGCGCTCCATCGGCTGGATGGTGAAGCTGCCCTGGCCGCGGTTCCAGCAGCTGACCATCAGCTGGCCCTGGTAGTCGGAATCGATCAGCCCGACCAGGTTGCCCAGCACGATGCCGTGCTTGTGGCCCAGGCCCGAGCGGGGAAGGATCAGCGCCGCCAGCCCCGCATCCTCGATGTGGATCGCCAGGCCGGTCGGGATGAGCGCCGTCTGCCCGGGCGCCAGCTCGATCGCCTCGTCCAGGCAGGCGCGCAGGTCCAGGCCGGCGCTGCCGGGAGTGGCGTAGGCGGGGAGCTGGGCGGCCATGCGCTCGTCCAGCACCTTGATGTCGATGGTCGTGTTCACGCAGGGTTCTTCAGTCTTTGGGCGATCTCGCGCACCAGCTGGCGCGCCAGGGCCTGCTTGTTGCCGGTCGGGATCTCGCGGTGGCCGTGCTCGTCGACCAGCAGCAGCGTGTTGTCGTCCCGGCCGAAGGTGGCCGGGCCGAGGTTGCCGACCACCAGTGGCACGCCCTTGCGCTCGCGCTTGGCGCGGGCGTGGGCCAGCAGGTCGCGGCTTTCGGCAGCGAAGCCGACGCAATAGGGCGGCCGCGGCAGCTTCGCGACCGCCGCGAGGATGTCCGGGTTCTCGGCCATGGGAATCGACGGCGCCTGTCCGCTGCCGTCCTTCTTGATCTTGTGCTCCTGGGCCTCGGCCGGCCGCCAGTCCGCCACCGCAGCCGTGGCCACGAACACATCCTGCGAGGCGGCCAGCGGCAGCACTGCATCGTGCATCTGGCGAGCACTCTGCACGTCGACGCGGGCCACACCGCGGGGAGTGTCCAATGCGACGGGGCCGGCGACCAGCGTGACGCGAGCACCGGCCTCGCGCGCCGCCCGTGCGATCGCAAAACCCATCTTGCCGCTCGAGCGATTGGTGATGCCGCGCACAGGATCGATGGCCTCGTAGGTCGGGCCGGCGGTGACGAGGACCGACTTGCCGGCCAAGAGCTTGGGCTGGAAGAAGGCGACCAGTTCCTCGACCAGGTGCTCCGGCTCGAGCATGCGGCCGTCGCCGACCTCGCCGCAGGCCTGGTCGCCCGCGTCGGGCCCGAGCAGGGTCGCACCATCGGCCCGCAGCTGCGCCGCGTTGCGCTGAGTGGCGGGATGCGCCCACATCTCGCGGTTCATCGCCGGGGCCAGCAGCAGCGGGCAGCGCTCGATGGGCCGCGCCAGGCAAAGCAGCGAAAGCAGCTCGTCGGCCCGGCCCTGCGCCAGCCGGGCCATGAAATCCGCGCTGGCCGGCGCCACCAGCACCGCATCCGCCTCCCGCGAGAGGTTGATGTGCGGCATGTTGTTGGGCTCGCGCGCATCCCACTGGCTGGTGTAGACGGGGCGGCCCGAAAGCGCCTGCAGCGTGACCGGGGTGATGAAGGCTTCGGCAGCCTCGGTCATCACCACCTGGACGGTCGCCCCCGCCTGGATCAGCTGGCGCACCAGCTCGGCCGACTTGTAGCTGGCGATGCCGCCCGACAGGCCGAGCACCAGGTGCCGGCCGGCCAGGTCGGTCGATGTCGTCGTCATCGTCGCGCCCGTCACTGCATCTGCGCGCCGTGGCACTTCTTGAACTTCTTGCCGCTGCCGCACGGGCAGGGATCGTTGCGCCCGGGCAGCGCTTCCACGCGGCGCGGCGGGGGCTTGGGCGCGTGGTCGAGCCAGTACAGGCGCAGGTCCTGTGCCGCGTAGAGCGCCTCCTGGATCAGTTCGTCCCGGCTGAGCTCCTCGCCTTCGTACAGGTCCTCGAAGATTTCCTTGAGGTCCTCCTCGTCCATCGTCAGGGAGGCGATGCGGGTCACGGTCTCGTCGTAGAGCTGGCCCTCCTCGGTCTCCATGTCCGGGTCCGGCCAGTCCTGCGGGAAGTCGGCCATCGCGTCGAGGAAGCCCATCGCCCAGACCTCTCCAGTCTGCTCGAGCAGGGCCACCTCCTCGGGCTTGACGTGGCCCTCCTCGACCAGGCGTTGCTTGTCCTCTTCGGTCAGCTCGATCATCAGCGGCGCCAGGCGCAGCACGTCGGGGTCGTCGAGGATCTGCTCGGGGTCGAGCTGATCCGCCAGCACGTCCCAGCGGGCCTGGATGACTTCGCGGGCAGCCCCGGCATCGGCCGGGTCGGCGAAGGTCCGTTCGAAGACCCCCTCGGCGAAAGCCTCCAGCCATTCGTCCAGCGCGATCCGCCGCGGGCCGGCCAGCAGGGCCGACATGTAGCCGTCCAGCCACTCCAGCGAGACGCGGTCATCGAAGCCCGCCATGCGCTGGCACAGCGCGTCCAGGGCTTCGATCTCTTGTTCGCTGCTCATGCGGGGTTCGGTCATGCCGCCCTCCTCGTTCTCGCTTCCAAAGGCATCCGGCAGTGTCGCACGCCCGGAGCGCGGCGGCCGCTCAGCCCACAGGCGGCCCGGCCTCGGCCGTCGGGCTCCAGCGCGGGGGACTCGGGTGCAGCCGGGCCATCGCCAGCGAGTCGACGAACTGCCCTTCGCGCAGGGCGTAGGCGCGCTGCCGGCCCTCCAGCTCGAACCCGAACTTGCGGTACAGGGCCTGGGCGCGCAGGTTGTCGGCATAGACCCCCAGCTCGATGCGCAGCACGCCCAGCCAGTTGTCGGCGTAGTCGAGCAGCGCCTGCATCAGGGCCGAGCCCACGCCCCGCCCCTGCCACGGCACCGCGACCGACATGCCCAGGGCCATCACGTGCCGCCGCCGCAGGTGCGGGCCGGTCGGATGCAGGCCGGCGCTGGCGACGATCTCGCCCTGCACCTCGGCCACCAGGTGCAACTCAGGGTGGTGGCCTCCGGCCTGCTGGTTCGCCAGGCGGGTCCGCCACATCTCGGCATCGGGAAATGGCAGCTGCAGCAGCTGCGAGTAGACCGCCGGCTCCTGCATCATGCGGACGAAGCCTTCCGCATCCGAAGGGCGGGCACGGCGAAGGATCCAGGCGGCATCGCTCATGAACGGGTCACGAGAAGTGCAGGCCGCCGATGCGCAGCCAGGGGAGCACGGTGGCGCCGGTATCCAGGCGCTCGCGGCTGACGCCGAGCACGTCCTTCAGCATCTGCGCCATGTTGCCGCTGATCATCGCCTCCGAAAGCGCCGGGCCGACGGCGCCGCCGTCTATGCGGAAGCTGTTCTTGATCACTCCGGAGAAGTCGCCGTTGGCCGCCGGGACGCCCATCGACAGCCGGCCCACGATCGCGCCGCGCGGGACCTGCGCCACCAGCTCCGAACGGGACTGCTCCCCGGCCGGCATCTCCCAGAGCCCGGCCAGCCGTACGCCGTCCCCGGCCGCCGCGGCCGGGGAGGCCGAGCCGGCGGTCAACAAGGCTACACACAGGAGAGAGGAGGCGGCGGGGCGCGCGCCCGCCCCGGTCCCGAACCTGATCGATGCAC
>CAMLGG010000072.1 GCA_946479475.1 uncultured Ideonella sp. | reverse complement strand
AGCTGCGCAGCATGACCGGCACGCGCATCACCACCGTGCCCTGCCCGGCCGACCTGGGCGGCGGCCAGCTCGCTCACAAGGCGCTGTGCGCCACGCGGATCCGCATGATGCCCAGCTCGCGGGTGGAGCTGTGGGTGGCCCACCGCGACGCCCAGGGCCGCCTGGCCCCGGCGGGCGACAACGCCTCGGCCACGCTCTACACCTCCCAGGTGCAGACGGGCCCGGCCGGCGACACCTGGCCCTGGGTCGACCTGGCCCGGGTCACCTTCCGCGGCACGGCGGCTGCCAACGCGCCGCAGCTGCTGTCGGTGACCGGCGACGCCCAGGCCGAATGGCGTGACCCGCGCCACATGAGCGCCGAGCTGCGTGCGGCCAACGCCATGTTCCGCCCGGAGGCCGATTGCCAACCCCTGGCTGCCGGCCACAAGCGCCGCATCTTCATGGGCTTCACGCCGGGTGGCTCGGTCGCCTTCGGCCTGGGCTACGAGGAGCTGGACGAGAACGGGCAGCCCGTGGCCGGGACCTTCCGCGACATCGCTCCCTTCGACCCCGAGACGACGACGGTGTGCCTGCCGCTGGGCCCGGGCAACACGCCCACCGTGGAGCGCTGGCAGATCGTCAACATCGCCTCCGAGGACCACAACTTCCACGTCCACCAGACCAAGTTCAGCCTGCTCTCGCGCGACGTGGTCAACGGCCGCATCGTCGAGCACCGAGGCGGGGTCCTGCACGACAACGTGCCCATCCCGCATGCGGATGGCGATTGCGAATCGGTCGACGACTGGCGGGCCGGCAAGTGCGTGGCCCACCCGATGGAGCTGGAGATCCCGTTCACCGTGGCAGGCGACTTCGCCTATCACTGCCACATCGGCGAGCACAGCGACGAGGGCATGATGGCCCGCATCCGGGTACGGGCCAACAAGTGATGCGCGCATCCACGCTTGCGGTGCCGCTGGCGGCGTTGCTCGCACCGGCTGCGCCTTGCGCCGCCGTGCCGCTGCCGGATGCGCCGGGCATCCAGGCCGCCTACGAAGCGGCCTACATCGCCACCCGCGGCAAGCCGCCGGGCGAGCATGCCGAGGACCTGCTGATCCAGGCTGCCCACTGCCAGCCGCTCAAGCCCGGCCCCGGCGCCGCCTGCCAGATCGATTTCGTTCGCCAGCGCGACCCCGACGGGCGGCTGTACTTCGACATCGTCACGCTGCAGCAGGAGAAGGGCGGCAACGGTTGGGTGCTGCGCTCGGGCCTGTGCATGACCAAGCCGGCGGACAGGCACGCCGGTCTCAAGTCGGGCGCTGCCGCGGCCGGTCCCTGACCACGTCCGGGGGTGCCAGCACCGCGTGCAGCGAAGCCACGCAGGCCCGCGCTCCGCCGCCGTGCTGGCCGGCCCGGTCGAGCAGCAGGGCATCCAGGCCGGCAGCGCGAGCGGCGTCGTGATCGAGCTCGGGTGAATCACCCACCATCAGCGCCTCCTCGGGCGCGACGCCGAAGTGCCGCAGCACATGCCAGAAGGCACGGGCAAGCGGCTTGCTGGCGCCGATTTCCTCGCCGATGGCCACCAGCTCGACGACATCGTCAAGCCCGGTCGCGCGCAGCTTGCGGCGCTGGCCGTCCGAAGGCCCGTTGGTGAGGATCGCGGTCCTCAGGCCCTGGGCATTCAACCTGCGCAGCGCCGGCAGGGCATCCTCGTGCAGCAGCGGGCTGTCGTTCACGCAGTCCATGAACAGGCGGTTGATCTCTTCCACCAGCCCTTCCCGCGGGACGCAGCGCAGGCGCTCGAAAGGCTCCAGGAAGCGCCGGGCCCGGTACTCGGCGCGGCTGAGCTCGCCGCGCTCGAAGCGGGCGAAGAGCGGGCGGTCCACCGAGGCGCAGGCCTGCAGGTAGTCCTCGGCCGCGTGGCCTTCGCGCTTCAGCATCTCGCCGATATGGCGATAGGCCTCCTGCCGCGTCGACGCGAAGTCGATCAGCGTGTCGTCCAGGTCGAAGATCACCAGCTTCATGGCCATCCATCCTCCCACACGGTACGCACCCCGATCGTCGTGGTGCCCAGGCGGGCCCACTTGGCGCGGCTGCTCGCGATGCGCAATTGGGCCGCCCCCTTGCTCCAGGCCCCGCCCTTGACGACCCGCTCGAGGCTGGGTCCGCCCGCCGGCGCGTCGAGACACCATTCGGCGAGGTTGCCAGCCAGGTCGTACAGGCCCAGCGCGTTGGGGGCGAACTGGCCGACCGGCGTGGTGCCGGCGAAGTGCTCGTCGTAGTTGGCGAGCTCGGGGGTCGGCAGCGCGTCGCCCCAGGGATAGGCCGGGCCCGGCTCGCCACCGGCGGCGAAGGCCTCCCATTCATCCGCTCGCGGCAGGCGACCGCCCAGCTGTCGGCACAGCAGTTGCGCGGCCTCCCAGTTCAGGCCCCACACCGGATGGCGCTCGAAGCCCGGCTCGGGCAGCCACAGGCCGCGCCGGCGGTCATAGGCCAGGGCGCGACGCGGGATGTGCATGTTGACGAACCGGTACGAGTGGGCAGACTCCGGCGGCAGGCCGATCTCGTTCATCAGGGCGGCAGCCAGTTCGCTCGTCATGAGGCTGCCGGCCACTCGCAGGCGGCCCCTCGCCTCGCCTGCCGCCAGTCGGCAGCTCACCGATTCGTCAACGTAGCGCCGGGCGAGGGCTGTCCTGGGTCTCATGGGAATCCTGCCTGCCTTGTTCTTCCAATCGCGGCCAACCCGCCGCCTGCCAAACGGCTTCGATCGCTTGCAGCTCGGGCGAGCCGAGGTGCCGGCGCCAGCCTTCCAGGGCCGACGAGGGCTCGCGAAACGACGAGAACGAATCGCCCCGGCTGGCGCCCTGGCGCCCCGACATGAACTGCAGCGGCCCGGCGTGATCCGGCACGCCGAGGAAGCGCCACAGCATGGCCAGTGTCTGCGCCGGCTGCCGGGCAATGGCCTCAAGGTCGGTTGCGACATGCTCGATGCCGGGGAGCTCCCGGCGCGCGAGCTCGTAGCGCACGGCGACGCTCATCGCGGCCAGCGCCGCCTGCTCCTCCCGGCTGTGCCGCGGCCAGGCCGGCATCACGGCCCGGCCGAAGCAGCGCTCGAACGCGGGTGGCACGAGTGCGGGGTAATCCCAGAATCCGATCAGGCCGCTGCGCAGCACGGATGAAACGATGGCGCGCGGATCGCGGCGCAGGAAGATGACCTTCAGGCGCGGCATGAAGGCGTGCAGCCATCCGAGCTTGCCGAACAGCCCCGTCTCCTTGAAGCCGAGCACTCGGCCGGCGTGCGAGCATTCGAGGTAGTCGCGCAAGCCTTGCAGGAAGGGCCGCAGTTCGTCGCCCTCGGGCAGCGCCCGATGCAGGCGGCCCGGCTCGTAGTCGTGCGCCTTCCAGCCTTGCAGGTCGGTCTCGCGAAAGAACGGCGTGTGCATCGAGAACGGCTCGTTCAGGCACTCGACGCAAGGGTGGGCCTGCAACAGGTCGTTCAGCAGATTGGAGCCGGACCGATGGTGGGCCAGCACGAGAAATGGCGCACGCGCGTCACCCACCGTCTTTCTCTCCCTGTACTTGCAGACGCGGTTGGTGTGGACGCCCCGATGTTGCGCCAGGCCGCGGCCCGCGCGCAAGCACGTGGGTTCCCGCCTCGGGCCAGACAGGCTTGTCAGCCGCCGTGGCAGGACGTACCCTGCACCAGCAGCGCAACCGGCGCGAGACCGGGATGCCAGCCCATCCAACCACCGAGCGGCAGGACAAGCCGAGGGACAGGGAGAGTCGTTGTGGGTGTCCATTTCCTCGCGGGGACCTCGCCGGTCCCTGCGTATCAAGTGCGGGCCCGGTGCCTCCCGGGCTTCTTTGCGGGATGGCGGCCGCCGGCATGGCGGGCGCTGGCCGCGATGGCTCTTGCATGGGCGACCGCATGGGTGCACGCCGCCACGCCAGGCGAAGGGGGGAACCCGCTGCGGGTGGCCGTGTCGTCCACGCCGCACGCGAGCCTGCTGCACCTCGCAGCGGCGATCGATGCGTTTGCAGCGCAGGGCGTGGCCGTGCAACTGGTCCCCGTGAGCCATGGCAAGGCTGCGCTGGACAAGCTGGCGGCCGGCGAGGCCGACCTGGCCGCGGCGGCCGAGGTGCCATTCGTCGTGGGCGTGCTGCAGGGCCAGCCCTGGAGCGTGCTGGCCAGCGTTGCCAGCGTGAATACCGAGATGGCCGTCATCGCCCGCGGCGACCGCGGCATCGCCGGGCCCGCGGACCTGGCCGGCAAGCGCGTGGGCGTCACCCTCGGCACCAGCGGCGAGTACTTCCTCTGGGCCTGGATGATCCGGCAGCGCTTGCCGGCGCACGCATTGGAGCAGGTCGATCTCGCGCCCAATCGCCTGGTCGCGGCGCTGGCCGAGGGCTCAGTCGACGCCGTAGCCACCTGGCAACCCGTTCGGCAGGAGGCCGAGCGCGCACTCGGCTCCGGCGGGCTCACGTTCACCGCGCCGCTGTCCTACACCACCACCCACGTCGTCGTCGGCAGCCAGTCGGCCCTGGCGGCCGATCCACAGGTCATGCGCCGCTTCCTGCGTGCCCTGCTGCAGGCCGAGGTCTTCCTGCGCCAGCAGCCGCAGAAGGCCCTTTCGCTGGTGGCACGGCGCCTGAACCTGACGCCCGCCGAACTGCGATCGCAGTGGACGGACCTGTCCCTCCGGGTCGATCAGCGCCAGTCGCAGCTGATCACCTGGGAGGACGAGGCCCGCTGGGCGATGGCCCGTGGCTACGTGCCGGCCAGGCCGCTGCCCAACCTGCTTCCGCACCTCGATCTGGAGCCGCTGGCGGCCGAGGCACCGGCGCGGGTGACGGTGGTGCACTGAGGCCCGGCGCGCATGCGGATCCGAACCAAGGGCTGGCTGGTCAGCGCGACGACGCTGGCGGCCATCGTGCTGGTGGGCGCCATGACCTGGTGGGCCCATGCGGAGGTGCAGGATGCCAGCCGGCAGCGGCAGCAGACCACGGAAGTCGCCCAGGCCCTGCGCGACCTGCAACTGGTGAGCTTCGAGTACATGCTGCACCGGCTGGATCGCTCCAGCGCGCAGGAGGGCCTGGTGTGGAAGCGCTTGTCCGGCCTGCTGCCGCAGCTGGATTTCACGGAGGACAGCGAAGCAGCCGGCGTCGCGGACAACCTGCGTGGCCGGCTGGAGTCGACGCATCAACTGTTCGGCGAGTTCCAGGCCGCCTCGGACCAGCGCGCCGCCGACCCGCAGGTGCAACGCCGGTTCGAGGCGCAGCTGTCCAACCAGCTCCTCCTGATGCAGCAGGACAACCAGACGGACGCCTCGCTGCTCGCCCGCCATGCCGCCGAGCGGATCGAGGCCGCGCAGAGCCGGATGCTGTGGGTGATCGTCGGCGGGTTGATGCTCTTCGCGCTGACCACCGCGGGCGGCGCCTGGGTGATCCAGCGCGACGCCCTGGGACCGGTGTCGCGTCTCGAGCAGGCCACGCGCGAGATCGCCGCGGGCAACTGGAGCTTCCGCCTGCCCACCGACCGCGTGGACGAGATCGGCCAGCTCTCCCGGCACTTCAACGCGATGACGCAGGCCCTGCGCGAGTCCTTCCACCAGATAGAGCACAGCAACCAGGAGCTGAGCGCGCTGAACCGGGAGCTCGAGTCCTTCAGCTATTCCGTCTCGCACGACCTGCGTGCGCCGCTGCGGTCGATGGACGGCTTCTCGCTCGCGCTGCTGGAGGACTACGGCGACCGCCTTGACGACGAGGGGCGCGATTACCTGCAGCGCATCCGCGCCGCCAGCCAGCGCATGGGCCGGCTGATCGACGACCTGCTCGGCCTTTCGCGCGTCACGCGCGCCGAGCTGAACCTGCGGCCGGTCGACCTCAGCGCGATGGCGCGCGAGATCTCGGAGTCGCTGGCGCGCCAGCAGCCCGAGCGCGCGGTGCACTGGGAGATCGAGGACGGCATCACCGTGCAGGGCGACCGCGCCCTCCTGCAGGTGGCGATGCAGAACCTGCTGGAGAACGCCTGGAAGTTCACCGGCAAGACCGAGCACGCTGCCATCCGCGTCGGCGCCGAACAGCACGACGGCCAGCGGGTCATCCATGTTGGCGACAACGGCGCCGGCTTCGACATGGCCTATTCGAACCGCCTGTTCGGCGCCTTCCAGCGCCTGCACCACGAGGGGGAGTTCCCGGGCACCGGCGTCGGCCTGGCCACGGTCCAGCGCATCCTGCGCCGGCACGGCGGCGAAATCTGGGTCGACGCGGAGCTGGGCAAGGGCGCCACGTTCCATTTCACGCTCAAGGGAGTAGAAGATGAACAACGACGGCAACAAGATCATCCTGCTGGTTGAAGACAGTTCGGACGACGTCGAGCTGACGATGCGGGCCTTCAAGCGCAGCCACCTCATGAATCCGATCGAGGTCGTGCGCGATGGCGTCGAGGCGCTGGACTTCCTCTTCGCGCGCGGAGTGCACGCGCCGCGCGAGTCCGCCCCCTTGCCGACGTTGATCATCCTCGACCTCAAGCTGCCGAAGCTGGACGGCCTGAGCGTGCTGCGCGCCATCCGGGCCGACGAGCGGACGCAGTTCCTGCCGGTGGTCATCCTGACGTCGTCGAAGGAGGAGCAGGACCTGATCTCCGGCTACTCGCTAGGAGCCAACAGCTATGTGCGAAAGCCGGTGGATTTCGCCGAGTTCATGGAGGCCGTGCGGGTGCTCGGCATCTACTGGCTCGCGCTGAACCAGATCGCCCCGCCCAAGAGTCCCCGGTAAGGCCCGCCAGAAGTGAACCGACCGATCAGGCTCCTCATCGTCGAAGACTCGGAAGACGACGCCCGCCTGGCGCTGCGCTCGCTGCGCCGGGCCGGCTTCGACCCGAGCTACCGGCGCGTGCAGGACATTGGCGCGCTGCTGCGGGCGCTGGTCGAGAAGAACTGGGACGCCATCATCTCCGACTTCAGCCTGCCCGGCTTCAGCGGCCTGGACGCGCTGCAGGCCTTCCGGAGCACGGGCACCGACATCCCGTTCATCTTCGTCTCCGGCACGATCGGCGAGGAGACCGCCGTGCAGGCCATGAAGGCCGGCGCGAGCGACTACGTGATGAAGCAGAACCTGGCCCGCCTCGCGCCGGCGATGGAGCGCGAGCTCGCGCAGGCCGCCGTGCGGGCCGAGCGGCGCCAGGCCGAGCTGGACCTGCGCCAGTACGAGGCGCAGCTGCGCCATGCGCAGAAGATGGAGTCCATAGGCACGCTGGCCGGCGGCATCGCGCACGACTTCAACAACATCCTCGGTGCGGTGCTCGGCAATGCCACCCTGCTGCGTCAGGAGATCGGGCCGGATCATCCAGGCCTGGTCAACGTCGACGAGATCCAGCGCGCCGGCCTGCGCGCGCGCGAACTGGTCCGGCAGATCCTGGCTTTCAGCCGCAAGCAGGCCGCCGAGCTGCACGTGCAGCCCCTCGCGCCCATCGTGCTCGAGACACACAAGCTGCTGCGCGCCACGCTGCCGACGCGTGTGACGCTGGACACCGAACTGCCGGCCACTTCTCCCCACGTGCTGGCCGACGCCACCCAGATCCAGCAGGTGCTGATGAACCTGTGCACCAACGCCTGGCACGCCTTGCCCGACGGCACGGGACGCATCGGCATAGGCCTGCGCGAGGTGCTGCTGGACCAGGGCAGCGCCGACCTCGCGGCCCTGGGCACCCTGCCGCCCGGCCGTTATGCGCACCTTTGGGTCAGCGACACCGGGGTGGGCATGGATGCCGCGACCCGTGAGCGGATCTTCGAGCCCTTCTTCACCACCAAGCCCGTCGGCCAGGGCACGGGGCTCGGCCTGTCGGTCGTGCACGGCATCGTGGTCTCGCACGGCGGCGGGATCCGGGTGGACACCCAGCCGGGCATCGGCACGACCTTCGATCTCTACATCCCCGCCTGCGATCAGCCGGCGCCGGAAGAACCTTCGCCGCCGCCTTCCGCCTCCCAGGTCCGTGGCCACGGCGAACACGTCATCTACATCGACGACGACGAGACGATGATGCTGGTCGCTGCGCGCCTGTTGCAGCGGGCGGGCTACGAGGTGAGCGCCTTCAGCGACGCCCGGGCGGCACTGGAGGCGGTGCGTGCCGCCCCGCTGCGCTTCGACCTCGTGGTGACCGACTTCAACATGCCCGAGTGCTCGGGCCTGGAAGTGGCCAGCGAACTGGCCTTCCTGCGCCCGGACCTGCCGGTCATCATCAGCTCCGGCCACCTGACCGAGGACCTGCGCATCCGCGCCGCCGCCATCGGCGTGCGCAGCCTGCTGGAAAAGGAGAACAGCTTCGAGCAGCTGTGC
This sequence comes from uncultured Ideonella sp., assembly GCA_946479475.1. The sequence continues at coordinate 12,020 of CAMLGG010000072.1, read as the reverse complement.
CCGACCGTGGCGAGGGTGCTAGCCACGGGCTAGCACCCTCGCCTTGCGGCGGTCCAATTGCTCCCCCAGCCCCCTCCAAGAGCGGGGCTCCAGACAGTTCGACAACTCCTCCCAGCCCTCCTCCGCGAGGAGGACTCTGGTCAGTCCCACAAAGGGCACCGTCATCTTGTCAATCCGGCTGGAGCCTCCCTCCCGGAGGGAGGCTGGAGGGAGCCAAACATTCCGCCGCACAGCGGCTGAGGGCGCCATGCGCCCTCAGCCGCACTGCCCGACGTAGCCGCAGGCGGTGCAGAAGTCGCAGCCGTCCTTGTGGATGAGGGTTGCGTTGCCGCACTCGGGGCAGGGGCGGCCTGCCAGCACCGGCGCCGTCACGGCGCTGCTCGTCTTGGGCGCCGGGGCCTCGAGGATGCCCATCGCGTGCAGCGGGTTGCCCTCTTCGTCGAGCACGCCCAGCATGGCGTAGCGGTGGATGATGAGGCGCGCGACGTAGGCCACCGTGCTCGGCCACACTTGTTGGCGACGCTGGCCCGGGATGGGCGCCATGAAGTGCCCGAGCGGCTCGCCGACGTTCAGCAGCTTGCGCAGCTTCATGCCTATCCAGGCCGGGTCGATGACCCGCATGTCGAGCGAAAGCAGCCGCGCCAGACCGTCGAAGGCCTTGGGGTAGTTGCCCGAGAAGCCTACGGCGCAGGGCCGGGTGGCGAAGCCGGTCGGCGAGACCAGCGGATCGGTGGTGGCGAGGGACACCTCCTTGAGCGTCAGCGTGAACGACTCGCCGGTGGCCGGGTTGTCCACGTCGACGGCCCAGGCCAGCGTGCCGGAGGTGCTGGTGCGCGGCTCCTCGCGGCTGAAAAGCGCGTCCATCACCGGCGTGGGGCCGCCCTCCTGCAAGGCACCGAGCTCCTCGCAACGCCAGCGGATGACACTGGCGGTGGCAGCGACCACGCCCGGGAACAGGCGCTTCTCTCCGTTCGGCGGGAAGGGCATCTCGAACGAGCGTTCCTCGGCCACCGTGGCGAGCGCGTCGAGCTTGAGCTTCAGCCACTGCGCATCGTTCGTCCGCATGTCCATCGACAGCGTCTTGGCCAGCGCGCCCAGTCCGCGCGGCTGCTCTGCCCCGTTCACCCAGACCTCGAAGGGCACGGTGGTGCCGAACAGGCCCGTGCCCGGCCCCGCCTCGGCCGGCAATTCGCCGACGAAGAGCGAGAAGTCGCCGTGCGGATGCTGGATCAGGTAGCTCCACGCCGGGTTGCCGGCCTTCAGCTCGGGCCGGCCGGGCCAGCGCAGAGATGTCAGCACCGGCGCCGGCAGCTTGTCGAGCGTGAGGCGCTGGTTGGCGGAGTCGGCGGCCAGCGGCGCCGGCGCCACCGGCGCCGCGGGCGTGTCGACGCTGAGCACTGCGCCGAGCACTGCATTGGGCCGGTAGGTCGCCAGGCCCTTCAGCCCCGAGCGCCAGGCGGTGAGGTACAGGCCCTGGAAATCCTCGTAGGGGTAGTCGGCCGGCACGTTGACCGTCTTGCTGATCGAGGTGTCGATGCAGGGCGCCACGGCGGCCACCATCAATGCGTGAGCCTCGGCGCTCATCTCGAGCGCGGTCACGAAGGCCGGGGTCAATGGCGCGTCGGTGCCCTTCAAATGGCGATACAGGCGCCAGGCGTGGTCCTCGACGCTGTACTCCTTGAAGCTGCCGTCGGCCATGCGCTTCTTGCGCGTGTACGTCCACGAGAACGGCGGCTCGATGCCGTTGCTGGCGTTGTCGGCGAAGGCCAGGCTGATGGTGCCGGTGGGCGCGATGGACAGCAGGTGCGAGTTGCGCAGGCCCTTGGCGCGGATCTGCTCCTTCACCTCGCCGGGCAATCGAGAGGCGAAGTTGCCGCGCGAGAGGTAAAGGTCGGCGTTGAAGAGCGGGAAGGCGCCGCGCTCGGTGGCGAGGTCGGCGCTGGCCAGGTAGGCCGCATCGCGCATCGCCTCGCTGATGCGGCGGGCCATCTCGCGCGCCTCCGCCGTGTCGTAACGCAGGCCGAGCATGATCAGCGCATCGCCCAGGCCGGTGAATCCCAGGCCCACGCGACGCTTGTTGCGCGCCTCCTCCGCCTGCTGCGGCAGCGGCCAGACCGTCACGTCGAGCACGTTGTCCAGCATGCGCACGGCCACCTTGACGACCTCGGCGAAGGCCTTGTCGTCGAAATCAGCGCCGGGTTCGAAGGGCGCCGTCACGAAGTGCGTCAGGTCGATCGAGCCCAGGCAGCAGCAGCCGTAGGACGGAAGCGGTTGCTCCGCGCAGGGGTTGGTCGCCGCGATCGACTCGCAGTAGTTGAGGTTGTTGTCGTTGTTGATGCGGTCGAGGAAGAGCACGCCGGGCTCGGCGTGGTCGTAGGTCGAGCGCATGATCAGGTCCCACAGCCGGCCCGCGGGCAGGCGGCGGTAGACCCACAGGCCATCGGCGCGGCGGTGGGCGCCGGCCGCCTTCTGCGCCGGGCCGGGCTCGGCGCGGTGCACCAGCTCGACCTCCGCGCCGGCCAGCACGGCCTGCATGAACTCGTCGGTCACGCCGACCGAGATGTTGAAGTTGCGCAGGTCGCCTTCGTCCTTGGCGCGGATGAAGGCCTCGACGTCGGGATGGTCGCAACGCAGCACCGCCATCTGCGCGCCGCGGCGCGCGCCGGCCGATTCGACCGTCTCGCAGGAGCGATCGAAGACCCGCATGTAGCTCACCGGGCCCGACGCGCTGGACTGGGTGGAGCCGACCCAGGCGCCCTGCGGCCGGATGCGCGAGAAGTCGTAGCCCACGCCGCCGCCGCGGCGCATCGTCTCGGCCGCCTCCGTCAGGGCGGTGTAGATGCCGGGAAAGCCTTCCTCGACCTGCGCGATGGAGTCGCCGACCGGCTGCACGAAGCAGTTGATGAGGGTGGCAGTCAGGTCCGTGCCGGCCGCCGAATTGATGCGCCCGGCCGGGACGAAGCCTCGGCGCTGCGCCTCGACGAAGCGCTGCTCCCACGACGCGCGCCGGTCGGCCGGCTCGACCGCCGCCAGGGCACGCGCCACGCGCTGCCGAACTTCATCCAGCGTTCGCTCTTCGCCCTTGGCGTATTTCTCGGCCAGCACCTCCGCGCTGATGGCCTGGGGCGGCAAGGCCGGGTGCCGGCCGCTTCGCGCGGCGGAGGCAGGGGAAGGGGAACCTGGGGTGCGGCGGACAGAGCTCATGGGCGTACGACGAAGGGCCCGACCGGCAACCGGATCAGGCGTGAGGCTGTGGTTTTTTACAGTGGCATGATGCATCAACAGGCGCCGTCGCAGCGAGGCCCGACCCGTTCATCGACATGGCTTTGCCCTGGCGCAAACATCGGTCGCGGGGCGGTCTCTCGGTGGGGACTCGGCCCAGCCGGCACAATGCGCCCCTTGACCCCGGCGCTGCCGCGCCCGACCCCATGCCCGAGACCAACGAAACCGATCCCGCCGCGGCGCCTGCGCCGTCGTCCGCTGCCGCCGAGTCCGCTGCCCAGCCCGAGCTGCCGCAGCTCCAGGAGCCGGCATTGGTGCAGACCGAAGCGGCGGCGCCGCCAACGCCGGCCGCGGGTCCAGCCACCCTGTCGCCCGCCGAGACCGCCGAGCGCCTCAAGGGCCTGTTCCCGGCCCTGTTCACGGGGCCGTCCAAGCCGATCAAGCTGCGCATCCAGGCCGACATCCAGGCCCGGGCTCCCGGCCAGTTCACCAAGGCGGCCCTGTCGGCCTTCCTGCGCCGATACACCGGCAGCACCAGCTACCTGATCGCCCTCACCCGGGCGCCGCATCGGCTCGACCTCGATGGCCAGGCGGCCGGCGAGATCAGCGAGGAGCACCGCCAGGCAGCAGGCGAGGAGTTGGCGCGTCGCCGCTCCGTGCATGAGGCCCGTCGCGAAGCTGAAGAGGCAGGCCGGCGCGAGCGGGCGCAGCTGCTGCGAGCCTTCGAGACGACCACGCTGACGAAGGAGAACTTCTGTGCGCTCAAGGGCCTGGCGCCCGAGGCGCTGGAGGCCCAGCTGGCCCAGGCCCGCGAGGAAGCTCAGCAGTGGCGGGACCAGCAGGCCCGCCAGGCGCCTCGTGGCGGCGGGCAGCCGGGGGGCCCTGCCGGTGGCGGGCGCCTCGACCGACGCCAGGAGGGCCGGCCCGGCTCGCGCCGTGAGGGCGATCGGCCCGGGCCGCGCAACGATGGCGCGGGCCGCCGCGAGGATCGCCCCGATCGCCGAGGCCCCTCGGGCCCCGGTGGGCGGCCTGCTCGGCCGCCCCGGCCCCGCTGAGTACGGGTCAACCCCAGTAGCGCGGCAGCCAGAACTGCCGCTCATCCGCCCCGCACGCAGTTCGTCGCGCCGCCGGGGCGGCTGGTCGCACGGCCATGGCGGCCCCGCCGGGCGCTCCCTACAGTGCACTCCATCGACACACCAGCACTGCACCAGGAGCCTCACATGACCACCGCCCGCATCCCCCGCTTCGCCGCCGAGCAGACCTTCGCCCGCCGCATCGCCGCCGGCCTCGCGCTGGTGCTGACGATGGGCCTGCTGGCCGGCCTCGACCGCGTCGCCGAAGCCCAGTACGACCAGGCGATGGTCGCCCAGGTTGCCCAGGTGCCGGCCGACCAGGTGGTGGTGATCACCGCCAAGCGGCTGCAGGCCTGAGCGCCGACAGTCTCTGGCTGAACGACTTCCGTTCCACTCCTCTTGGGGGCCCTTCGGGGCCCTTCTTTTTTGCCCTGATGGGTGTATCAAATAACTCGTTATTCACGCTGACCATGACGGCAGACCGTGCCGATTCGTCCGGTCCCGCGTATCGCCGCGTCTTCTTCTTTCGTCGGCGCTGCCTGCAGCTCATCCGGCTTGCCGCTCCGATGGTCGCAAAGCACTGTCGAGCGCGGGCGCCGATGCCTACAGTGAACCCCATCGCGAGACCGGTTCCGGACTTGCGACATCCCAGGAGCCCGCCATGTCCAATGCCTTCAACACCCATGCCTTCACCGCCCCGCGCGAGCGCGCCACCGCCTTCGCCCTGGCCGCCTTCGTCACGCTGACGGTCCTGGCCAGCCTGGGTGACGTGGCCGACCGGCAGTACGACAACGCCCTGCTGGCCCAGGCCGGCGCCCCGACCTTCGTGGCCGCCGCCAAGCCGGTCGAAGCACACGCTTGACCCTGCGCAAGCACCTCTCCGGCCGGGGCGGTGATCCTGCACGGAGTCAGGTCGCCCGGCCCTTGGCACGAAAGCCCGCTCAGGTCTAAAGTTTCAATCGCCGGCAGGACATGCCGCCCTGCCGGATCCGCAAGGAGCCCATCATGTCCGCGCTGATGCATCGCCTCGCCAAGGCACCCGTGTTCCTGCACATCGTGGCCTGGGGTCTCGCCGCCTCCGTCACGCTCGGGGCCATCGGCGGACTGGCTCACCTCGCCGACCAGCAGTACAGCGACGCGCTGCTGGCCCAGGAGCTGAGCTCGCCGGCCGACGACGTCCTGTTCAGTTCGCCGCTGCTGCGCTGAACCTGCCGCGTCCACCTGCCGTCGGCCCGCAGCGGGCCGGCCGCGATACCCGCCAGGAGGGCCCCGAGGGGCCCTTTTTGCTGTCCGCCGCCGTCATCTCACCCGCGCCCGAGGAAGGGCATGCCGGTGGCCATGATGGTGGTGAACAGCACGTTGGCCGACAGGGGCAGCGAGGCCATCTGCACCACGGTGTCGGCCACATGTCGGACGTCCATCCGCGCCTCCGTCCGCACGGTGCCGTCCGGCTGCGCCATGCCGCGCGCCATGGCTGCCGTCATGTCGGTGGCGGCATTGCCGATGTCGATCTGGCCGACCGCGATGTCGAAGGCGCGGCCATCGAGCGCGCAGGACCGGGTCAAGCCGGTCATCGCGTGCTTGGTGCTGGTGTAGGCCGCGGAGTTCGGCCGGGGGACGTGGGCCGAGATGGAGCCGTTGTTGATGATGCGGCCGCCACGCGGATCCTGCGACTTCATCAGCCGGAACGCCTCGCGGGTGCAGAGAAAGGCCCCGGTGAGGTTGACATCGACCGCCCGGCGCCATTGCTCGACCGGCAACTCGTCGATCGGCAGGCCGGCAGTGAAGACGCCGGCGTTGTTGAACAGCAGGTCGAGCCGGCCGTGGCGGCGCCGGATCTGCTCGAACATCCCGGCCACGGCATCGGCATCGCTGACGTCTCCGGCTGCCGGCCATGCCCTGGAGGCATGCGGTGATTCAGCGATCGCCTCGGCCAGCGCCTCGGCCCGGCGGCCGTTGAACACGACCGTCCAGCCGGCCTGGAGCAGGGCGAGGGCACAAGCCTTGCCGATGCCGCTGCCGGCACCGGTGACGAGCGCGATGCGAGGGGGGGTGTTGCTGCCGTCCATGGTGGGCCAGCTTACACAGCGGCAGGGCGCAAAGCCATCAGCGTGACGCCGTGCCGCCAGTTGTCAAGACCGTGTTGCCGTCAACACGCAAACGGCACGCGAAGCGGTCAAAAGCCCTTGGTGATGTCATACGCCGCGCGTAAGGTGACGATCAAGCATTCGCTCGAGAAAGGCCCGCCTCCTTGTCGAACGCGAAGACCCCCACTGACTGGAAGAGGACGCTGCGACGCAGCTTCGGCGTCCTTTCGATCCTCGTCGTGCTCGGCCTGGCCGGGCTGGTCGCCGACGAGGTGCATAGCTCTCGCCAGCAGGCGGACTGGCTTTCGGCGCGAGCCGGCCAGCTGCGCTACGAGCTCCAGCCCGGCCCCAGCACGGCCATCCGCTACGCCGGCAACGGGCCGTACGACCAGCGCCTGGGCTACCACCAGCTGCCCGACTACCTCGAGCGCCTGAAGTCGCAGGGCTTCGAGATCAGCGCCCAGGCCCGGATGTCGCCCGCGATGCTTTCCCTGCGGGACGAGGGCCTGTTCGCCCCCTACCGCGAGAAGGCCCAGGCCGGCCTGGAGGTGCGCGATTGCCGCAGGACACCTCTTTTCCAGGCGCGCTATCCGGAGCGCATCTATCCCGAGTTCGGCTCGGTGCCGGCTCTGCTCGTCAAGTCGCTGCTCTACATCGAGAACCGCGACCTCTTCGACCCGCCCGCCACGCGCAATCCGGCCATCGAGTGGGATCGCCTCGGCAAGGCCGTGTTCGACCAGCTGCTGCGCCGCGTGGACGAGAGCCACAGCGCCGGCGGCGGCAGCACGCTGGCGACCCAGATCGAGAAGTACCGCCATTCGCCGCAGGGTCGCACCGATTCGGCGCGCGACAAGCTCCGCCAGATGGCCTCGGCCTCGGTCCGCGCGTATCTCGAAGGCGAGGACACCACCTCGCGCCGCCGCCAGATCGTGCTGGACTACCTCAACACGGTGCCGCTTTCGGCGCAAGCCGGCTTCGGCGAGGTGAACGGCCTGGGCGACGGCCTGTGGGCCTGGTATGGCCGCGATTTCGACGAGGTCAACAAGCTGCTGGCCGCCCCGGTGGCCGAGCCGGCCCCTGGCGAGCCCAGGCGCACCGCGCAGGCTTTCAAGCACGCCCTCCTGCCTCGCCAGGCCCTGGCGTTCAAGCAGGCGCTGTCATTGATGGTCGCGCAGCGCCGCCCGTCGCATTACCTGGGGGAAGACGGCGAGAAGCGGCTGCAGGAGCTGACGAACGCCCACCTGCGCCTCCTGGCCGACGCCGGCGTGATCCCCACCGCGCTGCGTGACGCCGCCCTGCCGCTGACGCTGAACCCGCTGGACCGGCCACTTCCCGAGCCGCCGGTGTCCTTCGTCGACCGCAAGGCCGCCACCGCGGTCCGGGGCAAGCTGCAGCAGATGCTCGGCATGCCCAGGGCCTACGACCTGGACCGCCTGGACCTCGCGGTCGACAGCACGCTGGCCGCCGACACCCAGCGCGCCGCCACCTCCCTCCTGCGTGGCCTGGCCCATGAAGACGCCGCGCGCGAGGCGGGCCTGTACGGCTTTCGCCTGCTCAAGGACGGGGACGACCCCGGCAAGATCGTCTTCAGCTTCACCCTCTTCGAGCGCACCGAGGGCGCCAACCTGCTGCGGGTGCAGACCGACAACCTCGACCAGCCCTTCGACCTGAACGAGGGCGCCCGGCTGGACCTGGGCTCGACCGCCAAGCTGCGCACGCTCATCACCTACCTCGAGCAGGTCGCGGCGCTGCACCAGCGCTGGAGCGGCCTCACCAGGGAAGAGCTCGAGGGCCTGGACCTGCCGGACCACGACCCCATCGGACGCTGGGCGCGCGACTACCTCGCGGCGGCCGAGGACAAGGCGCTGCCCGCCATGCTGGACGAGGCGATGGAACGCAGCTACTCGGCCAACCCCGGCGAAGGCTTCTTCACCGGCGGCGGCCTGCACCACTTCGACAACTTCGAGCCCGAGGACGACCACCGGACCATGACGGTGCGCGAGGCGCTGACGCGCTCCGTCAACCTCGTCTTCATCCGCCTGATGCGCGACGTCGTCCGCCACGTGATGGCCGAGCGCGAGGACATGAACGCGGCGCTCCTGGGCGACCGCGGCGACCCGGCCCGCCGCGCCTACCTGGAGCGCTTCGCCGACAAGGAGGGGCGCAGCTTCATCATCCGCTTCTACCGCGAACTCGCGCGCCACTCGCCCGAGCAGGTGGAACAGTCGCTGCTCGAGGGCAAGCGGCCCACGCCAACGCGCCTGGCCGCGCTGTACTACGGCCTGGAGCCCGAGGGCGACGACGCGGGGCTCAAGCGCTTCCTGCAGCGCCACCTTGCCGATCCGCCGGATTCGGTGGCGGACCTGAAGACCAAGTACGGCCCGGGCCGCTGGTCGCTCGCCGACCGCGGCTACCTCGCCAAGGTGCACCCGCTGGCGATGTGGGTGGCGGGCTACCTGCGCCGGCATCCCGGGGCCACGCTGACCGAGACCATCGCGGCCAGCCACCAGGAGCGCCAGGACGCCTACGGCTGGCTGTTCAAGACCCGCCACAAGAGCGCACAGGACGTGCGCATCCGCAACCAGCTGGAGCTGGAGGCCTTCGCCGAGATCCACAAGGCATGGAAGCGCCTGGGCTACCCCTTCGAGTCGCTGACGCCGTCGTACGCCACCGCGCTCGGCGCCTCGGGCGACCGCCCGGCCGCGCTGGCGGAGCTGATGGGCATCATCGTCAACCGCGGCAGGTCCCTGCCGCAGGTCCGCGTCGAGGGCCTGCGCTTCGCCGCCTCCACGCCCTACGAGACCCGCCTGGATTACCGCGCGCCAGGAGGAGAGCAGGTGCTGCCGCCCGAGGTGGCCGACGCCGTGCGCCGCGCGGTCATCGGCGTGGTGGAACAAGGCACCGCCAAGCGTTTGAACGGCGCGCTGAAACTGCCCGACGGAACCGCCGTGCCGATCGGCGGCAAGACCGGCACCGGAGACCATCGCTTCGAGGTCTTCGGCCCGGGCGGCAAGCTCGTCTCCTCGCGCGTGGTGAGCCGCTCGGCGACGCTGGTCTTCCTCATCGGAGATCGCTACTTCGGCACCCTCATGGCCTTCGTGCAGGAGCCGGACGCGGCGAACTACAAGTTCACCAGCGCCCTGCCCTCGCAAATCCTGAAGGCACTGCTGCCCAGCCTGCTGCCGCTGGTGGAGGGCAAGGCCTGCGACGTCAGCGACCCGATCGTGGCAACGGCCCGCCTTCCCTGAGGCAGGCCGGCAGCTCCGTCACTGCAATGCCATCGGGGTGAGCGTCGTTCCGGCGTCGATGCCGACGATGGCGTTGTTGCCGAAACTGTAGACCTTGGCCGGCGAGGGGGCCGAAATGCCGACGGGGTTGCCCTGCACCGACACGCGGTTCAGGCTGAAGCGCGCCTGTCCCGTCGCGCCGAGCAGGCCATCCTGGGCGTTGCGATCGACGCTCGTGTCCTGCAGCACGATGCCACTGTCGGCGGCCGTCGGTGCGGCCCGAACGCCAATGAGGTTACCGCTGATGGAAGTGTTCGCCACGAACACGCGCGAGGACACGCTGGCCTGCGAATTGATGCCGGCCCCTGGATTGCCGCGGAAGTTGCGGATGACGCAGTTCTCGATCCGCACGTCGCCGCCAAGCACCAGCACTCCCGACAGGCCGGTCCCCAGCCCTTCGATCTGCAGCCCTCGCAGGTTCACCAGACTGCCTTGCGGCGCGTTCACGACGATGCCGTTGGTGCCGGAGACCAGGACGCCCGCTTCACCGGTGCCCTCGGAAGCGATGGTGATCGACTTGGTGATCGTCACCGCGCCGAAGCCGCCGGCATCCAGCGTGTTGATCTCGCCGCCGGTAGCGGTCTTCGAGATGGCGCCTGCGAAGGTCTTGCAGGGCGCCGTGCGGCTGCAGGGGTTGGCATCGTCGCCGACGCCCGACACCCAGGTCCTGGTGGCCTGGGCATGAGCGAGGCCAGTCGCGGTCATGGCGCACAGCCAGGCGAGAGTGCGGATGCATTTTCCGAGAGTCATGGAGTTCCCTGGTAAGAAGTCGAGTGAAGGTTCGCCGCGCACAGGCGGGCCTGCGCAAGCAGACCGAACGCCCGGAGCATATCGGTCAGGTGGCGGCTGCCATGCATCGCGGCGCTCCTGCGGAGCGTGACAAATTCGCGTCGTGGCCGATTGCCTCGGCCGCGCCGGCGCTCAGGCGGCCGGTTGTGCCGCAGCGACCTTCACCGCGCAGTACTTGAACTCCGGGATCTTGCCGAACGGGTCGAGCGCCGGATTGGTCAGCAGGTTGGCCGCGGCTTCCGCGAAGGCGAAGGGGATGAAGACGGCGCCGAGCGGCGTGCCGTCGTCGCGACGTGCGCGCAGCCGCACGCTGCCGCGCCGCGAAGCGACCTGCAGCCAGCCGCCTGGGGCCACGCCCAGCCGCGCCAGGTCCTGCCCGTGCAGGCTGGCCGTCGGCGCCGGCTCCAGCGCATCGAGCACCTCGGTGCGGCGCGTCATGCTGCCGGTGTGCCAGTGCTCGAGCTGGCGACCGGTGATCAGCACGAAGGGGTAGTCGTCGTCGGGCCGCTCGTCGGCCGGCACGAGTTGCGTGGGCACGAGCTGCACGCGGCCGTCGTCGGTCGGGAAGCGGTCGGCGAAGACGATGGGCTGGCCCGGGTCCTCGGGCGTCAGGCACGGGTAGGTGACGCTGTGCTCGCGCTCCAGCCTCTCCCAGCTGATGCCGGCGATCACGCCGTGCATGGCCTGGCGCATCTCCTCGTAGACCGCGGCCACGCCGCTCTCGGGGCCCGGGTAGCTCCACGGCAGGCCCATGCGGCGCGCGATCTCCTGGATGATCCAGAGGTCGGGCTTCGCATCGCCCGGCAGCTCCAGCGCGCGGCGGCCCATCTGCACCATGCGGTCGGTGTTGGTGACCGTGCCGGTCTTCTCGGGCCAGGCGCTGGCGGGCAGCACCACGTCGGCCAGCCAGGCGGTTTCGGTCAGGAAGATGTCCTGCACCACCAGGTGCGACAGGCTGGCCAGCGCGTGGCGCGCGTGGTTCAGGTCGGGGTCGCTCATGGCGGGGTTCTCGCCCATGATGTACATGCCGCGCACCTTGTGCGGGTCGCTGTCGGGCGCCAGGGCCTTGTGCATGATCTCGACCACGGTGTAGCCGGGGGTCTCGTCCAGCTTCGTGCCCCAGAACTGTTCAAACCACGCATGCGCCCCGGCGTTGTCCACACGCTGGTAGTTGGGGAACATCATGGGGATCAGCCCCGCGTCGCTCGCGCCCTGCACATTGTTCTGGCCGCGCAGCGGGTGCAGGCCCGAGCCGGGCTTGCCGATCTGGCCCGTGACGGCGCAGAGCGCGATGAGGCAGCGCGCGTTGTCGGTGCCATGCACATGCTGGCTCACGCCCATGCCCCAGAGGATCATCGAGGACTTGGCCGTGGCAAACGCCCGCGCCACCTCGCGCAGCGTCTCGGCCGGGATGCCGCACACGGGCGCCATGGCCTCGGGGCTGCAACCCATCACGTTGGCCTTCAAGGCCTCGAAGTTGTTGGCGCGGTCGCGGATGAAGGCCTCATCCACCAGGCCTTCGTCGATCACCGTGTGGATCAGCGCGTTGAGCATGGCCACGT
>CAMLGG010000071.1 GCA_946479475.1 uncultured Ideonella sp. | reverse complement strand
GCCGGAACGGTTCCGCGACCGGATGCTGCGTGGCCCGTTCGATCGGTGGGAGCACCTCCACGGCTTCGATGCGCTCTCCCCCACGCGGACCCGCGCCACCGACCAGATCGAATGGCAGCTCCCGCTCGGACTCGCTCCCGGCCGCGCGCAGCAGGCCCACGAGGCGGGCCTGCAGCTTCGGATCGATGCCTTCCTCCGGCGTGAGGACCTCGAAGGCGAGGGCCTGCATCGCATCGCCGGCCAGCATGGCCTGGGCCTCGCCGTACTTGACGTGGACCGTCGGCTTGCCGCGGCGCAGCGCATCGTCGTCCATGCAGGGCATGTCGTCGTGCACCAGCGAGTAGGCGTGGATCAGCTCGACCGCCACGGCCGCGCGCATGGCGGCTTCGGACTGGCCGTCGACCGCCTCGCACGCCGCCAGGGCCAGCAACGGGCGAAGACGTTTGCCGCCGTCGAGCACGGCATAGCGCATGGCATCGCCCAGCCCGGCGGGCGGGTCGGTGGGCACGAGGCGGTCGAGCGCCGATTCGATCGCGGCCAGCTCCAGCCGAACCCAGGCGTCAAAGTCGTCGGGTTTCATGGTGTGTTCGTCCAGGGCCTTTGCAGCCCTTCCTCCAGGACCTTCACTTGCGTCTCGACGGCAGCCAGGCGCTCGCGGCAGAACTCCAGCAGGCGCGCCCCCCGGCGGTAGCCCTCGAGCAGCCTGTCCAGCGGCAGCTGCCCACCTTCCATGGTCTGCACGAGGGCGTCCAGCTCAGCCAGGGCCGCCTCGTAGCTCGCAGGCTCCCCGGCAGCCGGTGCAGCGGGGTTGTCGTCGCTGGGCATTCCGGTTGGTGAAATCAAAGGGAGATTGTAGTCAGCGACAGCTCACGTTTACCCGGTAACCGCTGGCAATGTCATGAAATGGACGCAAATCCTGCTCGAGGCGGGCAGGAACGTGGCCTGGAACCTACAAGGCCCGGCTACAATAGCGGCCCCCGCTGGCATCCCACCGGATCCAGCGGGGTTTCATTTGTCGAAAACCCATCCGCGGGGCCACCGGGTGGGGGGTTTGCAGGAGATCCTGGGGATCATGTCGGACCTGAGCATCACGCTGGAAGCTCTGGAGCGCACGACGCGCTCTCAACTCTCTGTCTCCACCTACTTCGATGAGGGCTTGCTCCGCAGGGAGCAGGAACTCATCTTCCAGCACGGACCGCGCTACCTCGCGCATGAGCTGTCCGTGCCCGAGGTAGGCGATTACTACGCGCTGCCACAGGAGGGCGAGGGCAGAGCCCTCGTGCGCACCCGAAAGGGCGTGGAGCTCGTCTCGAACGTGTGCCGTCACCGACAGGCGGTGATGCTGCGCGGGCGCGGCCACACCCGCTCGAACATCGTCTGCCCGCTGCACCGCTGGACGTACGACCTGTCGGGCCAATTGATCGGGGCGCCGCACTTCAGGCAGGACCCCTGCCTGCACCTGAACAACTACAAGGTGCGGACCTGGAACGGCCTGGTCTTCGAGGACAACGGGCGCGACATCGCGGCCGACCTGGCGCACCTCGGCCCCCGCGCCGAGCTCGACTTCTCGGGCTACGTGCTCGACCACGTCGAGATGCACGAGTGCGACTACAACTGGAAGACCTTCATCGAGGTCTACCTCGAGGACTATCACGTCGGCCCCTTCCACCCGGGCCTCGGCAACTTCGTCACCTGTGACGACCTGCGCTGGGAGTTCGGCAAGCACTACTCCGTGCAGACGGTCGGCGTGCACAACGGCCTGGAGCGCGCGGGCTCACCCACCTACCGCCGCCTGCAGGACGAGGTGCTCAAGCTCGGCGAGGGCCGCGCGCCCCGGCAAGGCGCGATCTGGCTCACGTACTACCCGAACATCATGATCGAGTGGTACCCGCACGTGCTGACCGTGTCCACGCTGTACCCGCAAGGCCCGCAGAAGACGCTCAACGTCGTCGAGTTCTACTACCCGGAGGAGATCGCCGCCTTCGAACGCGAGTTCGTGCAGGCCCAGCGCGCGGCCTACATGGAGACGTGCATCGAGGACGACGAGATCGCCGAGCGGATGGACGCCGGCCGCAAGGCCCTGTTCGACCGCGGCGACGACGAGGCCGGGCCCTACCAGAGCCCGATGGAAGACGGCATGCGTCACTTCCACGAGTGGTACCGGCGAGTGATGGGACTGGGGCGGGCGAGCTGGTGACAGCCACAGGTCCGGGCTCTCGCCGGGCCGCGGAACGTCAGCCGGGCGGGCGTGCCCCCGCCTGCCCGGCCCACAACCGGCCGAGCTTGCGCCAGGCCCGCACCAGCAGCCCCGGCTGGTGCAGGGTGTAGGCCTTCTTCGCATGCTGCGGTACATGCCACACGGCCTGCGTGCCGGCATGGAAGCTGGCCGTGTCGCCCGGCTCGATGCGAAAGCGCCGGCCCTGGTACTCGACCTCGACCAAGCCTTCCAGCAGGTGCACCGTCTCGTCGTGGCTGAAGTGCCAGACGAAAGACGTCGGCCCTTCGCACGCCCACAGCCCGCTGACCACCTCGCCGTCGGGCGAGCGCACGGTCTCGACCCCGCGAAAGACCGGCCGTCCTGAAAGGATCCAGCTCGGATCGACCTGGAACACGTCGAGAGGACGTTCGACCGCCTCGACCGACGGCCCCGGCGCACCGCGGTGGTAGCGGATGGAGTCAGCGGCGGACATGACCGTCACCGTCAGCGCCGCTCCCGCCAGCGCCCCGATCAGGATTCTTCTCGTCATGGGCCGGAATTCTGGTGAAAAGCGCGTCCTGGCTGCAGCACGAAGCGGCAACCAGCGTGAAACAGTTCCAGCACCGGGTTGCTGCGTCCATTTCGAAGGTCAGTGCGTAAGGGCTGTAAGAACCCGGCCGCCGGTACGACCAACGGCGGCAAGGTCGCAAACGCATCGGCAAACGACGCGCCTGCGCCCGGGCTTCGAGCGGGCACCCGCCCTTTGTCCATTCCGCTTCAACACTTTCGAGGAGCCAACCATGAATGCCATCACCACCAAGTCCGGCCTGGCCGTCGCTGCTGCCGCCGCCGCCCTGTTCGCGCTCGGCGCCGCGCCGCTGGCCGCCCATGCCGAGGACGCCGGCGTGAAATGCGCGGGTGTCAACAGCTGCAAGGGCACGTCCGAGTGCAAGACCGCCAAGAGCGAATGCAAGGGCCACAACAGCTGCAAGGGCCAGGGCTGGGTCACGAAGAAGTCGGCCGACGAGTGCACCAAGGCCGGCGGCATGGTCGTGAACGGTTGACCCCCACGCCCCCTTCCGGGGGCTGCCCCCCGAGGGGGCTCGCGCAGCGGACCGGCGAAGCCGGATCCGCGCACGCCCTTGAATGGCGGCGGCTCCTTTGGAGCGCCGCGCCAACGCCATGAACAAGTTGCTTGGCTTCGGCCTCGGCCTGCGGACCGACCACTACGCCGACTTTCGGGCCACGCCGGCGCGAAGGCTCGGCGTGGACTGGCTCGAGGTCATCAGCGAGAACTACCTGGTGCCCGGCGGCAAGCCGCTGGCGCACCTGGACGCGATCCGGCGAGACTGTCCGATGGTGATGCACGGCGTGTCGATGTCGATAGGCGGCACGGATCCGCTGGACCTGGGCTACCTGCGCGAGCTCAAGGCCCTGGCGGACCGCATCGAGCCCGCGTGGATCTCCGATCACCTGTGCTGGACCGGCGTCGACGGATCCAACCGGCACGATCTGCTGCCGCTGCCCTACACGGAAGAGGCCCTCGGCCACGTCGCCACGCGCGTGATGCGCGTGCAGGACCTGCTGGGCCGGCGGCTCGTGCTCGAGAACGTATCGAGTTACGTGCGCTGGGCAGCCGACGAGATGGCCGAGTGGGAATTCCTCGCCGAGCTCGCCCGCCGCGCCGACTGCGAATTGCTGCTCGACGTCAACAACGTCTATGTCAGCGCGAGCAACCACGGCTTCGACCCGCGCAGATTCATCGATGCGATGCCGGGCGAGCGCGTGCGCCAGATCCATCTCGCCGGTCACGAGGCGAACGAAGACGGCTTGCTCGTCGACACCCATGACCACCCCGTGTGCGAAGCGGTCTGGGCGCTCTACCGTCACACCGTCGCCCGCTTCGGGCCGGTGCCGACGATGATCGAGCGCGACGACCACATCCCGCCGCTGGCCGAGCTGGTCGCGGAGCTGGGCCGTGCCCGCCGCGAAGCCGAGGCCGCCCTCGCCCTGGAGGTCGCGCCTTGAACCTCATCGCCCGGCAACGGGCCTTCGCGGCGCTGCTGGACGGCTGCGATGCCGCCGCGCCATCCGGCTTGCTGGCGGCGCCGGCGCGCCTCGATGTCTACCACCACGCCTACCGCGCACGCCTTGTCGAGGCGCTGCGCAGCAACTACCCCGTGCTGCATCGTGTCCTGGGCGACGACGGGTTTCGCGAGCTCGCGCTCGGCTACCTCGCGGACCACCCTTCCCGCACCCCGTCGATCCGGTGGTTCGGCGACCGGCTGCCGGAGTGGGCCGCCGGCCATGCCGAAGCCCTGCCCCATCCCGCGCTGGCCGACCTGGCCGCGATGGAATGGGCAATGGGCCTGAGCTTCGACGCCGCCGACGCTTTGCCCCTCGGCTTCGAGGACCTCGCCGCGCTGCCCCCGTCGCAATGGGCCGACACTCACTTCGCGCCACATCCTTCCGTGACGCTGCTGCCCTTGCAGTGGGCCGTCGAGCCAATCTGGCGAGCACTGACCGACGACGAGAACGCCAGCAGCGAAGAGCCGCAAGCCCATCCGCACACCCTGCTCGTGTGGCGGCAGGGGCTGGACACGCGGTGGCGCTCGCTGGACGACGACGAATCGGCCGCCCTGGCCGACTGCCTCGCCGGCGAGACCTTCCTCGCGCTGTGCGATCGGGCCACCGTCGTCCGAGGCGAAGAGGCGCCTGCCTGGGTGGCGAGCGCCATGCGCCGCTGGGTCGACGACGGGCTGCTCGTCAGGCGGTAGCGCCGGCCAGCGAGGTCGCGGGGCGAAGCGGCGCCTCGCGGATGGGCAGGTGGATCAGCGCGGCGCCGACGGCCAGCGCGATGTCGACGATCCAGACGATGTCGTAGCTGCCCGTGCTTTGGAAAACCCGCCCGCCCAGCCACGCCCCGAGGAAGCCGCCGACCTGGTGCGAAAGCATGACCACGCCGAACAGCGTGGCCATGTTGCCTGTGCCGAAGAACTTGGCGACCAGCCCGGCGGTGGGCGGCACGGTCGACAGGAAGGTCAGGCCCATGAAGCCCGCGAACACGAGCACGACCAGGCCGCTCTTGGGCACCAGCAGGAAGACGAGCACCGCGACGCCGCGCGCGGCGTAGACCAGCGACAGCAGCGACTTCATGCGCCAGCGCCCCACCGCCCAGCCCATGGCCAGGCTGCCGACGATGTTGAACAGGCCCAGCACCGCGAGGGCCCACGCACCGTACTGAAGCGGCAGGCCGCAGGCGGCGACCACGCCGGGCAGGTGCGTCGCCAGGAAGGCCACGTGGAAGCCGCAGACGAAAAAGCCGCCCGCGAGCAGCAGGTAGCTCGGCGTGCGCAATGCCTGGCTGATGGCTTCGCGCGTGCCTACGGGCCTGGCCGTGCCGGCCCCGGCCGCGTGAGCGGAGTTGCCGCGCAGGGCCCACGCCGCGGGCAGCGCCAGCAGCACCAGCAGGCCCATGACCTGCATGGCGTGGTCCCAGCCCAGGCCCAGCGTCAGCGCGCCGGCGATCGGGGCCATGATGAACTGGCCGAACGAGCCGCCCGCATTCACCACGCCGGTCGCCAGGCCGCGCCGCTCCGGCGGGATCAGGCGCGAGGCGGCCGCCATCAGCACCGCCGGCCCGGCCATGCCGGCCCCGCCGGCCGCCAGCACGCCGATGGCCAGGATGAGGCCCGCGGTGCTGTGCATCCACGGCGTCAGCACCGTTCCGAGCGCTACGAGCGCGACCCCTGCGACGAGCACGCGGCCCGCGCCAAGCTTGTCCGCCAGGGCCCCCGCGAACGGCTGGGTCAGGCCCCACCAGAGCTGGCCGAACGCGAAGGCCAGGCTGATGTTCGCCAGGCCCAGCGCGGTGGCCGAATTCAGCGCCCCGAGGAACAGCCCCATCGACTGGCGAACGCCCATCGTCAGCGCGAAGGTGCCGGCGGCGGCCAGCAGGATCCAGCCCCAGGCCGGGCGGGCTGAGGGAGAAGCTTGTTCAGTCATCGGTGGCTCCGGTTTCGGCAATCGATTCGTGGGGCAGCAAGTGCAGGCATTCGTCGACCATCGCGTGCAAGGCCTCGACGCGGTCGACCCCGAGGACCCGGTTCAGGCTCGACTGCGCCTGCCGCCAGAGCACGCGCGCCTCGACCAGCTTGGCGCGGCCTTCTTCGGTGAGGCTGACCAGGCGGCTGCGCGCGTCCGGCCCCGGCTCCTGGACCAGCCAGCCGGCTTGCGCAAGCGGCTTCAGGTTGCGCGTGAGGGTGGAGGCGTCCAGGCCCATGGCTTCGGCCAGGTCGACTGGACGCACCGGCCCCAGCCAGCCGACGCGAGCCAGCAGCGAGTACTGCGTGGTCTTCAAGCCCAGGGGACGCAGCCGCGCGTCGTAGTGAGTGGACAGGCGGCGCATCAGGCGCCGCAGGGCGTCGTGGGTGCAATGGCTGGCGCGCAATGCCGCCGGAGTTTTGGGCTGTGTCATGATGGCTGACGTTGCATCTACAATCATTGTATCTACAACTCAAGGAACGCGCCGATGCACACCGAGCCCAGTCCCGAGCAAACCCTGTCCGAGTGGAACGATCAGGCCGAGTCCATCCGAAAGCGGCTGGCGGCCGGCCGGGGCGCCGGCCTCGCATCGCCGGAGCAGGTGGCCGGCCTGTCGGGCCTGCAGGCCATGCACGCCATGCTCGCGGGCGAGCTGCCGTACCCGCACATCGCCGACACGATGGACTTCCAGCTCGTCGAGGCGGCCTACGGCAAGGCGGTGTTCCAGGGCACGCCGCAGCTGAAGCACTACAACCCGCTGGGCTCGGTGCATGGCGGCTGGTATGCGACGCTGCTGGATTCGGCGCTCGGCTGCGCGGTGCACACCACGCTGCCGCCCGGCATGGCCTACACGACGGCCGAGGTCAGCGTGAACATCGTCCGTGCGGCCAGCGCCAGGACCGGCCCCCTGCGGGCCATCGGCCAGATCGTGCACAGCGGCCGCCAGCTCGCCACCGCCGAGGCGCGCGTCGTCGGGCCCGACGGCAAGCTCTACGCACACGGCACGACGACCTGCCTGGTCTTCCCCGCCCCGGCCCGCTGAAAACGGCCGGGCCCGGGCAAAGCCGGACCGGCCCCAAGGTCTGCAGGGCGGTCGATAGAATCGCCGCCCCTCCAGACTGCGACCATGGCCGGCATCCACATCCACGACATCGAGCTGGCCATCAACTGGTGGCGGGATCGTTCCCCTTCGCCGGACGGCGTCAGTGCGTGCCCCGAGGTGAGGGCGCTGGCCGAGGTCTACGCGCTGATGGTCTATTACCGCGAGGCGGAGGCCGACGAACAGACCATGCCGCCGAAGGCCCGCAACGCCTGGCTGCAGTGGTATGCCAGCACACCGGATGCGCCCTGCATCGCCATCTGCTCCACCGCGCAGGGCGACCGGGTCTGCAAGGGCTGCGGCCGCACCGAGGACGAAGTCCAGGACTGGCCGGTCATGAGCCCCGGGGAGAAGCGCGCCGTCTGGCGCCGCATCACCCTCGAGGCCAAGGCCTGGCGCTTCAACCGCTACGCCGAGCGGGCACGAGCCGCCACCGGCGCCGACCATCCCGCGCCCGAGACCTTGCATCCCCATCCGGCCGCGCCGGGTGACGCGGGCCGATGACGGCGCCCGCCCTGCCCGGCCGCGCGCACGGCTTCGCCGAGGACGTGCGGCGCATCGCCCCGCTGGCCTGGCCGGTGGTCATCGGCCAGGTGGCGGTGCTGGCCTTCAACACCATCGACACGGTGCTGGTGGGCCGCCACTCGCCGGCCGACCTGGCCGCCTTCGCCGTCGGCGCGGCGGCCTACGTGACGGTCTTCGTCGGCTTCATGGGCATCGTGCTGGCGGTCTCACCCATCGTCGGGCAGCTGTTCGGCGCCGGGCGCCTCGAAGCGGCGGGCGACGAGCTCCACCAGGCCGTGTGGCTTTCGCTCGCCCTGTCGGTCATCGGCATGGTGCTGCTGCTCTTCCCGCAGCCCTTCCTGTGGATAGCCAAGGCCGGCCCGGACATCGCCGAGCGTGTCCACGGCTATCTCAAGGCCCTGGCGGTGGCCCTGCCGGCTTCGCTGCTGTTCACGGCTTTCCGCGGCTTCAACACCGCGGTTTCACGGCCCAAGATCGTGATGGTGCTGCAGATCGGCGGCCTGGTCGCCAAGCTGCCGTTGTCGATCGCGCTGGTCTTCGGCGTGCCCGCCCTGGGCATCCCGGAGATGGGCGTCACGGGCGCCGGCATGGCGACGGCCGTCGCCTTGTGGGTGCAGTTGCTGCTGGCGTGGCTGCTGATGAGACGCGACCCGTTCTATGCGCCCTTCCGCTTCTGGGGACATGGCCTGCATGCTCCCGACCGGAAGGCGCTGTGGGGCCTGCTGCGCCTGGGCGTGCCCATGGGCGGCGCCATCCTGATCGAGGTGACCGGCTTCAGCATGATGGCGCTGCTGATCTCGCGCCTGGGCACGCTGCCGGTGGCCGGCCACCAGATCGCCGTCAACATCGTCTCGCTGATGTTCATGCTGCCGCTGGGCTTGGCCAACGCAAGCGGCACGCTGGTGGCGCAGCGCATCGGCGCCGGCGACCTGGCCGATGCGCGGCGCCTGGGCTGGCACGGGTTGCTCCTGGGCGGGTTGCTGGCCGGCGTGCTGGGGGTCGTGGTGTTCGGGCAGCGCGAATCGATCATCGCGCTGTACACGCGCGACGCGGCGGTGGCTGCCGCGGCCCTGCCCTTGCTGGCCTGGGTCGTCGTCTTCCACCTCGCCGACGCACTGCAGACGGTGGCAGCCTTCGTTCTGCGCGCCTGGCGCATCGCGACGCTGCCGATGCTCATCTATGCCGGCTCGCTCTGGGGCATCGGCCTGGCCGGCGGCTACACACTGGGCCTGAACCTCACCGGGGCCACGCCGCCCGCGCTGCAGGGCGCGCCCGGCTTCTGGGCGGCCTCCACGGCGGGGCTGGTGGCGGCCGGCGTGGCGCTCACCCTCTTCATGCGCCTGGTGCTGAAGGCGAAGGCCGAAGAGCTGCAGCGACAGGCCGCGCGGCCGGCGGCGAGCCAGCCGGCAGCGTGATCACGAACACGCTGCCGCCGCCCGGGCGGGCCTCGCAATGGACCCTGCCCTGGTGGGCTGCGGCGATCTGCCGCACCAGCGCGAGCCCGAGGCCGACGCCGCCCTCCCGCTCGGCGTGGCCGGGCAGGCGGTAGAAGGGCTCGAAGATGCGCTCGCGCTCGGCCTGGGGCACGCCCGGCCCCCGGTCGGACACCCTCAGCTGCACCGCGCCGCGCGCCTCGACGACGAGCTCGACGCTGATGTCCTCACCGCCGTAGCGGCGGGCGTTCTCGAGCAGGTTGCGCGCGGCGCGGCGCAGCAACCTCTCGCTGCCCTTCACCCGCAGGCTCGCACCCTCCGGGCCGGCCGCCAGCTCGGCCCCGACCCGCGCGGCCTCCTCGGCCACCACGCCGGCCAGGTCCACCGGTTCGGCCAGGTCGTGCACCGCCCCGGCGTCGAGCCGGCTGGACAGCAGCACCTCTTCGACCAGGGCGTCGAGCTCGCCGATGTTGGTGTCTATCTCGCGGCGCAGCGAAGCCAGCATGGCCGGCGGAGCATCGGCCAGCATGGCCACCGCCATCTTCAGCCGGGCCAGAGGCGAACGCAGCTCGTGGCTCGCGTTGGCCAGCAGGCTCTGGTTGGACTTGACCAAGGCCTCGATCCGCTCGGCGGCGCGGTTGAAGCTCGCCGCCACGGCCGCCACTTCGTCCTTGCCGTCGGCCTTGACGCGGTGATCCAGCGCCCCGGCGCCGAAAGCCTCCACGCCCCGCTTGAGCTGCTCCAGCCGCCGCGTCAGGCGGCGCACCACCGGGTAGGCGCCGCCCGCCACGGCCAGGAACAGCAGCAGCAGCAGCGCCACCAGGCCCAGGCTGGTCAGCCACTCCGGCGGCTTGGTGGGCAGGGAAAGGGACAAGGGGCTTGCCTCGGGCGAGTGACCGACATCGGGCCCTGGCCCCCCCGGCGGCGGCCCGCCCGGGTCGGGACCCATCGAGTGGCCGGGCGGCAAGCCGGGAGGGCCGACGCCCGGGCCTTCCGGCCGCTCTTCGAACGGGCGCGGGCCGCCGAAGCCGGGCGCGACGCCGCCTCGCTCCGGGGCAGAGCCGGGCACGGGGGCGGCGGCCGCGGCCTCGCCCCCCGGCTCGGGCCGCTGCAGGCGGACGATGTTGGGCCGCATCAGCCACAGCGTCCGGCCGTCCTCGAGGTGGATGGAGAAAGGCCGCCGCGGGCCTCCGGGACCCTCGGCCTCGCGCCGCAGGTAGGACTCCGAGGCGCCAATGCGCTGGCCCTGGGCATCGTGCAGGGCCAGCGGCACCCGCAGCCGGCGCGACCACTCGCGCAGCGCGGCGGTCTGCTCCTCGGCGGTCGCGCCGGGGCCGGGAATGGAGTTCTGGATCAGGTCGCCCCAGGCGGCCATGCGCTCGGTCAGCAGGGCCTCGGCCCTTTGCCGCTCCTGCTCCAGATGGCGGCTCAGCAGCCAGCCCGACGCCAGCGCAAAAAGCGCCAGCGCCGTCACGACGGTCAGCCAGATACGCAGGTAGAGCGACTTCAAAAGGTCGCCTTACTCCTCGCCGGTGGGCTCCTGGTCCTGCTTGCGTGCGAACACGTAGCCGGTGCCGCGCACGGTCAGCACGCGCTTGGGGTTCTTCGGGTCGTCCTCGATCACCGCGCGGATGCGCGAGACGTGGACGTCGATCGAGCGGTCGAAGGCCTCCATGGGGTGGCCCTTGAGCGCGTCCATGATCTGGTCGCGGCTGAGCACGCGGCCGGGGCTGCCGGCCAGCACGGTCAGCAGCTCGAACTGGTGGCCGGTGAGGTCGCAGCGCTTGCCGTCCAGCCGGGCCTCGCGGGCGCCGAGGTCGATCTCGAGGCGGCCGAAGCGCAGGACCTCGTCGTTCGACGGCTCGGGAGCCGCCCGCCGCAGCAGGGCCTTGATGCGGGCCAGCAGCTCGCGCGGCTCGAAGGGCTTGGGCAGGTAGTCGTCGGCACCGATCTCCAGGCCGATGATCCGGTCCATCGGCTCGCCGCGGGCGGTGAGCATCAGCAGCGGCAGGCGGCGGGTGCGCGGATCGCCTCGCAGCTCGCGGGTCATCTCCAGCCCGTCGCCGTCGGGCAGCATCAGGTCGAGCACGAGCGCGTCGTACAGGCCGCTGCGAAGCCGGTCACGGCCCGCGTTGAGCGAGCCGGCGGTGTCGACTTCGAAGCCATGGCCCCGGAGGTAGTCGCCGACCATCGAGGTCAGGCGGGAATCGTCGTCGATCAGCAGCAGCTTGGCGGGGGTCATGTCGGCGGCGGCGCCGGGGTTCTCGCGCACGGATCGCGCGGCCCGGGCCATCAGCAAAGGATACGTCATGCCGGCCCCCTGGTCAGCGTGGCGCCGGGCCGGGGGCGGGAGGGGCTTCGTGGCCGCCGCGCTCGCCCCGCTCGGCACGGCGCTGCTCCATCTGCCGCATGTGGTCGGCCATCTCCTGGCGCTGCTCGGGCGTGAGCACCTTGGCGGCATCGAGCATCGCCACGTTGACCCGCCTGGTCAGCTGGTCATGCCGGGCCAGCATCTTCTGGCGCAGCGCCTCGACTGCGGCGGCGTCCACGCTGGGCTGAGCGAACAGCTCCACCATCCGGGCGTGATCGGCGCGCGCCGCTTCGGCCGCCGGCTTCAGGTCCGCCTGCGCGGCTTCGGCGATGCGGTGCAGCTGGTCGCGCTGGGCATCGCTGGCCTTCACGTCGTCGAGCAGCCGGTCGAGCATCGGGCCGCCCAGCGGCAGGCCGGCGCCGGCCATGCCCATGCCGGGGCCGCCGCGCCAGTTGCCGGCAGGAGGCATGTCCGCCCGGCTGTGGGCGGATGCCAGGTCGATCAGGCCGAAGGCGCCGGCAGCCGAGATCGCCAGGCCGGCGGCGACGTAGCGCCAGCTGGCGGGGATGGAAGAGCGCTTCATCCGAGTTTCCTTTCATCGCTCCCTGACAGAAGGGACGAAGGGAATGCTCGCGGGTGTTTGTCAGAAGCGTTTTCCAGCCCGGTAAAGATCGGTAAACGGCGGATCAGCCCAGGCCGCGGGACACGCGCTCACTGCGCTGCCGCCGCCGTGGCCCCGCCGCGCGACTTGTACGCGGCCACGGCCTTCTTCAGGTCGCTGTACTCCTCGCAGGGGAGCAGGCACAGGCGGTCGAGGATGCGCAGGTGCTCCTCGGCCTCGGCGAGCTTGCCCGCCATCAGGCAGGCCTCGCCCATGTACTCGTGCGCGCCGCGGTGGCCGGGGTCGATCGCCAGCGCCTTCTCGTAGTGTTCGAAGGCGGCATCGAGCTGCCCGGACTTGCGGTAGGCATAGGCCAGCCAGTTCTCGCCGTTCGCATCGGCCGGCGCACGGGCGACGTAGGCGGTGAGCAGCGGGATGGCCTCGGCGTAGCGCTCGGCCTTGATCGCGACGACGCCGGCCCGGTAGTCCTTGTCGGCCTCGCTGGCGGCCGTGCCGCTGCGGCCTCCGCCACCGCCGCCGGCGGGCCACGCCTGGAACGACGCCACCAGCGCCACGGCCAGGGCGAGTGCGCGGCCCGCCCTGCCTCCGGAACCTTGCCTTGCAGCCATCTCTTGCCTCCTGGAGCATCTGCCCCGGTGAGTGCCGAGATGGCCCGCCGGGGTTCAGCGACGGGCGACTACGATCCGGCTGCCGGTGGTCAGCGTGAGGCCGTCGATGCTGCCGTTGTCGTGGGCATGCAACTCCAGCTGCAGCCGCCCGTCGACGCTGGCGAAGCGGTGGGGTCCGGTGCTCGCGAGGAGCACCGGCGTCCGGTCGTTGATGGTCACGGTGGGCCGCGTGCGGCCTCCCTCGATCCAGAGCCGGCCGCCATTGGAGAGCAGGTACTCGCCACGCATCGCCTCGAACTCGTCGCTGCGGAGGATCGAGGCGCCATGGCCGCGGATGTCGACCTGCTGGGCGCTTTCGTCGGCGGCGCTGGCCGTCATCGGCAGTGCGGAGGCGGCAAGACAGGCGGCGGCCAGGGCCATGGAGATGCGGGACATGACGAGCTCCTTGCTTCGAGGTGTGAAGGCGCCAGTCTGGCCAGCGGCCGACGGAAGTCACGCCTCGTGCGACAGGGCGTCGAGGCGGCGGGACAGGCTGCATCGCGCCGGAACTTTTCCGCCGCGCGCGGGGCCCAAGTCCAGGACAACGGCTGCCTGGAGAGGACCCGTCATGCGATACGCCCGCCATTTCGCCGTGGCCATCGTCGCGGCCATCGTCGGCATCCTGCTGTATCTGCACGCCCCGCCGGCCCACGGCGCCGAGGCGCCGGAGCCGAAGGTCCTCAACGTCTACAACTGGTCGGACTACATCGCCGACGACACGCTGAAGAACTTCGAGCGCGAGACCGGCATCGTCGTGCACTACGACAACTACGACGCCAACGAGATCCTGCATGCCAAGCTGGTGGCCGGCCGCAGCGGCTACGACATCGTCGTGCCCAGCGCCCACTTCGCCAAGCAGCAGATCGAGGCCGGCCTGTTCCGCAAGCTGGATCGCTCCCTGCTTTCGAACTGGGGCAACCTCGATCCGGCCTTGCTGGGCCAGCTGGCCAAGGTGGACCCGGGCAACCAGTACCTGGTCGACTGGCTCTGGGGCTACGTGACGGTGGGGATCAACCGACCCAAGGTGGAAAAGGCCCTGGGCGGGCCGCTGCCGGCCAATCCCTGGGACCTGATCTTCGACCCGCGCCACGCCGGCAAGCTCAAGAGCTGCGGCATCAACTTCCTCGATTCGCCTTCGGAGGTGCTGCCGGTGGCGATGCTCTACGCCGGCAAGCCCGGCTACAGCCGCGTGGCCGCCGACTACGAAGCCGCCGCGGCCGTGCTGAAGAAGGTGCGGCCCTACGTGACGCGCTTCTCCTCGTCGGGCTACATCAACGACCTGGCCAATGGCTCGCTGTGCGCAGTGATGGGGTATTCGGGCGACATCAACATCGCGCGCTCGCGCGCCGTCGAGAGCGGGACGGGCGAGGTGATCGAGGCCCTGGTGCCGCGCCACGGCGCGACGCTCTTCTTCGACACCATGGCCATCCCGGCCGATGCGAAGCACCCGCGCAACGCCCACCTTTTCATCAACTACATCCTGCGGCCCGAGGTGCATGCGAGCCTGACCAACAAGGTCTTCTACGCCAATCCCAACAAGGCCTCGCTGCCCTACGTGAAGCCGGACGTGGCGGCCAACAAGACGATCTTCCTGACGGCGGACGAGATGGCGGGCATGACGGCACCGGATTCGGTCCCGCAGGACATCCGCCGGGTGCAGACCCGCATCTTCACCGCCTTCAAGGCGGGGCGATGAAGGCCGCGAGCTCTATCGAGCGCTACTGGAAGGAAGCCGGGTCCAGCGTGCAGCGCGACTCGATCAGCGTGCCGGCGTCGCGGCCATCCAGCGTGCGCGGCCATTCGCGCCGCACCTCGAACTGGGCCACGCCGCGTGCAACGCATTGCTCGTGAGGCGTGGACATGCCGAGGGAAAGGCCCCGCTCGGCGGGCCGCATCATGTACCAGGCGAAGCCTGCCGCCTCGAGCGCAGCCAGCAACAGCGCGATCATGAGCCACTGCCGCGCGGTGATACGGCTGGTGGGGCGGTCGAGGAACAGCAGGCGCATGTCGGAACGGTGACTTCTGATCGCGCCATTGTTGGCGCAGGCGCAGCTTCTGTATCTCCCCCGAACGGGGGCGACGCGTCGCACGAATTGGGGATGTCGGGCGCTGACCGCCCTGGCAGGCAGCACAGGTCGCAACCGGTGACAGCGCCTCGACCCTCGAGCCGCTAGGATCGCAATCGCCACTTGACCGACGGAACTCCAGCCATGGAAGCGACGAGCGATCATTCGAAGCTGGCCAGGATAGACGCCCTGCTGGCCCAGGCCCACCGACGCAAGCAGGCGTTGAGGAACCTCTACGCAGGCATGGCGGCGCAGGGCCAGGACGTGAGCGTCGAACGCCGCGTCCTCGACACGGCGACGGTGTCCGTGCTGCTTTACTACGAGTGGCGGCGGATGGTCCTGAAGTGCGAGGTCGACCAGCGCCTGGCCGAGAAGAAGCGCCGGGGCCGGCTCGAGACGCCGCCACCCTGAGCAGGCGGCGCTTCAGCGAATCGCCCTGGCCGCCGGAGTGCCCTGCGGCACCGGGCCGGTGTAGCGGCCGCGCGGCCGGATCACCTGGGGCTCCGAGAGCTGCTCCATGGCGTGCGCCATCAGGCCGGTGCTTCGCGCCGTGGCGAACATGGCGAAGGCGGCATCCCCCTGAAGCCGGTGGCGCGCCACCATCGCCGCCAGCACCAGGTCGATGTTCGGCTTCAGACCCGTCAGGGCCTCGACCCGGGCCATGAACTGATCGATGGCCCTGGGCGGCTCGAAGTGCTCCAGAAGAGCCGCCGCGCGCGGGTCGCCATCGGGATACAGGTGGTGGCCGAAGCCGGGAATGGCCTGGCCCGCCGCGAGGTAGCGCTCCACCACGACGTCGTGCCCCAGCCGGTCGACCTCCTCCAGCAGCGAGCGCACGCGCCCGGATGCGTCGCCGTGCAAGGGCCCGGAAAAGGTCGCCAGGCCGGCGAGCAGGCAGGCCGGCAGCGAAGCGCCGGTGGACGCCGCGATGCGCGTCGTGAAGGCCGAGCTCGTCAGTTCATGGTCGGCGAGCAGGACCATCGCCCTGCGCAGCAGCTCGGCCGCCCGAACGCTCAGGCCCCAGCCCTTGGCGAACCTCAGGTGCAGCGGCGAATCGGCCTGACGCGACGCGCCGAAGGCGCAGGCCAGCTGCCCGACCAGGCCCTGGGCCTCTTCGTGAAGCACGCGCTCGACGCGGCCGCGGGTCGAATGGCCGGTGGCCGCGAGGGTGGCCAGCAGCCGGAAGGCGCTCACGCGACCGGGCTGCCGATCGACTGCGGCGGCCTCGGCCGCACCGAACCGGACCGGCTGCCCGGTGTTCCACAGCAGGCGCGTCACCTCCTCCAACGTGGCCGACTGCGCGAGCTCGACCGCGTCCTGCCCACGGTAGCAGGGGCGCCCGCGCACGAAGGTGCAGATCGCCGTCGGGATGCTCGGCTCGGAGCCGAACATGGCGTTGCTCGCCAGCGTGGCCGGCTTGCGGCCGTCCTGCTTGCGCTTGACGAGCGCACGCACGTCTTCCGCGCGGTAAAGGCTGCGGCGGCTGTCCTGCGGGTCGGGCGCGACCTCGACCTTGCCGCGGCTGGCGTAGGCGTAGAGGGTCTGGGTGCGCACGCCGAGCAGGCGGCAGGCCTCTTCCATCGAGATCCAAGTGGCCATGGGAGGGAATCGATCCTGTGGGCAGTGACGTTGATTTTGTAGATCAAGATTGACCGTCCAGTCAATGCAAATCTAGCATCCGCTGCACCTGATCGACGCACCGACGACATGAAGCCCCGGATCCTCCAGCTCAACCCCATCCTCATCCCCCAGGCCAATGAACGGCTGGCGCAGCTCTACGAGGTGCACCGATGGTTCGAGATCAGCGACCACGAAGCCTGGATGCGCGCGAATGCGCAGGCCATCGACGCGGTGATCACCGGCGGCCACACCGGCATCTCGCGCACGATGCTCGAACGCCTGCCTGCTCTGAAGGTGGTGGCCATCAACGGCGTCGGCACCGATGCGGTCGACCTGGCCTACTGCCGCGAGCGAGGTCTTGCAGTCACGGCCACGCTGGGCGCGTTGACCGAGGACGTCGCCGACCTGGCGCTCGGCCTGCTGATCGCGGCCTGCCGCGGGCTGTGTGCCGGCGATCGCTTCGTCAGGGACGGCCAGTGGGAGCTCCATCCCCAGCCCGGCGCGATACCGCTGGCACGCAGGTTCAGCGGCATGCGGGTGGGCATCGTCGGGATGGGGCGTGTCGGAAGGGCCGTCGCCACGCGTGCGGCCGCCTTCGGTTGCGCCATCGCCTACACCGACCTGAAGCCGATGCCCGACCTGCCCTACCGCTTCGACGCCGACCTCGTTGAACTCGCCCGCCAGTCGGATGCGCTGGTGCTCTGTGCCGCCGCCGACAAGGCCGAGGGCATCGTCGACGCGCGTGTGCTGGAAGCGCTCGGTCCGCGAGGCTTCCTCGTCAACGTGGCGCGCGGGCGGCTCGTCAACGAACCCGACCTGGTGACCGCGGTGGCCCAGGGACGCATCGCCGGGGCCGGCCTCGACGTCTTCGTCGACGAGCCCCGCGTCCCGCCGACCTTGCGCTCGTCCGATCGCGTGACGCTGCAGGCCCATCGCGCCAGCGCCACCTGGGAGACGCGGGCCGCCATGGCCGACATGGTCCTGGACAGCCTGGCGCAGGCCCTGGCCGGCCAGCGACCCCGGATGAGCCTGACCACCTGAGCCGCCGCTCCGCAGCGACATCCCCACACCGGAGACACCATGTTCGAACGAATCGCGAGACAGGCATTCGCCGCCGTGCTTTGCGCCGGCTCGGCGCTGGCCGCCAACGCCCAGGCCTACCCCGCCAGGCCGATCACCATCGTCATCGGCTCGAGCCCGGGCAGCACCACCGATGGGCTGGCGCGGGCCATGGGCGCCGAGATCACCCGCGAGACCGGCCAGCCGGTGATCGTCGACAGCAAGGCGGGAGCCTCCGGCGGCATCGCGGCGCAGGCCGTCGCCCGCTCGGCACCCGACGGCTACACGCTGTTCATGACCACGAACACGACCCAGGCCGCCAACCCGCACCTCTTCAGGAAGATCGCCTACGACCCGATGAAGGACTTCGCACCGGTCTCGCTGCTGGTCAAGGGCTACCTGCTGCTGGTCGTGAATCCTTCGGTGAAGGCCAACAGCGTGCAGGAGCTGATCGCGCTGGCCCGCAAGGAGCCGGGCAGGCTCAACTATGGCGAGGGCAGTTCCTCGGCGCGCGTGGCGACCGAGCTGCTCGAGCAGATGGCCGGCATCGAGCTGAACCACGTGCCCTACAAGGCCAACCCGCCCGCGGTCATCGACCTCGTTTCCGGCCAGACCGACCTGATGACGGTGGACCTGACGACGAGCCTGCCGCAGGTCAAGGCGGGCAAGCTCAGGGCGCTCGGGGTGACGAGCCCGAGTCGTTCGCGCCTCGTGCCGGGCGTGCCGACGCTGGCCGAATCGGGGCTGCCCGGCTACGAGGCCAGCTACTGGAACGCGCTCTACGCACCGGCCGCCACACCCGGGGCCGTCGTGCACCGCCTCAACGAGCTGGTCCGGCACGCGATGGCGTCGGAAGGGGTGAAGCGATTCGTCGACCAGAACGGCATGGAGGTCGCCCTGTCGACGCCCGAAGAGCTCGGCCGCTTCCAGCAGGCCGAGTACGAACGCTGGGGCCGGATCATCAGGGCCGCCAACATCCAGCCGGAGTGATGCCATGACCCGACTCCTGCCGAGATTCATGGCCCTGGCCTTGTCGCTGCACGCCGCGGCATCGTTGGCGCAAGGCTTCCCGAACCGGACCGTGACCCTGGTCGTGCCCTTCCCGCCGGGCGGCGGCACCGACACCGGCGCCCGCATCATCGCCGAGCAACTGGGCAAGCGTTGGGGGCAGACCGTCGTCGTCGAGAACAAGGGCGGCGCAGCCGGCCAGATCGGCGCCGACATGGTCGCCAAGGCCAAGCCCGACGGCTACACCCTGCTGCTGGGCAACGTCGGCACGCAGTCCATCAATCCGAGCCTCTATCCCCGGCTGGCGTACAACCCGGACACCGCGTTTGCGCCGGTCACGCTCGTCGCCGAGCTGCCGCTGGCGATGATGGTGAACCCGGCCGTGCCGGCCCGTTCGGCGGCCGAGTTCATCGCGCTGGCCAAGGCCCAGCCCGGGCAGCTCAGCTACAGCAGCTCGGGCGCCGGCGGTGCGCCGCACCTGGCGGCCGAGCTGTTCAAGGACCGAACGGGCACCTTCATCCTGCACGTGCCCTACCGCGGCGGCGGCCCTGCGGTATCCGACCTCATCGCGGGCCACGTGCAGCTTTCGTTCATGACCGTTCTCGAGGCCAGCGGCCAGATCAAGTCCGGCCGGCTGCGCGCGCTCGCCGTGACCGGCGACAAGCGCGTGCCTGCGCTTCCCGACGTGCCCAGCCTGGCCGAAGGCGCCGTGCCGGGCTTCACCGCCATCTCCTGGATCGGCCTGCTCGCGCCGGCGAACACGCCCGCGGAGGTTGTCGACAAGATCGCGGCCGACGTTCGCGGCGTGCTGGCGGACGAGGCCGTGAAGGCCCGCTTCGTCGGGCTCGGTGGCGTCCCCCGCGCGACGACCCCTCGCGAGTTCGCACAGCTGATCGCGGACGATCGCCAGCGGTACGCCAGGCTCATCCGCGAGCGCCACATCACGGCGGATTGATGGCGGCCGGGCCAGCGCCCTTCGGGACGCGCGCTAGCCCGGCAGCGTGTAACGGAGCTCGATCGCCTCGCGCACCTGCTGGCGCGTGCGTGCAGGGTCCGGTGAAGGCATCGACTCGACCTCGCGCACCGCGACGCCCAGTTCCTCGTCCTTGATCGCGCTGTCCATCCAGCGCGAATAGTCGCCGCGGCGAAGGTGGTACAGCCAGGTGTCGTCGTCGACACCGTCGGCGATCTGCAGGAAGACGAAGAGGTTCTGTGCGCGCAGGTTGAGCCGCTCGTCCGGCCCGCGGAAATAGAAGCTGCGGTCCTCCGGCAGCTCGCCCTGCGCGTACTTGCGGATGTGGCGGCGGTGTTCGGCGCGGCTGGCCGGCAGAACGACCCTCCGCGCCGGCCCCGCCTGGCCGCGCATCCAGACCAGGGCCTGGCCCGCCCCTGGCGAAGCATCGTCGGCGGACAGGGCCGTGGCCAGTTGCGCCGCCTGCGCGAACCGCGACAAGGTCTGTGCCGCCTCGCGGCCCACCGCCACCATCACGTCGACCCGCGCCAGGGCGTCCGCGGGCAGCAGGTCCGGGTGGACCGTGACCATGATCACGCGGTCCAGCGCGTCCGTCGCGTCATCACCGCCGGAGCTTGCCTGCTTGCGCAGCAGGTGGTGCGCCTCGTCCAGCAGCAGCCAGTGCGGCTGCCCGGTGCGCAGGCGCAGCTCGCGCATCCGCGCCCACAGCGATCGGAAGAACGCGGGCCGGTCCTCGAGCGACAGGCCCAGCAGGTTCAGCACCGCGTTCTGCTGGCTTTCCAGCAGCTCCATCGACTCGTCGATCGCCAGGGGATGCTCGGCGCCGCCGTGC
>CAMLGG010000070.1 GCA_946479475.1 uncultured Ideonella sp. | reverse complement strand
CGCACGGGCCGGCCGCTCGGGACGAAGCCACAGCACCAGGCCGACGATGGTGCCTATCAGGGCGGGCGCGGCCCAGTTCAGCTCGGCCTGGGCGTGGAAGGCCTGCGCCGCGCCTATGCCGGCCAGCGGCCCCGCGAGCCAGACGGCCGCCCAGGCCGCCTCGCGCCGCGTCGGCTGCCCTTCGAGCGACCGCGGCTGGCCCTGCGGCGCCGCGATGCTGCTTGCCCGCCAGGCCCAAAGTAGCAGCCAGGGCACGACCACGGGGCCGACCAGCAGCAGCAGGCCGCCCAGGTAGCCGCCCAGGGTCTGCAGCAGCGGCTCGGACTGGGCGCCGACGGTGATCTCCGCCGTGTGGCGCAGCGTGGGCCAGCCGTGGGCAGCGTTCCACGCCAGGTTGGGGACCACGCAGACGAACGCCACCAGCGCCGACAGCGAAAGCCCGCGCGGCAGGCTCAGCCCCTCGGGCCGGCGCCTGGGGACCATGACAAGAAAGCCCAGCGCCGAGACGGCGAAGGCCGCCATCGTGTACTTGGACATCAGGCCCAGGCCGCCCCACAGGCCCAGCATCAGCCAATCGCTGCGGCGCCCGTCCCGCCAGGCGCGCCAGAGCGCACGCGAGGCCAGCGACCACATCAGCAGCAGCGGGGCGTCCGTCGTCGCCGCCAGGCCGAGCAGGCCGGCCACCGGCGAGGCGATGAACAGCCCCGCCGCCAGCCACCCGGCTCGCTCGGGCCGGGAGCCCGGCTCGGCGGCCACGTCGGCCACCAGCTCGCTCACCCAGCGGTACAGCACCCAGGCCGTCAGCGGATAGCACAGCATCGCGAGCGCCTTCACGCCCAGCAGGCCATCGCCCAGCAGTGCGGTGGACGCGGCGATGATGGCCGCGATCATCGGGGGCTTGGAGTAGTAGCCCCAATCGAGCGCCTGCGACCAGGCCCAGTACTGCGCTTCGTCGACGTGCAGGCCGGCCCCCACGTGCACCACCGTCCAGGCGCGCCACACGGTGATGCCGAGCAGCAGCAGGGCCAGCGCGCGGCCGGCACTCGACGCCTCCCAGACGAGGCTGCGCCGATGGGGCCGGTGGGGCCGCCAGCTGCGCGACGTTTCGCAACGCGTGCCGGGTTTCATGCTTGATGTTCCTTGTGGTTCTCTGGCGCGCCGGGCTCAGGGGGTCACGGCAGGGCGCGTTCCTCCCCGCCGAGCGCCTTGTACAGGGCCAGGCGGTTGAGCAGCTCGCCCAGGCGGGCCAGCACCAGCGCCTGGTCGGCGGCGGCCAGCGAGCGCTCGCTGTCGAGCAGCTCGATCAGGTTGGCGGCACCGGCTTCGTAGCGCAAGCGTGTGAGCCGCAAACGCTCGCGTTCACCGGTCTGCAGTTGCTGCTGCGCCACGACCTGGTCACGCCACGTGGCCTGGGCCACCAGCGCGTCGGCCGTTTCGCGGAAGGCCGCCTGGATCGCCTTCTCGTACTGGGCGACCGCGATTTCGCGGCCGAGCTTGGCGCCCTCGAGGTTGGCCTGGTTGCGGCCGGCGTCGAAGATGGCCATGGCAGCGTTCGCGCCCAGGGTCCAGGCGAAGGTGCCCGAGTTCACCAGGTTCGACAGGGTGTCGCTCACCACGCCGGCGCTGCCGCTGAGCAGGATGCGCGGGAAGAACGCGGCGCGAGCGGCACCGATGTTGGCATTGGCGCCGATCAGCGCCTGCTCCGCCTGGATCACGTCGGGCCGTCGCAGCAGCAGCTCCGACGAAGCCCCCGCCGGCACGGCCGCCAGCGCTTCAGGGTCGATCGACCCGGCCGGCTGGAAGCGTTGGCCCTGGGCGGCCGCTGCCTGCCCTTGAGGCTCGCCCACCAGCAGCGCCAGCGCATTGGCATCCTGCGCTGCCTGGCGCTCCAGCTGCGCCACGCTGGCGCGCGACTGCGCGAGCAAGCCCCGCGTGCCGTGCAGCTCGATGTCCGACGCGGCACCGACCTGGACGCGCAGCTCCGTCAGCTTCAGGGTCTGCTCGCGGCTGGCCAGCGTCTGCCGGGCCAGGGCCAGCTGCTCCTGGTCCGCGGCGAGCGTGAACCAGGTCGCCGCCACCTGGGTGACAAGGGCCAGCCGTGCGGCGCGCGCCGCGGCCTCGGTCGCCATCACGTTGGCGGCCGCGGCGTCGCTGAGGCTGCGCACCCGGCCGAAGAGATCGAGCTCGTAGCTGCTGACCTGCAGGCCGGCCTGCAGCGTGGTGGTCTGCTCGCCGTCGACCGCGCTCGGCGCACGGTTGGCGGCGAATGCCGCCTGCACCGTGGGCCAGCGGTCGGCGTCGGTCAGCCGCAGGGCGGCCCGGGCGCGCTCGACGTTGAGCAGGGCCACACGAAGGTCGCGGTTGTTCTGCAGGGCCTGGGTGACCAGCTGGCGCAGGCGCTCGTCGCGCAGCAGCTCGTTCACGCCGGGCAGCGCGGCATCGCTGGCGGCGTCGCCCGCCGGCAGTTGCGCCGGGACGGGCAGCGCCGGGCGCTGGTAATCGGGCGCCAGGTTCATGCAGCCGGCCAGCAGCGTGGCCGACAGCAGCAGCGGGCCGGCCGCCAGGGCTCGCGGGTTCAGGGCAAGGCGGCTCATCAATGGCCCTCCAGCTTCTTCTTCAGCTCTTCCTCCTCGGCAGCCGCGGCGGCCGAGGAGATCGCGGTGGCGTGGTGCAGCTCGTGGCCGCCCGGGAACAGGCGCCGGATCACGACGAAGAACACGGGGACGAGCAGCACGGCCAGGGCCGTGGCCGTCAGCATGCCGCCCATCACGCCGGTGCCGATGGCACGCTGGCTGGCCGAGCCGGCGCCGGTCGCGATGGCCAGCGGCAGCACGCCCAGGATGAAGGCGAACGAGGTCATCAGGATCGGCCGGAAGCGCAGGTGGCAGGCCTCCAGAGTGGCCAGCAGCAGGCTCTTGCCCTCGGCCTGGAGGTCCTTGGCGAACTCGATGATCAGGATCGCGTTCTTCGCCGACAGGCCGATGATGGTGATCAGGCCCACCTTGAA
Source organism: uncultured Ideonella sp. (assembly GCA_946479475.1). The sequence continues at coordinate 17,485 of CAMLGG010000070.1, read as the reverse complement.
GTAGACGTCGTTGGGCATGTCGCGCAGCCAGACGCCGGCCAGCGAGCCCAGCACGCCCAGCGGCACCACCATCAGCACCGCCACCGGGATGCTCCAGCTCTCGTACAGGGCCGACAGGCAGAGGAACACCGCGAGCATCGAGAAAGCCAGCAGGATGGTGGCCTGGGCGCCGGAGATCTTCTCCTCGCGCGACTGGCCGGTCCACTCGAAGCCGAAGCCGGGCGGCAGCTGCCCCGCGAGCTTCTCCATCTCGGCCATCGCCTCGCCCGTGGAAACGCCCGGCGCCGCATCGCCGGCGATCTTCATCGCCGGGTAGCCGTTGTAGCGCACGGTCTGCAGCGGACCCTCGACCCAGCGCGTGCTCGCGAAGGCCGAGAACGGCACCTGCTGGCCCTTGCTGTTGGGCGCGTACAGCTTGAGGATGTCCTCGGGCTGCATGCGCGCGGCGGCCTCGGCTTGCACGATCACGCGCTGCAGCCGGCCCGCGTTCGGGAAGTCGTTGACGTAGGTCGAGCCGAGCGAGGTGGCGAGCACCGAGCCGATGGTGTCGAAGCCGACGCCGAGGGCGGCAGCCTTCTCGCGATCGATGTCCAGCTGCAGTTGCGGGGCGTCCTCCAGGCCGTCTGGGCGCACGCCCTGCAGCAGCTTGCTCTGCGAAGCCATGCCCAGCAGCTGGTTGCGGGCGGCGACGAGGGCCGCGTGGCCGTTGCCGCCGCGGTCCTGCAGGCGGAAGTTGAAGCCGGTGGCGGTGCCGAGCTCGGGGATCGGAGGCGGCGAGAGCGGGAAGATGAAGGCGTCCCGGATGCCCATCAGCGCGCCGAAGGCCTTGCCCGCCAGCGTCTGCGCGCTGTGCTCCTTGCCCTTGCGCTCCTCCCAGGGCTTGAGCGGCACGAAGGCCAGGCCCGCGTTCTGGCCGGAGCCGGAGAACGAGAAGCCGAGGACGCCCACCACCTTGTCGACTTCGGGCTGCTTGAGGAAGAAGCCTTCGACCTGCTGCATGACCGCCTCGGTGCGGGTCTGCGACGCGCCCGGCGGCAGCTGCACGTTGACGATCAGATAGCCCTGGTCCTCGTTGGGCAGGAACGAGGTCGGCAGGCGGTTGTACATGAGCACGACGGCGCCGATGATCACCGCGTACAGGGCCAGGAACCACGCTGCACGCGGCAGGATGCGGGCCACGACGGACTCGTAGCCCTTGGCGGTGCGCTTGAAGCCCCGGTTGAACCAGCCGAAGAAGCCCTTCTTCTGGTGGTGGTCCGCCGGCACCGGCTTGAGCAGCGTGGCGCACAGCGCCGGCGTCAGCGAAAGCGCCATGAACGCCGAGAACAGCATCGAGGACGCCATCGACAGCGAGAACTGGCGGTAGATGTTGCCCACCGAGCCGCTGAAGAAGGCCATCGGCACGAAGACCGAGACCAGCACCACGGTGATGCCGACGATGGCCCCGGTGATCTGGCCCATCGCCTTCTTGGTCGCCTCGCGCGGCGGCAGCCCCTCCTCGGACATGATCCGCTCGACGTTCTCGACGACCACGATCGCGTCGTCGACCAGGATGCCGATGGCCAGCACCATGCCGAACAGCGTCAGCACGTTGATCGAGAAGCCCAGCGTCAGCATGACCGCGAAGGTGCCCGTCAGCGCCACCGGCACGACGATGGTCGGGATCAGCGTGTAGCGGATGTTCTGCAGGAACACCAGCATCACGACGAACACCAGCGCGATCGCCTCGACCAGCGTCTTCACGACCTCCTCGATCGATATGCGGACGAACTTCGAGCTGTCGTACGGGATGTCGTAGCTCACGCCCTCGGGCATGAACTGCTGCAGCTCCTTCATGCGCTGCTTGATCGCGTCGGCGGTCGCGAGCGCGTTGCCCGTGGGCGCGAGCTGCACGCCGATGCCGTTGGCGGTCACGCCGTTCAGCCGCGCCGAGCTGCTGTACGCCTGGCCGCCCAGCTCGATGCGCGCCACGTCCTTCAGCCGCACCGAGGAACCGTCGGTGTTGGTGCGCAGCAGGATGTTGCCGAACTGCTCTATCGACCCCAGCTGGCCATTGACGTTGATGGTGGCGTACATCGTCTGGCCCTGCGCCGCAGGCAGGCCGCCGATGGTGCCGGCCGAAACCTGCAGGTTCTGGGCGCGGATGGCGGCGTTGACGTCGGCTGTCGACAGGCCGTAGCCCACGAGCTTGGCCGGGTCCACCCACACGCGCATCGCCCGCTCGGTGCCGAACAGGATGGCCTGGCCGACGCCCGGCACGCGCAGCAGCTCGGGCACGATGTTGCGCGCCGAGTAGTCGCCGAGCGCCACCGGGTCGTACGCCGGGTTCTTGGACGACAGCATCACGAACAGCAGGAAGTTCGAGCGCGCCTTGTCGATGCGCACCCCCTGCTGGGTGACCACCGCCGGCAACCTCGGGGCGGCCCGCGAAAGGCGGTTCTGCACCTCGATCTGGGCGATGGAGACATCCGTTCCCGGCTCGAAGGTGACGGTGATGGTGCCCGCCCCGGTCGCGTCGGCGCTGGACTCCATGTAGATCAGGCCCGGCGCGCCGTTGAGCTCCTGCTCGATGACGGACAGCACCGAATCCTCCAGCACCTTGGCGGAGGCGCCCGGGTAGGCGGTGGTGATGACGATGGCCGGCGGGGCGACGCTGGGGTACTGCGCCACCGGCAGGCGGGTGATCGCCGCCGCCCCGATGACGACGATGAACAGCGCGATGACCCAGGCAAAGATGGGCCGATCGATGAAGAAGCGGGAATTCATGGCGTGGCGACTCCCGGCTTCAGCGGCTGGCCGCCGAGGCAGGGCCCGGCGCGGCCGGCGCCGCCGGCGCCGGCGCGGAACCCGCACCGGCCGGGGCCGAGCCCGCCGGCGTCCACGGCACCGGCTGCACCGGCGCCTTCGGACGGATCTTCTGGAAGCCGTCGACCACCACCTGCTCGCCCGCCTTCAGGCCCCCGAGCACGACCCACTGGGAACCTTGCGTGCCGCCGAGCTGCACCGGCCGCGGCGCCACCTGGTGGTCGGCGCCGACCACCATCACCGTGTCGCCGCTGGCGCCCCGGGTGACGGCCTGCTGCGGCACGAGGATCGCGCCGCTGGTGCGCGCCTGGTCGACCTTGACCTTGACATAGAGGCCAGGCAGCAGTTCACCCTTGGGGTTGGGCACCTCGGCCCGCACGGTGACCTGGCCGCTCGTCGGGTCGACCGTCAGGTCGGCGAACAGCAGCTTCGCCGGCTGCGAGTACTCGCTGCCATCCTCCAACAGCAGACGCGCCTGGGCAGAGGCCGATTGCAGCCTGCCCGCCTCGAAGGCCCGCTTCAGGCGCAGCGCCTCGGTGGCCGACTGGGTGATGTTGACGTAGAGCTTGTCGGTCTGCTGGATGGTGGCCAGCAGGGTCGCCTCGGCCTGGCTGACCAGGGCGCCTTCTGTGACCTGGGCACGGCCGATGCGGCCGGTGATCGGCGCCTCGACCTTCGCGTACTCGACGTTCAGCCGGGCTTGCGCGACGGCTGCCTTGGCTGCCGCGACGTCGGCCACCGCCTGCTTCTGCGCGGCCTGGGTGGCAATCCAATCCTGCTGGCTGATGGCGCGCGCCTCGGCCAGCGGGCGGTTGCGTTCGAGCAGGGCCTGCGCCTGGGCCAAGGCGGCCTCGGCCTTGGCCTGGGTCGCGAGGGCGCTGTCGAGTGCGGCGCGGTAGGCCGAGTCGTCGACCTGGAAAAGGCTCTGGCCGGCCCTGACGGTGCTGCCCTCTTCGAACAGGCGCTTCTTGACGACGCCGGTCACGCGCGCGCGGACCTGCGCGACGCGCCAGGGCTCGAGGCGGCCGGGCAGCTCGGACGCGATGGTCACGGTGGACGGCTGGACCGTCACGACCCCGACCTGCGCCGGCGGCATGCCGCCGCCAGGGCCGCCCTGCGCGTTGGCGCCGCCCTGGCCGCAAGCCACGAGCGTGGCCGCCGAGACGAGGGACAAGGCCGCCAGGGCCAGCGGGCGCCGCAGCGCGAAAAGGGCAAAAGGCATGGCATCAGGGTTCATGGAGATCCTGGGGCGACGAACAAGGACGGCCGGCTTCGACAAGGAACGGGCCGGGCGGCGAAGGCGCCTGCGTGCAGGCGGGGGCCGCACCCTGGCGGGCGTACTGCAAAAGCCCGCAGGGCTATGAAGGCGGGCGCAGTATACATACAATCGTGTATGTATGTTGCCACACCCCTGCTGCCAGCATCGTGTCAGCAGTGCAGCGCCGGGACGCCGCAGCCGGTCGATGAATCCTCCGGCCGCGAATTTGCCGTGGATCAGTGCGCCGCAGGCGTTTCAGGGTTTTTATGGAGGGTCATCCCCCCTAACATGGCAATCATTTTTCATCGCATGACAAGGGCCCTCTGATGGTTCGCCGCACCAAGGCCGAAGCCGAGGCCACCCGGCACCAGATCCTCGATGCCGCCGAGCGTGTCTTCCTCGCCCGCGGGGTCGCACAGACGCGCCTGCAAGACGTGGCGAGCGCCGCTGGCGTGACACGAGGGGCCATCTACTGGCACTTCGCGGACAAGGCCGCCTTGTTCAACGCGATGATGGAGAGGGCCTGCCTGCCCTGCGAAGCCCCGGACGGCTGCGACGCCGCGGGCTGCGGCGATCCGCTGGCACACCTGGCCGCCAAGGCGATGCGGCCTTTGCAGGTGCTGGCCGAGAACGAGCAGGTGCAGCGTGCCTTCCGCATCGCCATGCACCAGACGGAGTACACCGAGGACCTGGCGGCCGTGCAGGCGCGCTACATCGAAGGCATCACCGAGTTCAAGCAGGAGCTGGCCGCGTTGCTGGCCCGGGCGGAGGCGACAGGCTCGCTGCGCCCCGGCCTGGCGCTGCAGACGGTGGCGCTCGGCCTGTACGCGCTCGTCGATGGCCTGATGCACCACTGGACGCTGCAGCCCGGCGGCTTCGACCTGGTGGGCAGCGGCGAGGTGGCGGTGCGCGCCTACCTGGACGGGCTGCGGGCTACAGCAGCAACGCCAGCCGCTCCAGCACCAGCACGGCCAGCCCCCCGATCCCTGCCAGCACGGTCCATTTGACGATCACCAGTCCGCGTCGCCGCCAGACCGGATCGCGGGTCGCGACGTAGGTGGCCAGGCACAGCAGGCCCGCCACGAGCAACAGCCCGAACAGGAGGCGAAAGATCATCATCGGCGCAGGGCCGCCCCAAGGCGATGGCTCCCCCTCGGGGGGATCGACGCCGCAGGCGAAGTAGGGGGTTGGATCACCAGGCGGGGGCCAGCTCGGCGAAGCCGGCCGGCGCGCTCGCCTCGTCCTCGAACGTGACGTACTCGTAGGCGCTCGCGTCGGCCAGCAGCTTGCGCAGCAGCTTGTTGTTCAGCGCGTGGCCGCCGCGGTAGGACTTGTACGCCGCGAGCAGCGGCGCGCCGGCGATGTAGAGGTCGCCGATGGCATCGAGGATCTTGTGCTTGGCGATCTCGTCGTCGTAGCGCAGGCCGTCGCTGTTGAGCACGCGGTAGTCGTCGATCACGATCGCGTTGTCCATGCTGCCGCCGAGCGTGAGGCCGCGCGAGCGCATGGCCTCCACGTCGCGCGTGAAGCCGAAGGTGCGGGCCCGAGCGATCTCCTGCTTGTAGCGGCCCGAGCCCATGTCGAAGCTGACCTCCTGCCCGGTCGCATCGACCGCCGGATGGTTGAAGTCGATCTGGAAGCTGAGCTTGAAGCCGTGGTAGGGCTCCAGCCGGGCCCACAGCAACCGCTCGCCCTCGCCCTCGCGCACCTCCACCGTCTTGCGCACCTTGAGGAAGCGCTTGGGCGCGTTCTGCAGCTCGATGCCGGCGCTCTGGAGCAGGAACACGAAGCTGGCGGAAGAGCCGTCGAGGATGGGCACCTCGTCGGCCGTGATGTCGACGTAGAGGTTGTCCAGGCCGAGGCCCGCGCAGGCCGACATGAGGTGCTCGATCGTCTGCACCTTCGGGCCCCCGGGCTGCCCGCCGGGGGAGATGGTGGAGGCCATGCGCGTCTCGCTGACCGAGTCGAAGCGCACCGGGATGTCCACCGGCACCGGCAGGTCGACCCGGCGGAAGACGATGCCGGTACCGGGCGCCGCCGGCCGCAGCGTCAGCTCGACCTTCTGGCCGCTGTGCAGGCCGACGCCGACGGCGCGGGTGATCGATTTGAGGGTACGTTGCTTCAGCATGGGCGCGGACGTTCGACGCAGCGCGCATTGTCCCTCAGGGCCGCTCGCCCCGCTGTAAAGGCAAGTCAAGCTGGACGCGCGTGCCGCGACCGGGCGCGCTGTCGATCGTCAGCCTTCCGCCGAGCCGGGCGGCGCGCTGCACGAGGTGGCGCAGGCCCCGGCCGCCGTCGGCCGCGGCCGCATCGAAGCCGCGGCCGTCGTCCTCGATCAGCACCTGCACCTGTTCGGCGTCGTGGGCGGTGGCGATGCGCACCGTTCGTGCTCCGGCGTGCTTGAGCACGTTGGTCAGCACCTCCTGGACGATGCGCAGGACCTGAAGCGCGTCGGGCGGATTCAGCCACGGCAACGGCGGCAGGTCGTCGACCTCCCAGCGCATGCCCAGCCCGGCCGCCTCGAGCCGGCGGCCCAGGCGGTGGCGCAGCGAGGCCAGCAGCGTCACCAGGTCATGCTCGATCGGCTCCAGCGACTCGATGACGAGTCGAAGGTCATCCACGCATTCACGCAGCAGCGCGGCCAACGCATCCTGCTGGAGCTTGCCCTGCTCGGCCAGCACCAGCGAGGACATCAGCGTCGAGCCCAGGCCGTCGTGCATGTCGCGCATGAGGCGCTGGCGCTCGATCAGCAGGGCCTGCTCCCGCTCGACCTCGCGCAGCCTCTCGTGCTTGGCGCGCAGCTCTTCGTCCCGGGCCGCCAGCCGCTCCTCCAGCCCGGCGTTGACGCGCTCGACCTGCTCCATCGCCGCGGCATAGCGCTGCTGGACGGCGAAGAGGAAGGACAGCAGCACCAGCACGATCGCGAAGGGCAGCAAATAGACCGACTCCACCGAGACCAGGCCGGCGATCAGCAGCAGGTCGTGCGCCCCCAGCACTTCCGACAGCCACAGCACCCCGACGATCACGCGGAACTCGATCGCGCCCCCGCGCCACGCCACCACCGTGAGCCAGCCGGTGACGATCAGGGCGACGATCGCGTTGACCAGGTGCTGCTGCACCAGCGACGAGAGCATCAGCCCGGGAACCGGCATGGTGATGAGCGACATCGCCACGACGAAGACCACCAGCGCCCGCTCGACACGCGGGTAGGTGCGCGCCTCGAAGCGGAAGGCGAACAGGTAGATCAGGAGCATCACCCACGACAGGGAGGCGTTGGTGGCCCACCAGAACCAGCGGTAGGCAGCCGGATCCGCCGGCATGTCGATGAAGTAGTGCAGGCTGCGCAGCGTCCAGACCACCGAGCTGAAGAAGAACAGCAGGTAGGCCTGCTCCTGCCGGCGGCGCAGCCAGTACATCAGGGCGAACATGCCCAGCGCCAGGAAGGTCAGCGAGCCGACCTCGGGCACGGTGAGCTGCAGCGCGCGGCGCCAGCTGTCCTTGCTGGCCAGCGCCTCGCGCGGCCCGACGGCGATGCGGGACACCCGGTGCTGGCCGCTGTCGTAGCGGACCAGCCCCACGGCCAGGCGCAGCTTCGCCCCCGCAGGCGGGGCCGCCCCCAGGTCGACGAAGATCGGCCGGTTCCACTGCTCGCGCCAGCGCTCGGAGCCATCCCACTTCAGCCGCCACTGGAATCCATCGTGCTCGATGACCTGCACGGCCCCGCCGGTGATGCGCGGCACGTACAGGGCCAGCGCGCCCTCCACGCCGGGCGGCACCACGTAATCCACCCGGTACCACCACACCCTCAGCGGCCGCGGGTCGGCCACGCCAGGGAGATCCGGTCGCGGGGCCTGGTGCAAGGGCAAGGCCACCGTACGCCACGCCACGGCATCGTCGGGATCGGGCGCATCGACTTGCGGCCTCGGGCGGCCATCCTCGCGCAGACGCGTCGTGTCGAAGGGCCGCGAGTGCAGCCAGGCGGTCTCGTAGTAGTGCGCGGCGCCACCCTGCCCCCCCAGGGGCCGGCTCGACCGCGCCACCAGGCCCAGGGCGGTCGCCAGCACCGCCAGCAGGACCAGCGCCCAGCCGGCCCGAACGCGCAGCTGCCGCGCCCGCTCGGCTCGCGCGCCGCCCGGCGCCGGGTGGCCGTCGACCCCCAGTTCAGTCACGAACCAGCCCCAGCTTGCGGGCCTCGTAGATGGCCTCGGTCTTGGAGTGGACCTGGAGCTTGCGGTAGCTGCGCTTCACGTACGTCATCACCGTGTGGCGGGAGACGCCCAGCATGCGGGCGATCTCCTCGAAGCTGAAGCCCTTGGCGGAGTACGTCAGTACCTGCCGCTCCTGCGGCGAAAGCAGCGCTTCGGCATCGGGCGACGGCGCCGGCTCGGGTGCCAGCCGCACCAGGAGTTGCCTGGCGATGACGGGGCTGATCGGGCTGCCGCCGGCGTGCAGGGTGCGGATCTGCTCGGCGAGGTCGGCCGGATGGGTGTCCTTCAGCAGGTAGCCGGTGGCGCCGGCCTCGAGCGAGGCCATCACGTGCGGCTCGTCGCCGAAGACGCTGACCACCATCACGTCGGTCGCCGGCAGGTGGGCGTGGGCATAGCGGATCAGCTCGATCCCGCTGCCGCTGGGCAGGCCGAGGTCGACGAGGACGACGTCGGGCTTGAGCTCGCGCAACAACAGCAGGCCCTGCGGCAGGTCGGCCGCCGTGCCGACCAGGCGCAGGTCCGGCGCCTCGCCGATGACGCCGGCGAAGGCGGCGCGGAAGCGCTCGTCGTCCTCCACGATCAGCACGGAGACGGTGTCCATGGTGTCGCGGCTCCGCGGGATCGGGCTCAGTCGCCCCAGGGGAGCATGAGCGCCAGGTAAAGCAGCTGCTCGAACTCCGGCTGGAAGCGGCGGACGATGTCCTCGGGATCGGGACAGAGCACGTCGTCGGTGATGAGGCCGAACTGCACGCCGCCGGCGTAGCTGAGGATGCTCACGCCCACCCCGATGTCGCCGCTCTGCGGCACCCAGAACATCACCTGCCTGACCGTGCGGCCGCAGAATTTCAACGGCTCGCGCGGCCCCGGCACGTTCGTCATCACCGCCGTCGCCTTCTTGGCGAACAGGTTCAGCAGGGCCGACTGCATGGGCTTGATCAGCAGGCCGGCCACTGCCAGCAGCGCAAAGGCCATCACCGGCTGGTAGCCGCCCTTCAGGTCGTTCATGCGGGCCCGCACCGCCCCCAGGCGCTCGACCGGGTTGGCGATGCCCACCGGCAGCACCAACGGCACCAGGCCGAAGCGGTTGCCGAGCTTCCACGCCTGGTCGAGCGGGCGCAGGTTGACGGGCACCATGGCGCGGATCTCCTTGCCCTCGGGATCGTCCCCGTGGGCCCGGAGATAGTCGCCGATCGCCCCGGCGACGCAGGTCAGCAGCACGTCGTTGATCGAGGCGCCGAAGGCCTGCGCCACCGTCTTGACCTCCTCCAGCGGCAGCGGCTCGCCCCAGGCGACCCGCTTGCCCGGCGTGGCGCGACCCTTGAGGCGGGTGGGCGAGTCGTCCGCCATCAGGGCCATCGCCGCCGCGTCGCTCACCACCTGGTAGCCGATGCGGGCCGCGTCCATGCCGCCGGCCAGCGGCTGCACCGGGTTGGCCATCAGCTCGACCGACTTCGCCATGCCTTCGCCGGTCAGGCCTATGGCCTTGATGGTGAGGTCGGTGACGGGCTTGAGCAGCGCATCGGTGAACCAGTCCGCCTCGGTGTCGTTGCCGTTCGCGCGGGCCTTGCGGGCCGGCGGCGGCTTTCCGCCGTCGGTGATCGACAGCATCACCGAGATCAGCGCGATGCCGTCGCCGATGCAGTGGTGGATGCGGGTGATGATGGCGCTTCGGCCCGGCTCCAGGTTCTCGACCAGGCGCAGCTCCCACAGCGGCCGGCCGGCATCCAGCGGGGTGGCGGCGAGCTCGCCGACGCGGGCCTTGAGCGCCTCCAGCGGGTCCTGGCCGGCTGGGACCTCGAGCTCCTCGGCCACCACGTGGTCGGCGATGTCGAAGCTGCCGTCCTCGACCCAGTTCGCGCCCATCGCGTCCTCGACGACCTTCTGGCGGAAGCGGTCGTACAGCAGCAGGCTGCCTTCGACGCGGGTGCGCAGGTCCTGCAGGCCCAGCTCGGGCTCCACCAGCCAGACCCCGATGATCATCATCAGGTTGGCCTCGGTGTCCATCCGCAGCCAGGCGGTGTCGACCCGCGACATGCGCTCTGACGCGAAGGCAGTGGACTCGGGCATGTGGGTGGCTCCCTCTAGATTCAGGCTTTGTCTCGCGGCGACGATGCTGGGTAACATGCCGCCCGTCAATCAGACTTTACCCAGCGGAGTGTGCGCCATGGCTGACCTGAAGGCCCAGTTCGAGACCGCCGTTGCCCAGAGCAAGCAGTTGCCCGAGAAGCCGGACAACATGACCTTGCTGAAGATCTACGCGCTGTACAAGCAGGCCACGGCCGGCGACGTGGAAGGCAAGCGCCCCGGCTTCGCCGACATGGTCGGCCGCGCCAAGTGGGACGCGTGGAACGAGCTCAAGGGCAAGGCCGGCGAAGAGGCGATGCAGGAATACATCGACCTCATCGAATCGCTGAAGTAAGTCAGGCCTTCTTGGCCTTGGCCTGCTCCTTGGCCAGGGCATCGTCGAGCTGGCGGCCGACCTCGGCCTGGATCTGGCCGGCGAACGCGCCCATCAGCAGGCCCAGCTTGGCGCGCACCTCGAAGTGCTCGCCGGTGACGATCATCGAGCCGTTCACCCCTGAACGCTTGAACTGCACCGTGTCGCTGGTCTCGCCCTCGACCACGGTGCACTCCATCTCGTACTCCTGCTCGACGTGCTCGGCCCATTTCCAGGCCACCTTTCGGGCACGGGCCAGGCCCAGGGTGTGGTCGCGGCGGATGAGGATCTCGGCCATGGTCGGATGTCAGGGATGGGTGGAACCGGTTGAGGATGCTGCGCTCGCCGGAGCGAGGGCCCGAAGTTTCGCCTCGCGCTCGGCGCGCGGCAAGGCGGCGAGGCGGCCGGCCTCGGCGTAGAAGCGCTGGAAGTCGCTGCCCTCGCGCTCGAACAGCGCCGTGAGCGCCGGCACCCAGTTGAGGTAGGCAGCCTGGATGCCGAGCGAGGCGTTGTTGGCCTTCGCGAAGAAGGCATCGTAGCCGGTGTAGCCCTTCCAGGGTCCGGCCTTGAGGGCCGCGTGTTCGGCGCGCATGCGGGCCATGGCAGCCGCCTTGCGCTGGCGCTTGTCGTCGTCGGTCGCCTCGGATTCGTAGATCGATTCGAGCTCCGCCCGGGTGGCGAAGATGATCTGGCGCGCGGCCGCGCGGCGCTCGTCGATCTGCCGGGCCTCGCTGCGCGCCGCCTCGGAGCCCTCGGCGGCCAGCCAGCGATCACCGCCCAGGCGCTCCACCGTCGTCGCGAAGGACTCGTTGAACATGGTGTCGCCCGGAGCGTAGACCACCTGGTGCGAAAGCTCGTGGAAGATCAGCCGGGCGAGCTCGATCTCGGGCCACTGGATGAAGGTGTTCAGCAGCGGGTCGCCGCCCAGCCAGTTCATCTTGCCCAGGGTCGAATAGGCCGGCACCGGGTAGACCGTCACCTCCAGGCCCTGGCCGCGCAGCGCCTCGCCCTCGGCCTCGGCCGTCGGCAGGTCGAAGTAGCCCTTGTAGCCGACGCAGCCGACCACCGGGTAGCACCAGGTCTGCAGCTTCAGCGAAAGCTCCGGCGCGGCCGCCACGTTCCACACCGCGGCCGCCCGGTGCAGGTCGGCGAAGGTGCGGTAGCTGCGGTTGTCGGGCAGGTGGAGTTCGCGGACCGCGAAATCGCGCATGCGCTGGCTGAGCTCCAGCCGGGCCTTGAGCGGCGCCGGCGTGTCGGGCGCCGACAGCCAGTCGCTCACCGGCCTGGCACTGTTGACGAGGCCGAGGTGGCCGCCCATCGAGTGGCCGATGTAGCCGACCGTGCTGCAGCCGCTGGTGACGCAGACCGCCCCGGCCAGCAGGGCCACGATGCCGACCAGGCCTGCTGCGCCCGCCACCAGCCAGCCCCTCCAGGTCAAAGCGCCGCGACCTCGACCAGGCAGTCGTAGAAGGACGGCCCGCCTCCCAGGTCGGTCGTGCGCTGGTGGGTCAGCTCGTTGACGTTCGTCCCGTTGCGACCCAGCTTGCGCCACCAGACGCCCAGGCCGTTGACCACGCCGGGCCGTGCCCGGGCGCTGATGCGAGCCGTGCAGTGATAGCTGCCCCGGTCGTTGAAGATCCGGACGGCCTGGCCGTCGGACAAGCCCCTGGCCGCTGCATCGCTGGCGTGGATCTCGACGATCGGCTCGGCCTCGATGTCGCGCAGGCTCTTGACGTTGACGAAGGTGGAGTTGAGGAAGTGGCGCGCCGGCGGGGAGATCATCGCCAGCGGATAGCGTGCCGCCAGCTCAGGCGCGCTCTTCGCGCTCTCGTAGTTGGGCACGTGGTCGGGCAAGGGCACGCCGTGCGCCTCGGCCACCGCCTTGCCGCTCGGCGTGAGGAAGCCGCCTTCGGCGAACGGCGCCTCGGGCAGGGGCAGCTTCACCCAGCCGTCGCGCTGCAGCCGCTCGGTGTCGATGCTGTCGACGAAGGCGTGCGCGGCCAGCGTCTCGTCGCTGTCGCGGAAGCAGGGCTCGTCGAAGCCCATGCGCGCCGCCAGCTGCCGGAAGATCTCGCAGTTGGAACGGGCCTGCCCGCGCGGCGCGATCGCCGGCTGGTTGGCCAGCACGTAGGTGTGGCCGTAGCTGGCATGGGCGTCCCAGTGCTCGAGCTGGGTCGTGGCAGGCAGCACATAGTCGGCATGGTCGGCCGTGTCGGTGAGGAAGTGCTCGAGCACCACCGTGAACAGGTCCTCCCGGCGGAAGCCGGCGACCACCTTGGGCGACTCGGGCGCCACCGCGACCGGGTTGCTGTTGTAGACGATCAGCGCCTCGATCTTCGGGCCGAAGGCCGGCGAGGCCTCCCGCAGCAGGTCGTCGCCGATGGTGCTCATGTTGATCGTGCGGGGCCTGCGCCCGGCGAGCAGATCCGGCCGCTCCAGCCAGGCGCTGTTCTTCACCGGCTTGTTCCAGCCCGAGGCGGACAGCAGCAGGCCGCCGGCGCGGTGGCGCCAGGCGCCCACCAGGCAAGGCAGGAGCGCGATCAGCCGCGCCGCATTGCCGCCGCCGTGCACCCGCTGCATGCCGTAGTTCAGGCGGATGGCCGCCGGCTTCGTCGTGCCGTAGTCGCGTGCCAGGCCCTTCACCTCGTCGGCCGTCAGGCCGCATTCGGCCGCGGTGCGCTCGGGCGTCCACTGCAGCGCCCTTTCGCGCAGGGCCGGCCAGCCTTCGACGTGGCGCTCGAGGTAGTCGTGGTCCAGCCAGTCGTTGGCGATGAGCTCGTGCATCAGGCCCAGCGCGAGGGCGCCATCGGTGCCGGGCAGCAGGGCGAGATGCTGGTGGCACTTCTCGGCCGTCTCGGTCCTGCGCGGGTCGATCGCGATCAGCTTCGCGCCCTGGCGCTTGGCCGCCTGGGCGAAGGTCCAGAAATGCAGGTTCGAGGCGATCGAGTTGCTGCCCCAGATCAGGATCAGCTTGCTCTCGGCGTAGTGCTCCAGGTGCATGCCGACCTTGCCGCCGTACGTCATCTGCAGGGCCTCGCCGCCGGCGGCCGCGCAGATCGTGCGGTCCAGCAGGGACGCGCCGAGCTTGTGGAAGAAGCGCGCCGACATGCTGTCGCCCTGCACCAGGCCCATGGTGCCGGCGTAGGAGTAGGGCTGGATGGCCTGGGGATCGCGGCCGGCGATCTCGCGCAGCCGCGCGGCGATGTCGTCCAGCGCCTCATCCCAGCTCACCGGCACGAACTGGCCCGCGCCCTTCGGCCCGACGCGCTTGAGCGGCGCCAGCACCCGCTCGGGGTGATCCACCCGCTCCGCGTAGCGGGAGACCTTGGTGCACAAGGCACCGTGGGTCGGCAGGTGGTCGGGATCGCCCTGGATGCGCACTATCTTCTGGCCCTCGACCGTGACACGGATGGCGCAGGTGTCGGGGCAGTCGTGCGGGCAGGCAGCGTGGACGGTACGGCTCTCTGGGCTGGCGGCGGCGGACAACATCCGGCGATGATGGCACAGCGCCCCTGCCCCTGGCGGGGCCGCGGGCCTTCGACCGTGGAGGGTCGACGGACCGGCGGGTAACATGGTCCGATCCCTGCCCCAGGCCACGCCGCCACGAGCCGCCATGACCCTGATCGACACCCTGCAGGCCGACGCCGAGGCCATCGCCCGCCTGCGACGAGACATCCACGCCCACCCGGAGCTGTGCTTCCAGGAAGAGCGCACCGCCGACCTGATCGCCCGCCAGCTCACCGAGTGGGGCATCCCGATCCACCGCGGCCTGGGCAAGACCGGCGTGGTGGGCATCCTGAAGAACGGCAGCAGCCCGCGCGCCGTGGGCCTGCGCGCCGACATGGACGCGCTGCCGGTGACCGAGCGCAACACCTTCGCCCACGCCAGCCGCCATCTCGGGAAGATGCACGCCTGCGGCCACGACGGCCACGTGGCGATGCTGCTCGGCGCGGCGAAGCACCTGGCGCAGCACCGCCGCTTCGACGGCACCGTCTACCTCATCTTCCAACCCGCCGAGGAAGGCGGCGGCGGCGCCAGGGAGATGATCCGCGACGGGCTGTTCGACAAGTTCCCGATGGAGGCGGTCTTCGGCATGCACAACTGGCCCGGCTATGCGGCCGGCCAGTTCGCCGTCTGCAACGGGCCGGCGATGGCCTCGAGCAACGAGTTCAAGATCACCATCCGCGGCAAGGGCGCGCACGCCGCCCTGCCCCACCTGGGCCTGGACCCGGTGCCGGTGGCCTGCCAGATGGTGCAGGCCTTCCAGACCATCGTCACCCGCAACAAGAAGCCGCTGGACAGCGCGGTGATCTCGGTCACCATGATCCACGCGGGCGAAGCGACCAACGTGGTGCCCGACACCTGCGAGATCGAAGGCACGGTGCGCACCTTCACCCTCGAGGTGCTGGACCTGATCGAGCGCCGCATGGGCGAGATCGCCGAGCACACCGCCGCCGCCTTCGGCTGCCGCGCCGACTTCGAGTTCCACCGCAACTACCCGCCCACCATCAACCACCCGGCCGAGGCCGAGTTCCTGCGGGGCGTGATGCGCGAGCTGGTCGGCGAAGACAACACCTTCGAGTTCGAGCCGGCGATGACGGCCGAGGACTTCAGCTACTTCCTGCTCGAGAAGCCCGGCGCCTACTTCGTCATCGGCAACGGCGACGGCAGCCACCGGGTGTCGGGCCACGGCATGGGGCCTTGCACGCTGCACAACCCGAGCTATGACTTCAACGATGCGCTGATTGCGCCGGGGGCGGCGTTGTGGGTGCGGGTGGCCGAGGAATGGTTGGCACGCGATACGTAACTTGTTGATTCTTCTTCAGCTTGGCGTTGCTAGACTGAGAAGACCGGCGCCGCCCGCCCTTGGCGAGTCGCCGACGAAAGAGGGAGGGGTGCGTCAGCGCAGTTGCGCCGTCGATGTGACTGGTCCCGGGCAACGTCGGTAGCACACCCTCGGGCATTCAGGCGCCAGCTTCGATATCGCGTCGGCTGGCCAGGTCTGGCTGATCGCCAGCCCGGCCCTGCCGCATGACGACATACCACTACTCCGAGTTCATCAACGGCTCGATCGACTTCGATCCGAGCAAGGACGTGCTGTACGTCGACGATGATGGGCCGGCGGCGTACTTCGGGTTCGAGGACCTGTCCGACGGCTCGGGCGTGAGCTTCGGGTATGCCAACGGAACGCTCCGCCTCGTCCTCGAGGGCGTGTCGGCGGACGAACTGAATTCGGACAACGTGGTGTTCTCGAACGGCCTGTTCGTGACGCCCGTCCTGTCCAACAACTATGCCGCCCATCTGGTGGGCGGCGATGCGAGCGACCTGCTGGTCGGCAGCAGTGCGCCGCGCGACCTGGGCAGGGTCTCGCTGAACGCGGGCGGCCAGCAGGTGAGCGGCTCCTCGGCCAACGCGAGCCTCTCGGCCGACGGGCGCTACGTGGTCTTCGAGTCCCACTCGGCCGATCTCACCGCGGACATCGACAACAACGGGGCCAACGACATCTTCGTCAAGGACCTGCTGACCGGCGACGTGAGCCGGGTTTCCGAGTCGGCCAATGGCGCCCCCGGCAACAACACCTACGCGGGAAGCACCAGCGGCGTCATCTCGGCGGACGGCCGGTTCGTCGTCTTCGCCAGCGATGCCAGCAACCTGGTGGCGAACGACACCAACGGCAGGAGCGACCTGTTCATCAAGAACCTCGCCACGGGTGCCATCAGCCGCGTCTCGACCAGCACAGGCGGCACCCAGGCCAACCTGGGCATCGACAACGACTTCGCCGGCTCGGTCTCGGCGGACGGCCGATATGTCGCCTTTGCCAGCGACTCGACCAACCTGGTCGGCGGCGATACCAACGGCCTGGGCGACATCTTCGTCAAGGACACGCTGACCGGCCAGCTGACCCGGGTGTCCACGAGCGCCGGCGGCGGCCAGGCCAATGGAAACTCCACCGATGCACGGTTGTCGGCGGACGGGAAGTTCCTCGTGTTCGAGTCTCCGGCGAGCAACCTGATCGGCGCGGGAGCCGACACCAACGGCTGGACCGACATCTTCGTGAAGAACCTCGAGACGGGCGCCATCACCTGTGCAAGCCTGGACAAGGACGGCCAGTCGGCGATCGGCCTGGCCTTCAATCCGGACATCTCGGCCGACGGCCGCTACGTGGTCTTCGAAAGCTCGGCCGACCTGCTCGGCGACGGCCAGTACGGAACGTTCGTCCGCGACATGCAGACCGGCGTCCTGACCCACATGGGACCGGGCACCTATGACGAGAACAACCATCCCAGGATTTCCGGCGACGGGCGCTATGTCGTCTTCACGAATGGAAGCGACATCTACGTCAAGGACCTGCAGACCGGCCAGCAGGTCCAGCTCCCGGGCGAGGCGGACAGCTTCCCGGACGTCGCGCCGGCGTCCATTTCCGCCGACGGCAGCACCATCGTCTTCCACAGCTACGCCAGCAACGTCGTGAGCGGAGACACCAACGGCGCGACGGATGTCTTCGTCATCGGCAATCCTCTGTACTCGCGCACCCTGACGGGAGGCAGCGGCGATGACGCCTACGTCATCTCCACCCCCTCGGATGCCATCGTCGAGGCTGCGGACGGTGGTGACGACACGGTCCGCGCCTCTGTCAGCGTCCATCTCGATGCAAACATCGAGCGACTCGAGCTGACGGGTGCCGACGCCATCGACGGCACCGGCAACAGCCTGGCGAACTTCATCACCGGCAACGCTGCCGCCAACCTGATCGACGGTGGTGCCGGGAGCGACCAG
>CAMLGG010000069.1 GCA_946479475.1 uncultured Ideonella sp. | reverse complement strand
CCTGCGCCACCAGCACGCGGCGCTTCATGCCGCCGGAGAGCTGCCGCATGTTGGCGTTGGCCTTGTCGGCCAGCCCCAGGCCCGCGAGCAGCTCGTCTATCCAGTCGTCGTTGTGGCGCACGCCGAAGTAGCCGCTCTGGATGCGCAGCGTCTCTCGCACCGAGAAGAACGGGTCGAACACCAGCTCCTGCGGGACGATGCCCAGCGCGCGGCGCGCATCCGCGTAGTCTTCGACGACGTCGTGGCCCATCACCGACACGCGGCCCTCGGTCGCCCGCGCCAGGCCGGCCAGGATGCTGATCAGCGTGGTCTTGCCGGCCCCGTTGGGTCCGAGCAGGCCGAAGAACTCGCCCCGCTCGATGTCGAAGCTCACCTTGTCGAGGGCGCGCAGGGTCCCTCGGGGTCCGAAGAAGGTCTTCGTGACGCCCTGGAAAGATACGGCTGGCATGGGAACATTGTAGGTAGGCCTCGGGGCGACTTTGGTAGATTGGGCCCGAGGAGACTACTCGCCGCATGGAAGCAAAGAAGCCGCGTCGCACAGCCGAACGCATCCTGGAGGTCACGCTCGACCTCTTCAACCGCTTCGGCGAGCCCAATGTCTCCACGACGCTGATCTCGGCCGAACTCAACATCAGCCCCGGCAACCTCTACTACCACTACCCGGCGAAGGACGAGCTGATCAATTCGCTGTTCGACCGCTACGAGAAGGCGCTGAACGAATTGCTTCATGCCGCCGACAACGTGCGCAACGTGGAGGACGCGTGGCTGTTCTTCCACATGCTGTTCGAGCTGATCTGGAACTACCGCTTCCTCTACCGCGACCTGAACGACCTGCTCAGCAAGAACCGCCGGCTGGAGACGCACTTCCAGTTCGTGCTGAAGAACAAGACGCGCGCGGTGGAGGCGGTGCTGTCCGGCCTCACGCGCGGCAGCGCGATGCGGCTTTCGCGGCCGGATTCCGCCGTCGTGGCCACCTCGATGGTGGTGGTGCTCACCTACTGGCTCAGCTACGAGTACGTGCGCGAGCCGCGCAAGGCTTTGGAGCCCGACAACGCCGCCGCCACCCTGGCCCGCGGCGCCTGGCACGTGCTGGGCCTGCTCGGCCCCTACCTCGAGCCCGAGGCGCGGGAGCATCTCAACACCCTGGCCGGACCCTACCGCGCCGGTTGAACGACACCAACCAAGCCCAACTGCTGCAGGAGACAAGCCATGGCCAAGTGGACCGCCTTCCCCTACGACGCCGCCGAGTACCGCTACGACGCGGCCGCCCTGAAAAAGCAGTGGGCGCGCCTGCACCTGGGGGATGCGGAGCCGTGGCCGAAGGACGAGGCGGTGCAGGCGGCCTGGGCGCTGTTCCATGCAGGCGAGTTCCAGAAGGCCCACGAGGCGGGCCTGAAGGCGGGGGGCGCGGGCATCACGGTGGCCAACAAGGCCCAGGCGATCTACGCCAACTACCTCGAGAAGAGCGAGAAGAACAAGCTGGCGATGTTCATGGAGGTGGCCGAGCGCGCCGCCGCCCAGCAGGCCGAGGAGCCCAAGAACGCGAACGCGTACTACTGGCAGGCTTACGCGCTGGGCCGCTACAGCCAGGGCATCAGCGTCGCCAAGGCGCTGGCGCAGGGCCTGGGCAGCAAGGTCAAGACCGCGCTGGAGACGACCATCCAGCTCGCGCCCAAGCATGCCGACGCCCACATCGCGCTGGGCGCCTTCCATGCCGAAGTGATCGACAAGGTCGGCAAGCTGCTGGGCAAGACCCAGGGCGCGGACGCCGGCACCGGCCTCAAGCTCTACAAGGAGGCGCTCAAGCTCAACCCCGGTAGCGCGATCGCGAAGGTCGAGTACGCCAACGGGCTCGTCATGCTCGAGGGCGACAAGCGCATGGCGGAGGCCGAGAAGCTCTACGCCGATGCCGCCGCCTGCACGCCGATGGACGCGATGGAGCGCCTGGACGTCGAGATGGCCAAGGCCGAGCTGGAGGACTGAGCCCTTCGCCGCGCTGGTAGGCTCGGCGGATGCCGGCCTCGACGCAGTCTGCCTCCGCCACGCCTTCGCTCTCCCCTGCCCTCGCCGCGCTCGCGCTGGCGCTGCTGCTGGGCCTGCAGCCGGTCACGACGGACCTGTACCTGCCGGCGCTCCCGCGCCTGACCGCCGAATTGGGCGCACCGATGGCCGCGGCCCAGCTGACGATGTCGCTCGTCCTGCTGGCCTTCGGCATCGGACAGCTGCTGATGGGGCCGCTGTCCGACCGCTTCGGACGTCGGCCCGTCCTGCTCGGCGGCCTCGCCCTGCACACCCTCGCCAGCTTCGGCGCGATGGCGGCGCCGCACATCGAGGCGCTCATCGCCTTGCGCGCATTGCAGGGCCTGGGTCTCGCAGCTTCGGTGGTCTGCGCCCGCGCCATGGTGCGTGACCTGTACGAGCCGCAGCAGGGCGCGCACGTGATGGCCTGGGCGCTGTCGGGGCTGGGCGTGCTGGCGCTGAGCTCGCCTCTCATCGGCGGCTGGCTGGCGGGGTCGTCGGGCTGGCGGGCGCCGCTGGGCGCGGTGGCGGTCATCGCGGGCCTGACCCTGGCTTTCGTCGCCCTCCGCGTCCCCGAGACGAGCCACAGCCGCGATCCTCGCGCGCTGAGTCCCGGTCCGCTGGCCCGGGGCCTGCTCGGCGTGCTGCGCCACCCTGCGTTCCGCGCCTGGGCGGCCCTCGTGAGCGCCACCTACGGCGGCCTGTTCCTGATGCTTGCCGGCTCGTCCTTCGTCTACATCGGCGTGCTGGGCCTGACGCCCTGGGGCTACGGCCTGGCCATGGCCTCGGCCTCGCTGTCGTACCTCGCCGCCACGTTCTGGTGCCGGCGCCTGCTGGCCCGGCGCGGCCTTTCCGGCGCCGTGCGGCAGGGCGCGCTGTTCACGCTGGCCGGCGGCCTCGGGATGGCGGCGCTCGGCCTGGCCGGTGTGCAGCAGTTGCACTGGGTGCTGCTCGCGCACTGGCTCTACAACTTCGGCCACGGCATCCACCAGCCTTGCGGGCAGGCCGGCGCGGTGGGCGCCTTCCCGCGCCAGGCGGGGCTCGCTTCGGCCCTGGCCGGCTTCCTGCTCGCCGTCGTGGCGTTCGGCGTGGGCCTGTGGCTCGGGCGCGCTATGGACGGCAGCCTGCGCCCCCTGGGCATCGGTCTCGGCTTCTTCTCGCTCGGCACCGCCGCCATCGCCTGGACGCTCGTGCAGCGGGACGGCGAGCGCTTCGAAGTGGCGCCGGCATGACGATGGCGGCGGTCGACTGGATCGGCCTGGCCGGCCCCACGGCTTCCGGCAAGACGGGCCTGGCGCTTGCGCTGGCAGCCGAGTTCCCGCTCGAGATCGTCAGCGTCGATTCCGCCCTGGTCTACCGCGGCATGGACATCGGCACCGCCAAGCCGACGGCCGCCGAACGGGCGGCCGTGCCGCATCACCTGATCGACATCCTGGACCCGGCCGAGTCGTACTCGGCCGCGCAGTTCGCCGCCGACGCGACGAGGCTGATCGGCGAGATCCGAGCCCGCGGCCGGCTGCCGCTGCTGGTGGGCGGCACGATGCTGTACTTCAAGGCCCTGGCCGACGGCATCGATGCCTTGCCGCCAGCCGATCCCTCGATCCGCGCGGCACTCGATGCCCAGGCCGCCGAGCTAGGCTGGCCGGCGATGCACGCCCGCCTGGCCCAGGTCGACCCGGCCACCGCCGCCCGGCTCGCACCCGCCGATTCGCAACGCATCCAGCGGGCGCTGGAGGTGTTCGAACTCACGGGCCGGCCGCTGTCGGCCTTCCACACGCGCGCCGCCAGGCCCGCCACCCCGCCACGCCATCGCCTGCTCTCGCTGGAGCCTGAAGACCGCGCCTGGCTGCACGCCCGCATCGGAGAGCGCTTCGCGCAGATGCTGGCCGGCGGCTTCCTGGAGGAGGTGAAGGCCCTGCGCGCCCGCGGCGACCTGCACACCGGCCTGCCGAGCATCCGCTGCGTCGGCTATCGCCAGGCCTGGGAGGCGATGGATGCAGGCCTGTCGGGCCCGGAGCTGGTCGGGGAGGTGCGCGAGCGCGGCACTGCCGCCACGCGGCAGCTGGCCAAGCGCCAGCTCACCTGGCTGCGCGGTATGCCACGCGAGACCCTGCCTGCACAAGACCAGGTCCGTGCGCTTGATCACGCCCGCCGTACGCTGGCCGCCCAGGCAGCTTGACGTCCATCAACCGGCGCGCGGAGGCCGGCTCCTACAGTGGCCCGATGCCTGTGACGCTCTTCGACCGCGACGGCCACCGCTGCCTGATGTTCACCGACCTGGGCCACGTCCCCGGCACCGAAGGCCATGCCGACGAGGCGGTGCAGTCCAACCAGTTCCTCGTCGTCGACGGCGACACCGGCGCCATCATCGACCCGGGCGGCAACCTGGCCTACAGCGAGCTCTACCTCGGCATGACGCGGCACTTCCCGCCGCATCGCCTGGCCGCCATCGTGGCCTCGCATGCCGACCCGGACATCATCGCCTCGCTCGACCGCTGGATGACCTCGACGCAGGCGAAGGTCTACGTCTCGCAGGTCTGGGAGCGCTTCGTCCCGCACTTCTGCAAGCCCGGCAAGACGGTCGGCCGCATCATCGGCATCCCCGACCCGGGCCTGCGCATCCGCATCGGCCGCGGGGAGCTGATCGCCCTGCCGGCGCACTTCCTGCACGCGGAGGGCAACTTCCAGTTCTACGACCCGGTCAGCCAGATCCTGTTCTCGGGCGACCTGGGCGTCTCGCTCGTCGGCGGCCAGCGGGCCAAGCAGCCGGTGGACGACCTGGCGGCCCTGCTGCCGGCGATGGAGCGCTTCCACCGCCGCTACATGGTCTCGAACAAGGTGCTGCGGCTGTGGGCCGACATGGTCGAGCCGCTGCCCATCCGGATGATCGTCCCCCAGCACGGCGCGCCGCTGACGGGCCGGGCGGTGAAGGATTTCATCGCCTGGGCGCGCGAGCTGCGCTGCGGCATCGACCTGATGGACAGGCCGAACTACGCCGTCCCGGTGTAGCTCAGGAAGTCACCGCGCTGCGCCGCGGCTGGATAGGGGTGGCGCGGACGCAGTTGCGGCCCGCGTCCTTCGCGGCCTGGAGCGCCGCTTCCGCGTCCTGCACCAGGCCGTCGAGCGAGGCCTGGCCCATGTGGACGTGCGCCACGCCCACGCTCACCGTCGCCACGACGTGGGCGTTCTCCCAGCGGAAGGGGGCCGAGGCCACCTGCTGGCGGATGCGCTCGGCCGCATCCAGCGCGCCCAGCGGATCGGTGTGGGGCAGGAAGACCGCCAGCTCGGCGCCGCCGAAGCGGGCCAGCAGGTCGGACTGGCGCAGCGTCGCGTTCACACGGCGCGTCACCTCCAGCAGGATCGCGTCTCCGCAGCGCTGGCCCATGCTGTCGTTGATGCGGCGCAGGTGGTCGGCGTCTATCAGCAGCAATGCGCCGTCGTCGCCGTAGCGGCGGCAGCGCGACCATTCGCGCTCCGACAGGCGAAGGAACTGGCGGCGGTTGCTGACGCCGGTGAGTTCGTCGTCGACCATCAGCAGCTCGCGCTGGACGGAGGACTGGGCCAGTGCGCGAGCCAGGTGCAGTGCAGCGCCGCCCGCCGCCAGCGCCGGCAGCAAGGCGATGATCCCGGCGCCCAGCGCCACCGGCCAGGAGCTGCCGTCGAGCCAGACCAGCAGGGTGGCCACGGCGACGGCGACGGTGGCGGCCACGCCGATCTGGAAGAACCAGGCCGAGCCCAGGCTCGCCCGGCTGGCCAGGCGGGTCAGGGCCTGCATCCAGCCCGGGTGGTTGTCGCGCGCGGGGCGCGGTTCGCTCGTTTCCGGCATGGGTTCTGCGAAGGTCCGCTTCAGGTGAGCCCCCGCGGTCCGAGCCGGACTTCCGACCTGCCCCACGGGAGTTCGAGCAGGCCGGCAGCGCCGGCTCTACTCGAGGGATTCGATCACAAATCGGCAAGCTCGGGGCAATCTTGAGTCCCGTTTACGTGGGGGGCCCGACACCTCTTCACGAAGGCCTTGACGACGGCTTCGGTCGCGGACTAAAGTGATATCACTTTGATTTCATGGAGGGGATCATGTCGCAAACGAACCGGGTGGAAAAATCCTTCAGCTCGGCCAACGGCTACCTGATGCTGGCTGTCGGCCTGCTCGCCGTGGCTTCGGGCGCCGTGCTGCTCTTGCGCGGCGCCGTGTTGCCGGCGGCATTCCTGGCGGTCGCCGGCGTGTTCGTGCTGGTAGGCCTGTACATGTTGCAGCCGAACACCGGCGCCATCCTGTTGCTGTTCGGCGAGTACCGCGGCACCGACCGGGCCGAGGGCCTGCGCTGGGCGAATCCCTTCCTCGCCAAGCGCAAGCTGTCGCTCCGGGCGCGCAACCTGAACGTGCCGACGCTGAAGGTCAACGACCGGCGCGGCAACCCGGTGGAGATCGGCGCCGCCGTCGTCTGGCGGGTGCGCGACACCGCGCAGGCCGTGTTCGAGGTCGACGACTTCGAGGCCTACGTGCGCATCCAGGCCGAGGCGGCGCTGCGGCACCTGGCCTCGCTCTATGCCTACGACCAAGGCGAGGACCCGGACTCCGCCGAGACCACGCTGCGCGGCAGCCTGGACGAGGTGGCCGAGGCGCTGAAGGCGGAGCTGCAGGCACGCTTCGGCGAGGCCGGGGTGGAAGTGACCGGCGCCAAGCTGACCCACCTCGCCTACGCGCCGGAGATCGCGCAGGTGATGCTGCGCCGCCAGCAGGCCGAGGCCATCATCAGTGCCCGCCGGAAGATCGTCACCGGCGCCGTCAGCATGGTCGAGTCCGCGCTGCAGGGCCTGTCCGAGCGCGAGATCGTCACGCTCGACGACGAGCGCAAGGCCGCGATGGTGAGCAACCTGCTGGTGGTGCTGTGCTCCGACAAGGACACCCAGCCCATCCTCAACGCCGGCACGCTCTACAACTGAGGGGCGCGCCATGAGCTTCCGGGAAGCCGTCTTCAGCGAGCGCCAATGGGCCTGGCCCGTGCTGGCCGTCTGGCCCCTCGTCGCGGGACTGTGCCTGTGGCAGTGGCCGCAAGCAACGGGCCGGTTCGATCAGGCCGCACTCCTGGTCCCGGTCTTGCTGACGGCGGGCGTGGCACTGTGCCTGGGTTGCCTGCAGACGGAAGTCGGCAGCGGCGAACTCCGCTGGGGTTTCGGCTGGCTGGGATTCCCGTCCTGGAAGCTGGCACTCGGCGACATCGCCAAGGTCGAGATCTGCCGCTCGCGCTGGCACGAGGGCTGGGGGCTGCGGCACACGCGCGAGGGCTGGCTCTACAACGTGTGGGGCTTCGATACCGTGCGTGTCACGCGCCGCGACGGCCGCAGCTTCCGCCTCGGCAGCGCAGACGCTTCAGCGCTGCAGCGCGCGCTGGCTTCGCGCCTGCACGCTTAGCGATTGCGCGCCGCCCCCCATGGCCAGCCCCGGCAAGAAGAGCTACCCCCTGCGCATAGACCCGGCGCTGTGGGCCGAGATCGAGCGGCTCGCGGCGCAGGAGCTGCGAAGCGCCAATGCGCAGGTGGAGTTCCTCCTGCGCGAGGCGCTGGCGCGGCGGGGGCGGCTGCCGCCGCCGAAACCGCCCGCGAAGAACAGCGAATAGCCCGGTCGCCAGAGGCGGCGCAGGAGCCGATTCAGTGCGCCCCGCCGGCGTCGGCGGCGCCGGCCCCGGCCAGCCTCGGCGGCCGCCTGGTGAACCAGATCAGCGCGATCAGCGCGAGGAACAGCACCGCCGAGCCGAAGAAGATGTCGTCCGCCGCCCGGGTGTAGGCCTGCTGGTCGATCATCCGGTTGACCTGGGCCAGCGCCTGCTGGGCCGACAGGCCGGCCGCCTGCAGCGAGGCCAGCGCGTTGGCGAACACCCCCTGGCCGCTGGTGAGCGGCTCGGTCAGGTGGGCATGGTGCAGCGCGGCGCGGTCGTCCCACAGCGTGGTCGAGATCGAGGTGCCCATCGCGCCGGCGGTGATCCGCACGAAGTTCGACAGGCCGGCGGCCGCGGCCACGCGCTCGGGGCCTATGCCGCTCAGCGTCAGCGTCGTCAGGGGGATGAAGAAGAAGGCCATCGCCGCGCCCTGGATGAAGGTGGGCACCAGCACGTGGACGATGTCGGTCTGCGTCGTGAACTGCGAGCGCATCCACAGCACCAGTGCGAAGACCACGAAGGCGCCGCTGGCCATGCGGCGCGGATCCCACACCGACACCTTCTTGCCGACCAGCGGCGACAGCAGGATGGCGAAGACGCCCACCGGCGCCAGCGCCATGCCGGCCGCGGTGGCCGTGTAGCCCATCCACTGCTGCAGCCACAGCGGCATCAACACCACGTTGCCGAAGAACAGGCCGTACGCGACGGACAGCGCGAGCGCGCCGAAGGCGAAGTTGCGGCGGGCGAACAGGCGCAGGTCCACCACCGGGTGCGCGTCGGTCGTCTCCCAGACCAGGAACACCGCGAAGGCGAGCACCGCGACCACCGCCAGCACGACGATCGTCGGCGAGGAGAACCAGTCCAGCTCCTTGCCCTTGTCGAGCATCAGCTGCAACGAGCCGACCCAGGTGACGAGCAGGGCCAGGCCGACAGTGTCGATCGGCAGCTTGCGGCGCGGCGTCTCGCGGTGGCGGTAGATGCCCCAGGTCACCGCGGCGGCGACCAGGCCGACCGGGATGTTGATGTAGAAGATCCAGGGCCAGGCGACGTTGTCGGTGATCCAGCCGCCCAGCAGCGGCCCGACCACCGGGGCGACCAGCGTCGTCACGCCCCACAGCGCGAGCGCGGTGCCGGCCTTCGCCCTTGGATAGCTGGCCAGCAGCAGGGTCTGCGACAGCGGGATCATCGGCCCGGCGACCAGGCCCTGGAAGATGCGGAAGCCGACCAGCGTCTCGAGCGAGGGCGCGAAGCCGCACAACCAGGACGCCAGCACGAAAAGCAGCACGCTGGCGATGAACAGGCGCACCGCGCCGAAGCGTTGCGTCAGCCAGCCCGTCAGCGGCACCGAGATCGCGTTGGCCACGCCGAAGCTCGTGATGACCCAGGTGCCCTGCGAAGGGCTCACGCCCAGGTCGCCCGCGATCGCCGGCAGCGACACGTTCGCGATCGACGAATCGAGCACGTTCATGAAGGTCGCCAGCGACAGCGAGATCGTGCCGAGCACGAGGGCGGTGCCGGTCAGGGGAGGCGGCGGGGCGTAGGGCGCGGGCGCGGGCGCGGGCGCGTGCAACGGCGGGGCCTTGCCCATCTCGAGGGCTTGCTCGCTCATGGTCTTGTCACCGTTTAGCGCAGGGCCAGGCTCGAACGCAGGATGCGCCGGATCCGCTCGTCGACGTCACGGTCGAGCGCGGAGTACACGCCGGTGGCGGCCACGGCCTGGGCGCGCGGCGCGTCGGCCAGCGTCTTGCCGTTGCGGTCGGCGGTGTCCACCGTCACTTCCATCGACAGGCCGACGCGCAGCGGGTGCGCCGCCAGCTCGGCCGGATCGAGCGCGATGCGCACCGGCACCCGCTGCACGATCTTGATCCAGTTGCCGGTCGCGTTCTGCGCGGGCAGCAGCGAGAAGGCCGCGCCGGTGCCGGCGCCCAGGCCCATCACCTTGCCGTGGTAGGCCACCTTGGTGCCGTAGACGTCGGCCAGGAGTTCGGCCGGCTGGCCGATGCGCAGGTCGGCCAGCTGGCCTTCCTTGAAGTTGGCGTCGACCCAGAGCTTGTCGAGATCGACCACGGTCATCAGCGGCGCACCGGCCTGAACACGCTGGCCCAGCTGCACCGAGCGCTTGGCCACGTGGCCGTCGATAGGCGCGGGCAGCTCGTCGCGCTTGAGGGCGAGCGCGGCCTCGCGCACGCGGGCCACTGCGCGCTGCACGTTCGGGTGCTGCTCGACCGAGGTGCCCTCGGTCATCACCAGGCCGGTGGCGAGCTGTTCCTTCGCGGCCAGCACCGCCGACTGCGCGGCCGCCACGGCGCTCTTGGCGGCGACCAGCTGCGCATTGGCATGCTGGAACTCCTCCTTGCCCACCGCGCCCGAGGCGACCAGCGGGATGCGGCGGTTCACGTCGTCCTGGGCCTTGGCCAGGTCGGCCTGGGCGCGGGCGAGGTCGGCCTCGCGCAGGGCCACCTGGGCCTTGAGCGTCTGGTTGCCGCTGTACAGGGCGCGGACCTCGCGCACCGTCTGGGCCAGTTGCGCCTCGGCCTGGTCGAGCGCGACCTGCGCATCGGCGGTGTCGAGCTTGACCAGCGCCTGGCCGGCCTTCACCGCGTCGTTGTCGTCGGCCAGGATGGCGATCACCGTGCCGCCGACCTGCGGCGTGATCTGCACGACGTTGCCGGCGACATAGGCGTTGTCGGTGGTCTGGCGGTGGCGGCCCTGGAACCAGTGCCAGCCGCCCCAGCCGGCAGCGGCTATCGCGGCGGAGAGGGCGACGAAGGTGAGGCCACGGCGGCGGCCGGCAGGGTTGGCGGCGGGAGCGGAAGCGGCTTCAGTCATGGTGGGATCTCGTGTGTCTCGTTCGTTCGTTTCAGTGCGCGGCGGCCAGGACAGGACCTTCGCCCTGCCATCCGCCGCCGAGGGCCTTGATCAGCGCGATGCCGGTGTCGAGCTGCCGGGCCTGCAGGTCCACCGCGGCGCGGCGTTGCGCCAGCCATTGGCTCTCGGTGTTCAGCACGATCAGGTAGCTGCCCAGGCCGGCGCGATAGCGTTGCATGGCGAGCTCGTGCGCGGTCTGCGCGCCGGCCAGGGCGTCGGCCTGCTCCCGGCGCTGGCGCTCGATGGACTGCAGCGAGCCGATGGCATCGCTGGCCTCGCGCACGGCATCGAGCACGCTGCCGTTGTATTGCGCGATGGCGGCATTCAACTCGGCCTCCTTGCCATGCAGCTGCGCGCGCAGCCGGCCGCCGTCGAACAGCGGCAGGTGCAACGCCGGCGTGACGCCGTACTGGCGGCTGCCGGCCTCGAAGAGCTGGTCCAGGCCGATCGCGCTCAGTCCGACGAAGGCGGTGAGGTTGATGTCGGGGTAGAACGCGGTACGGGCCACCTTGATGTCCTGCGTTGCGGCCTCGACGCGCCAGCGCGCGGCCACCACCTCGGGCCGGCGGCCCAGCAGGTCGGTGCCCAAGGTGGCGGGCACGCGCTGGACGCTGATCCGCGCGAGCGAGGGCGACAGCGAGTCGAGAGCGTTCGGCGCCTGGGCCGTCAGGGCGGCCAGCTGGTGGCGGGCGAGCGTGATCTGCTCGTCCAGAGCCTCGATCTGGTTGCGTGTGTCCGGCAGGGCGCTGTCGGCCTGGACCTCCTCGACGCGGGTGTCGAGGCCGGCAGCGACGCGCTGGCGGGTCAGCTCCTTCATCTCCTGGCGCTGCTCCAGCGTGCGGGCGGCCACCTCGCGCTGGTCCACCAGGCGGGCGAGCGCGACGTAGCTGCGCGCGACCTGCGTGGCGAGCGCGTTCGCGGCCAGCGCAGCATCGGCCTGGGCGGCACGGGCCTGGTCGAGCGAAGAGGCCAGCGCGGCGGCCTGCCTGCCGTACCAATCCGGGCTCCAGCTCAGGCCCGCATTGACGTTGCCGGAGTTCAGGATGGAGCCGGCGATCGGCGGCGGATAGAGGCCGTGCTCGGGATAGCGCTGGCGGGTGGCATCCGCGCTCAGGCTGGCCTGAGGGCCTTCGGCCGCCTCGGTCACCTGGGCCAGCGCGAGCGCGCGCTGCACGCGGGCCTGCGCCGCCGCGAGGCTGGGCTGGTCGCGCAGGGCCTTGTCGACCAGCGCGCCGAGCTGCTCGTCGCCCAGCGTGGCCCACCAGCGGGCGGGCGCGACGGTGGCCGCGGAGTCCGTCAGGCCGATCTGGGCGGGCGGCGTCTCGTCCAACTTCTGCAGCGGCGCGCCAGGGCTGGCGCAACCGGCCAGCAGCACGGCGGCCGAGGCCAGCGCGACCAGGGTCGTGAGCGCCGCGGCGCCGGGCCGCGGCAGCCGGTCCAGCGAGAAGGAAGGCCAGTGCAGGCGGCCTTCGAAGGGATGGGGCAGGAAGTTCTTCATCGCGGCCTCCTTCATGCCGCTGGGGTTTCGCGCATCGCGTCGCCGTTGGCCACCATGCGGCCGAGCAGCGACAGCAACTGCTTCCATTCGTCTTCACTGAAGCCGCGCAGGTGGCTGTTGAGCACCTCGGCCATCACCGGCGGCACCTTGCGGGCCACCTTCTTGCCCTCCTCGGTCAGCACCAGGTGGACGACCCGGCGGTCCTCGGTCGAGCGCTCGCGGCGCACCAGGCCCTTGGCCTCCAGGCGGTCCAGCGAGCGGGTCATGGCGCCGGGGTCGAGCTCCAGCTCGCGCGAGAGGGCCGCGATGGTGTCGCAATCCTTCATCGCGAGCTTGAACAGCGGCAGCCATTGCGCGTGCGTCAGGTCCAGCGCCGCCAGGCGTTCGTCGGCCTGGGCGAGGATGGACGACATCACGCGTTTCATGAGAAAGCCCACGCTCTGATCCGGCCGGTACTGGCCGGGGACGTAGAAGCGGATGGAGGTGGTGTCGTCTTGATCCATGCCGCGACTTTAATTGCATAGGCAATCATTGTCCGGACAGTCATTGAATAGCCTAGCTTTTCGTGGGGTCTTGGGGGCGGACGGGCTGTCACAGCTGATTGCCTACACTGCCGGCCATGTCGACCGCCCCCTCCGAGCGCCCGCGCGGCGCCACTCCCCGGTCCCTGTCGGGACTCGTGCCCTTCCTGCGGCCGTACCGGGGCCACATTGCCCTGGCGCTGCTGTTCCTGGTGCTGGCGGCCGTGGCGACCCTCGTGCTGCCGGTGGCGCTCAAATCCCTGATCGACCAGGGGCTGGTGGCGGCCGATCCGGGCGACCGGCTGATGTCGCTGCGCGAGCATTTCGGCGCGCTCTTCGCGGTGGGCGCCGCGCTCGGCCTGTTCTCCGCGGCGCGCTTCTACACGGTGACCTGGCTCGGCGAGCGCATCACCGCCGACCTGCGCAATGCCGTCTACGCCCACGTCGTCAAGCAGAGCCCGGCCTTCTTCGAGACCACCGCCACCGGCGAGGTGCTGAGCCGCCTGACCACCGACACGACGCTGGTCCAGACGGTCGTCGGTTCCAGCCTCAGCATGGGCCTGCGCAATACGGTGATGGGCATAGGCGCGCTGATCATGCTGGTCGTCACCAACCCCTACGTGATGGGGCAGGTGCTCGGCATCCTGGTGCTGGTGGTGCTGCCGGCGCTGTACTTCGGCCGCCGCGTGCGCACGCTCAGCCGCGCCAGCCAGGACCGCGTGGCCGACTCCAGCGCCATCGCGGCGGAGGTGCTGAACGCGATTCCCGTGGTGCAGGCCTACACCCAGGAGAAGCGCGAGGCTGCCCGTTTCGACCGCGCGACCGAAGACGCATTCGACACCGCCCTGCGCCGCACGCGCGTCCGTTCGGTGCTGGTGGCCTTCATCATCACCTCGACCTTCGGCGGCCTGCTGTGGGGCCTGTACCAGGGCACGCAGGCGGTGCTGCACGGCGACATCACGGCGGGCCACCTGGGCCAGACGGTGCTCTACGTCATCGTGCTCGTCAGCTCGGTCGCGGTGCTGTCGGAGGTCTATGGCGACCTGCTGCGCGCCGCCGGCGCCACCGAGCGGCTGATGGAGCTGCTGGCGGCGCAATCGCCGGTGATGGAGCCGGCCGCGGCGCAGGCTTTGCCGCCGACGCGCCAGGGTTCGCACGTGCAGCTCGAAGGCGTGCGCTTCCACTACCCCTCGCGGCCACAGACCGCGGCGCTGGCCGACATCACGCTGGACGTGAAGCCCGGCGAGACGGTCGCCCTCGTCGGCCCCAGCGGCGCGGGCAAGACGACCGTCTTCCAGCTGCTGCTGCGCTTCTACGACGTGGAGACGGGCCGCATCCGGCTCGACGGCGTCGACGTGCGCGAAACCTCCTTCGCTGCCCTGCGCGGGCGCATCGGCATCGTTCCGCAGGACAGCGTCATCTTCTCGGCCAGCGCGATGGAGAACATCCGCTACGGCCGGCCCGAGGCGAGCGACGAGGAGGTGATCGCCGCCGCCAAGGCAGCGTTTGCCCATGACTTCATCACCGCCCTGCCCGGCGGCTACGAGAGCTTTCTCGGCGAGCGCGGCGTGCGCCTTTCCGGCGGCCAGAGGCAACGCATCTCGATCGCCCGCGCCATCCTCAAGAACCCGCCGCTGCTGCTGCTCGACGAGGCCACCAGCGCGCTCGATGCCGAGAGCGAACGCATGGTGCAGGCCGCGCTCGAAGCGGCCATGGCCAACCGCACCACGCTCGTCATCGCGCACCGCCTGGCCACCATCCAGCGGGTCGACCGCATCGTGGTGCTCGAGGCCGGCCGCATCGTCGACCAGGGCACGCACGCGGAGCTGATCGCACGCCAGGGCCTGTATGCGCGCCTGGCCGCCATGCAATTCGGCCTGGAAGACGCGCCCGCCTAAAATTCAGCCGATGGACCCACAGTACCTCGCCCTCCTCTCCGACATCCTGGCTAACGGCGTCGCCAAGGGCGACCGCACCGGCACCGGCACCCTCTCGGTCTTCGGCCGGATGTACCGGCACGACCTCGCCCAGGGCTTCCCGCTGCTGACGACCAAGAAGCTGCACATCAAGTCCATCCTGCACGAGCTGCTGTGGTTCCTGCGGGGCGACACGAACATCCGCTACCTGAAGGACAACGGCGTCACCATCTGGAACGAGTGGGCCACGCCCGAGGGCGAGCTCGGCCCGGTCTACGGTGCGCAATGGCGCCGCTGGAAAGGCGCCGACGGCCGCGAGCACGACCAGGTGCAGGCCTTGATCGACGGCATCCGCCGCAAGCCCGACAGCCGCCGCCACATCATCAGCGGCTGGAACGTGGCGGACCTGCCCGACGAGAGCAAGCCGCCCGAGGTGAACGCCGCCGAAGGCCGCATGGCGCTGCCGCCCTGCCACGTGCTCTACCAGTTCTACGTGGCCAACGGCAGGCTGAGCTGCATGCTCACCCAGCGTTCGGCGGATTGCTTCCTCGGCGTGCCCTTCAATGCCGCCTCCGTCGCCTTCCTCACCCACATGGTCGCTCAGCAATGCGACCTGCAGCCGGGCGAGATCGTCCACTCCTTCGGCGACCTGCACCTGTACTCCAACCACCTCGAGCAGGCCCGGCTGCAACTGACGCGCGAGCCTCGCCCGGCCCCCACGCTGGTCATCAAGCGCAAGCCCGCGAGCATCTTCGACTACCGCTTCGAGGATTTCGCCATCGAGGGCTACGACCCGCATCCGGGCATCCCGGCGCCGATCGCGAAGTAGGCCGGCACGCGGCGTCCGCGGGCGCCCATCGACCACGAGGTGCTCATGGCTATTGACAGCGCCCGCCTCCGGAGGATGCTTGCCGCCTCTTCCCAAGGAGGCAGCCATGCTCGACAACCTGCGGCCCGACCCCACCTTCCACCCCTCGCCCCGCCTGGCGATGGAGGCCCCCCGCGAGCGCATCGCCTACACGGCCCTGCTTTCACCTGACGGATCACGGCCCGATGCGCTGGCCGTGGTCGACGTCGACCCGGGCTCGCCCACCTACAGCCAGGTGCTGCACCGGCTCGACATGCCCTACAAGGGCGACGAGTTCCACCACTTCGGCTGGAACGCCTGCTCCTCGGCGCTTTCGCCGATGTCCGGCCATGCGTTCCTGAAGCGGCGCTACCTGATCATCCCGGGCATCCGCTCCTCGCGCATCTACGTGGTCGACACGCAGCCCGACCCGCGCAAGCCGACGCTGGCCAAGGTGATAGAGCCGGAGGAGGTGATGAAGAAGACGGGCTACTCGCGGCCGCACACCACGCACTGCGGCCCCGAGGGCATCTACATCAGCACGCTGGGCGGCGGCGGTGCCGACGGCACGCAGGGGCCGGCCGGCATCTTCCTGATGGACTGCGAGAGCTTCGAGATCCTCGGCAAGTGGGAGATCGACCGCGGCCCGCAGCAGCTGCACTACGACTTCTGGTGGAACCTGCCGCGCGACTACATGGTGTCGAGCGAGTGGGGCCGGCCGCCGCAGTTCGAGAACGGCGTCGTGGCCGAGGACCTGCTGGCCAACAAGTACGGCCACCAGCTGCACTTCTGGGACCTGCGCGGCCGCAAGCACCTGCAGACGATCGATCTCGGCGCCAACCACCAGATGGCGCTCGAAGTGCGCCCTGCGCACGACCCGACGCGCGAGTACGGCTTCCTCGGCGTGGTGGTCGACACCACCAACCTCGAGGGCTCGGTGTGGACCTGGTGGCGCGAGGGTGGCAAGTTCCACGCGAAGAAGACGGCCACCATCCCGGCCGAGCCGGCGGACAAGTCGGTGCTGCCGCCTCTGCTGCAAGGCTTCGGCGCCGCGCCGCCGCTGATCAGCGACATCGACCTCTCGCTCGACGATCGCTTCCTCTACGTGGCCTGCTGGGGCACGGGGGAGCTGCGGCAGTACGACGTCACCGACCCGATGACGCCCAAGCTCACCGGCAGCGTGCGCGCCGGCGGCATCGCACGGCACGACAAGCTGCCTTCGGGCCGGCCCTTCCCCGGCGGCCCGCAGATGACCGAGATCAGCCGCGACGGCCAGCGCGTGTACTTCACCAACGGCCTCTACAGCAGCTGGGACAAGCAGTTCTATCCCGAGGGCGTGCCCGGCGTGCAGGTGATGTGCAAGGTCGGCCCCAACGGCGGCATCGAGCTGGACCGCGAGTTCGGCGTCGAGTTCGGCCCCGAGTTCGGCGCGCACCAGATCCGGCTCGAAGGCGGCGACTGCTCGACCGACTCGTTCTGCTACCCCTCGGCCTAGCCGTGGCCGCATGCTGAGCGCCGAGGCCGCTGCCTGGTGGGGAGTGGTCGGCTTCGGCCTCTATCACGGCCTGAACCCGGGCATGGGCTGGCCGCTGGCGGTGGCCAACGGCCTGGCGGCCCGCCGCGATTCCGCCGTCTTCGCCACCGTGCTGCCCCTGGGCCTCGGCCACCTGCTCGCGATGGCGGCCGTGCTGCTGCCATTCACGCTGCTTGCGTGGTACGTGGAGTGGAGCCGCGCGGTGCGGATCGGGGCCGGGTTGCTGGTGTTCGGGTTCGGCTTGCTGCGGCTGCTTCGGCCTCGTCACCCGCGCTTCCTGGCGCGCGTGCCTCCGACGCGGCTGGCGTGGTGGTCGTTCCTCATGGCCACCGCTCATGGCGCGGGGCTGATGCTGGTCCCCATCGCCCTCGGCCTGTGCGCGGCCGAGGCCACGCAGCATGGCCACGTGCCGATCGGCACAAGCATCGGCATCGCGTTGCTGATGGCCTTGGTCCACACGGTCGTGATGATCGCGTGCGGCCTTGCGCTGGCCTGGGTGGTCTACCGCTGGCTCGGGCTGGGCTTTCTCAACCGGGGCTGGCTGAACCTGGAGACGGTGTGGGCGCTCAGCCTGGTGGTGACGGGCTTGGTTGCTGCCGGGATGGCCTGGATCGAAGCCGGCTGACGAGATTGTCGGACGCCGAAGGCCCTCAATTCACCAGCGTCGTGATGCTCTTGGCCGGCAGCCTGATGGAGAACGCATTGCCATTGACGGCGATCGGAGGCTGCTGCTCGAAGGTCGCCGTCGCGGTCGTGCGGTACGGCGTCAGCGCGGTCAACGAGCGGCCGGCGGGATGGATGGACGTCGTGAGCGCGACTTCGGTGGCGTTCTCGTTCACGAGCACCACCACGGCCTTGCTTTCGCCCGCGCCGGCGGGTGTGCCGAATGCCGACACGCGCACGCCTGGCTGCGGCTGCGATGTCGCGTCGTAGCGGACGTAACCGGGGCGGATGAAGTACGAGAAGTGCTTCATGCCGATGCCGAAATACGTCGGCGTGTTGCTGTTGCTGATCAGGCCGGTCGGGTTCGAGTCGCTGGAATTGACGAGCCACCAGTAGACGAAGGCGTTGTACTGCGACAGCGTCAGCCCGTCGTGGATCTCCTTGGCCATGGCAATGGCGTCGTCCATGCTCGTCTGCCAGCTTCCGGAGTTCGACTTGTTGACCGAGTCCAGGAAGTGCTCGGTCATCCAGACCTCCTTGCCGAGCTTCGCGGCCGAGCCGGGATAGTTCGGCGTGCCGCCGTACAGATGGCCGCCGACGATCGAGATGTTGGGCGCCGCCTTGCTGTTGGCCAGCAGCGTGTCCATGGTCGCCTGCGAGGAGTAGAAGGACTCCGGCGCCATCAGCTTGGCCGTGGTGCCGGAGACGGCCATCGCCCCATGGTTGCCGATCCAGGACTTCATCTCGGCCGCACTCCACAGGCAGGATTCATAGTCCTGGGGATCCCAGTCCGGCTCGTTCTGGAGAGACACCGCATGGAGCTTGACGTTGCGGCTGGCGGCATAGCGAACGTAGGCGTTGAGGTACTGCGCGTAGCTGGCGTACATCGCAGGATCCAGGCGCCCGCTGTACAGGGGATTCGAGCGCTCGGTGTTGACGATCTTCATGCTCGCCGGGGGCGACCAGGGCGAAGCGAAGACGAGCGCCCCGCGGGCTTGCGCGGCGGCGGCGTTCTCCAGCTCTGCCGTCCACTGGCTGGTGTCGGCCGTCTGGGTGGCGGCGTTCCAGTCGGCCGGCGCGATGCGCAGGCGCAGGATGTCCAGGCCGAGGCTGCCGGGCCCGGTGCCGAACAGGACGTTCAGGCGATCGTCCGACATCTTGCTGTAGTACCAGGCCGCCGAGCCGCCGAAGCCGCGGATGGTCTGCTTCGCGTCGCCGAAATCGACGGCAGCCGTGGCGGGCGCCGGCTGGACTGTCAGCACGGTGCTCGTCATCGCCGGGTTGTAGTGCGCGCTGTCCGTGGGAACGAAGCGGGCCAGGATGATGGCGGTGCCGGCGACGGCCGTCGTGGCGGCACTCAGCGGCTGGCCGTCGGGGGTCGTGTAGCCCGCCGGATCGGCCCGGCCCTGGACGCCATAGATGCCGTAAGGCGCGGTGGTGATCTGCGCGGGCGTGAGGGCAGACCCCTGCAGCACAGGCGCGGGAAAGTCCCACCTGACGGGCGGCTGCGCCTTGTTCACCGTCAGCTTGCGAACGACCGTCCGCGTCGAGTAGGTGCCCGAATCCTGTGGGGTGAACTTGACTGACAGCGATTGGACGCCGACCTCGAGCCTGGTTCCGGCTGGCGGCGTGTAGGTGAAGGTCCCCGCGACCGTC
This sequence comes from uncultured Ideonella sp., assembly GCA_946479475.1. The sequence continues at coordinate 1,375 of CAMLGG010000069.1, read as the reverse complement.
GACGTGGCGTTCAGTTGCGCCGAGCTGAGTGCCGTGCCCCAGTCGATGGGTGCCGGGACGCGCCATGTGACGGGCGGGACTGTCAGCGCGGGCTCAGCAACTGCAGGTGCAGGTGCAGGTGCAGGTGCAGGTGCAGGTGCAGGTGCCGTCGCAACGGGTATACCTGCAGTGCCCGTGTCATGGCCGCCCCCGCAGGCCGACAGCACGAGGCTGAACAGCAGGGCGCTCGCCGCCGTGGCGCATCTCGGGTGTTGACTGGGCTTGCTCATGGTCACCTGGCCAGCGCCGCAATCTCCGCTGCGCTCAGGGCCCCCACGTAGATGCGGAAATCCTGGAGGCGGCCGTTGAACGACGGATGCGCCCAGTTGCGCCCGAGGAAGGTGACCTGGTCGCCCACCTGGCGGGGCGACAGCGTCATGTAGTCGGCGTTCCCCACCTCCGTGCCATCGACATAGAGCCGGCCCATCGTGCCCTTCTGCGAGACCGCCACATGAACCCAGCGCCTGGTGGCCAGGGCGCTGGGTGCCTCCAGCCCGCGGGCGTCGTTGAACGTTGCCCCGAAGATCCCGAAACGCAGCCTGCCGAGGCCGCCGGCCTGAGGCGCGATGTGGAGACAGGAGAAGGCATCCGTCCCGGCGAACAGGATGCAGGTGTCCCAGTGCAGCCCGTTGGCGTAGGCCCACAGGGAGACCGTGAAGTCGTCCAGGCCGCTGAACAGGCCCGACGGCAACTGCAGGCCCGCCTTGACGCCATCGAACACGACGGCCTTGTCGTTGTTGCGGCCTTCGCCCCAAGTCGCGCCGTCCAGCAACTGGCCCTCCACCGAGGTCGAGGTGCCGTCCGGATTCAGCAGCGTGCCGGCAGGGACCAGGCCGCCCGCGCCATCCAGCGGCATGTGGAAGCGCAGTTCGCCACCGACCGCGACTCGAACCCTGTTGGAGCCTTCACGCGGCGCGCCGGTTCCTTGTGCCACGACCTGGTAGAACCAGATGCCGTTGGGTGGCGCATCGGTGTAGGTCAGCAACTGGTCGGCAGCCACGGTGGCCAACGGGCTGAAGGGACCCTTGACCGATTTGGCGCGCTGCACCACATAGGCCGTCGCTCCCACGCTGCCCCACCAGGACAGCAGGACGCGGCCGTCGCTCAAGTGCCCCGTGAGGCCCGACGGAGGCTTCATGGGCCCGGCATAGGGCACGCGGCGATGGATCAGCGTCGGCCACCAGATGTCGTCGCTGCTGCCGCCGTACTTCGGCTCGCACAGCACCACCATGCGTGCGACGTTCGGCGCCGCGATCCCCAGGCGGTTGACGTAGTGATTGAAGATGGGCTCCCAGGCGTTGCGGCCGTGCTGGAACGACTGGTTCACCTGCGTCCA
>CAMLGG010000068.1 GCA_946479475.1 uncultured Ideonella sp. | reverse complement strand
GGGTCTGGCCGGCCGCGTCCAGCGTGACCAGGAAGTAGGTGCCGATGTCCTGCACTTTCTGCACCGTCGCGGGCAGCGTGGCCGCGGCACCGGCGGGCGCCAGCGCCAGGTACTCGGGGCGGATACCCAGGCGCAGCGAGCCTTCGGGCAGCGCCTGCGGCGCCGCCAGCTGCCGGCCGCCGAGCTGCAGCTGTCCGCCCATGGCCTGCACCTCCAGGAAGTTCATGCCCGGCGAGCCGATGAAGTGGCCAACAAAGGTGTGCGCGGGGCGCTCGAACAGCGCGTCGGGCGTGCCCAGCTGCACCACCTTGCCGCGTGTCATCACCACCACCTGGTCGGCGAAGGTCAGGGCCTCCACCTGGTCGTGGGTGACGTAGATCAGCGTGAGCTTCAGTTCGTGGTGGATCTGCTTGAGCTTGCGCCGCAGCTGCCACTTCAGGTGCGGGTCGATCACCGTCAGCGGCTCGTCGAAGAGCACCGCCGACACGTCCGGCCGCACCAGGCCGCGGCCCAGCGAGATCTTCTGCTTCTGGTCGGCCGCGAGGCCCGCCGCACGCAGGTTGAGCTGGTGGCTCATCTCCAGCATCTCGGCGATCTGGCCGACGCGCTGCTTGATGACGCTCTCGGGCACCTTGCGGTTCTTCAGCGGGAAGGCGAGGTTCTCGGCCACCGTCATCGTGTCGTAGATGACCGGGAACTGGAAGACCTGGGCGATGTTGCGGGCCTGGGGCGTGGCGCGCGTCATGTCCTTGCCGTCGAAGCTCACCGTGCCGTGCGAGGGCACCAGCAGGCCGGACATGATGTTGAGCATCGTGGTCTTGCCGCAGCCCGAGGGGCCGAGCAGGGCGTAGGCGCCGCCGTCGGCGAAGCTCATCTTCAGCGGCAGGAGTGCGTAGTCCGCGTCCTCCTTCGGGTCGGGCTTGTACGAGTGCGCGAGGTCGAGGTCTATGCGGGCCATGTCACGGCTCCAGTACGGCGGCAGGCAAGGGCTTCGACAGGCTCAGCCCGAACGGCGAGGGGGCTCATGTCAGTTCCTCCCGCGCTGAGGGGCGACGAGCAGGCGGCCGCCCTGGTCGAAGACGTAGACCTGCGTCGGGTTCAGGTGCAGGGTGATCGACGCGCCGAGGCCGAAGTCGTGCACGCCGGTCAGCTGGGCGACCACCTCGCCGACCGAGGTGGCCACGTGCACGAAGGTGTCGGAGCCCGAGATCTCGGCCAGCTCGACGGTGCCCGGCAGCGCGACGTCGCCGGGGCGGGCCTGCACGCGCAGCGCGCTGGCGCGCACGCCAAGCGTGAGCGCGCGCGAAGCCGCTGCGGGCAAGGGAATCTGGAGCGCCGGACCGGCATTCATCTGCACGCCCACGTTGACGGCCTCGCCGGCGATCAGGTTCATCGGCGGATCGCTGAAGGCCCGCGCGACGCGGATCGAAGCCGGGGCGTGGAAGACCTCTGCCGTCGGGCCGTATTGCAGCAGCTCGCCCGCATCCAGCACGGCCGTGTAGCCGCCCAGCAGCAGTGCCTCGCCCGGCTCGGTGGTCGCGTAGACCACCGTCGAGTCACCCGCGGCGAACAGCGAGGTCAGCTCCTCGCGCAGCTCCTCCCGCAGCTTGTAGTCGAGGTTGACCAGCGGCTCGTCGAGCAGCATCAGCGGCGCGTTCTTGGCCAGTGCGCGGGCCAGTGCCACACGCTGCTGCTGACCGCCGGAAAGCGCCGCCGGCAGCCGATCCAGGAACTGCTCGATGTGCAGCTTCGCGGCCAGCGCGCGCACCCGCTCGGCCACGTTCTTCTCGCCGCGCAGCTTCAGCGGCGAGCCGATGTTGTCGGCCACCGTCATCGAGGGGTAGTTGATGAACTGCTGGTAGACCATGGCGACGTTGCGCTCGCGCACCGGCATGCCGGTCACGTCGCTGCCGTCCACCGTCACGCGCCCCGCGGTGGGTGCGTCCAGCCCGGCCATGATGCGCATGAGGCTGGTCTTGCCGGCCTGGGTCGCGCCCAGCAGCACCGTCACTGCGCGCGGCTGCAGCGCCAGGCTCATCTCGTGCAGCCAGGTCTCGGCGCCGACCTTCTTGCCGATGCCCTCCAGCGTCAGCTGCATGGCGAATCCTTCATCGTCATCGTCTCTTCAGTCGTATCGCGCCGCGGATGCGTGTCCATCCAGTGGCCGACCTGCGCACGCTCTTGCGGCGTGTAGTGCAGGCCGAGCTTGCTGCGTCGCCACAGCACGTCCTCGCCCGTCATGGCCCATTCGGTGTCGCGCAGGAAGCGCAGCTCGGCCTCGTACAGGCCGGGTGCCACTTCGGTGCCCAGGTCCGGCAGCCGTTGCGCGCCGCCCAGCAGCTCGCCGATGCGTGCGCCGTAGGCGCGGCACAGGCGCCGCACCAGGAAGGTCGGCAGCCAGGGATGGCGCGCCCCCACTGCATGCACCAGCCGCTCGTAATCCGTGTCGGGGCGCTGCGCGGGGCCTATCCAGGCCGAGAGCTCGCCGCCGGGCAGGAAGGCGCCGTGCGTCCAGGCCGGCCGGCGCTCGTCGAGCATCTGGCCGATCTCGTCTGCCGCGTCCTCGGCCAGCTTGCGGAAGGTGGTGATCTTGCCGCCCCACACGCTCAGCAGCGGTGCGCCCTGGGTGTTGGCCTCGAGCAGGTAGTCGCGCGTCACGGCCGAAGGGTCGCCTGCGGAATCCTCCAGCAGCGGCCGCACGCCGGCATAGCTCCACACCACGTCCGACGGCATCACCGGGCGACGGAAGTAGCGGCTGGCCTGCTCGCACAGGTAGGCCGTCTCCGCCTGGCTGATGCTGGCGCCGCGCGGATCGCCTTGCAGCTCGACGTCGGTGGTGCCGATCAGCGTGAAGTCGCGCTCGTAGGGGATGGCGAAGATGATCCGCTTGTCGGGGTTCTGGAAGATGTAGGCATGGTCGTGCGCGAAGCAGCGGGGCACGACGATGTGCGAGCCCTTGACCAGGCGAAGGCTCTTCGTCGCGAGAGCCTCGCCCTTGGCGGGCACGGCGGTGCCGCGCAGGAAGGCCTCGGCCCACGGCCCGGCCGCGTTGACCAGGGCGCGGGCGGTGACGAGCTGCTCCCGGCCGTCTTCATGCTTCAAGGTGGCCTGCCAGCTGCGCTCGCGCCGCTCGGCTCGGACGCAGCGGGTGCGGGTCATGAGCGCGGCCCCCTTGGCGCGCGCGTCGATCGCATTCAGGACGACGAGCCGCGCGTCGTCCACCCAGCCGTCGGAGTAGACGAAGCCACGCGTGAACTCGGGCTTGAGCGGGGCGCCGGTGGCGTGGTGTCGAAGGTCGACGCCGCGCGAGCCCGGCAGCACCTCGCGCCTGGCGAGATGGTCGTAGAGGAACATCCCGAGGCGGATCAGCCAGGCGGGCCGCATCGAAGGGTCGTGCGGCATCACGAAGCGCAGCGGCCACATGATGTGCGGCGCGCTCTTGAGCAGCACCTCGCGCTCCTGCAACGCCTTCCTCACGAGCGAGAACTCGTAGTACTCGAGGTAGCGCAGGCCGCCGTGGATGAGCTTGGTGGACGAGGAGGAGGTGTGGGCCGCGAAGTCGTCCTGCTCCACCAGCACGACCTTGAAGCCGCGCCCGGCCAGGTCTCGCGCGATGCCGCAGCCGTTGATGCCGCCGCCGACGACCAGCACGTCGCAGGACCGGCCGGCGGCATGGGCCGGCGCATCGCTGGCGGGCAGCCGCTCGGGCGCGTCGTTGAACAACGGCGGTCTCCTCGTTCACTCGTGGGGTGGTGTTCGCGGCATGCCGGCGCTTCGCGTCGGCATCGCGTTCTTCTTTTTTCGTTTTATCGCACTCCATGTTCGTTTGCAAGCGCGAATACGATTGTTTGGTTTCGTCTTTGCGTTCGCGACAATCCTCCCGATGACCCCCAATCCGCGCCAGTCCGAGCTGCTCGATGCCGTGCGCGCGCACGGCGTGGCCACCGTCGAGTCGCTCGCCGAGCGCTTCGGCGTGACGCTGCAGACGGTGCGCCGCGACGTGAAGCTGCTGTCCGAAGCCGGCTTGCTGGCGCGCTTCCACGGCGGCGTGAGGCTGCCGAGCTCCACCACCGAGAACATCGCCTACCGTCAGCGGGAGGCGCTGAATTCGGATGCCAAGCAGCGCATCGCCAAGGCGGTCGCCGCGCGCGTGCCGGACGGCTGCTCGCTGCTCATCAACCTCGGCACCACCACCGAGGCGGTGGCCCGCGCGCTGCTGCAGCACAAGGGCCTGCGAGTCATCACCAACAACCTGAACGTGGCCACCATCCTGGCCGACAGCGCCGAGTGCGAGGTCATCGTCGCCGGCGGCGTGGTGCGCAACCGCGACCGCGGGATCGTCGGCGAGGCGGCCGTCGATTTCATCCGGCAGTTCCGCGTCGACATCGGGCTGATCGGCATCTCGGGCATAGAGGCCGACGGCAGCCTGCGCGACTTCGACTACCGCGAGGTCAAGGTCTCTCGGGCCATCATCGAACAATCGCGCGAGGTCTGGCTGGTGGCCGACCACAGCAAGTTCAACCGCCCGGCGATGGTGGAGGTGGCCCACGTCGGCCAGCTCGACCTGCTGTTCACCGACCAGCCACCGCCTTCGCCGTATCCTGCGCTGCTGGCCGAAGCCGGCGTGCAGCTGGAGTGCGTGCAATCATGAGTTCATACATCCTTGCCCTGGACCAGGGGACCTCGAGCTCTCGCAGCATCGTCTTCGACGAAGGCGGCCGCATCGTCGCGATGGCGCAGCGCGAGTTCCGCCAGATCTACCCGCAGCCCGGCTGGGTCGAGCACGACCCCGAGGAGATCTGGACCAGCCAGCTCGCCACCGCGCGCGAGGCGCTGGCCAAGGCCGGCCTCACGGCGAAGGACCTGAAGGCCATAGGCATCACCAACCAGCGCGAGACCACGCTGGTGTGGAACCGCCTCACCGGCCGGCCGGTGCACAACGCCATCGTCTGGCAGGACCGCCGTGCCGAGCCGCTGTGCGCGCAACTGCGGGAGCAGGGGCTGGAGCCGCAGGTGCGCGAGTCGACGGGCCTGGTCATCGACGCCTACTTCTCCGGCACCAAGATCCGCTGGATCCTCGACCACGCGCCCGGCGCGCACATCGCCGCCGCCCAGGGCGAGCTGGCCTTCGGCACGGTCGACAGCTGGCTGCTGTGGAAGCTCACCGGCGGTCGCGTGCATGCCACCGACGTGAGCAATGCCTCGCGCACCATGCTGTTCGACATCCGGCACAACCGCTGGGATCACTCGCTGCTGGGTGCGCTGCACGTGCCCGACAGCCTGCTGCCCCAGGTCTTCCCGAGCAGCCATGTCTTCGGCGAGAGCGAGCCGGACCTTCTGGGCGCTTCAGTGCCCATCGCCGGCATCGCGGGCGACCAGCAGAGCGCGCTCTTCGGCCAGGCCTGCTTCAAGGCCGGCCTCGCGAAGAACACCTACGGCACCGGCTGCTTCATGCTGATGCACACCGGCGAAGCCTTCCGCACCAGCGCCAACGGCCTGATCACCACCAGTGCCGCGCAACCGACGACGAAACCCGAGTTCGCCTTCGAAGGCAGCGTCTTCATCGGCGGCGCGGTGGTGCAGTGGCTGCGCGACGGATTGAAGGCGATCAGCGCCAGCAGCGAGGTGCAAAGCCTCGCCGAGAGCGTGCCCGATGCGGGCGGCGTGGTGCTGGTGCCCGCCTTCACCGGCCTGGGCGCGCCCTATTGGCAGCCCGAGGCGCGCGGCACCATCGTCGGCCTCACCCGCGGAACGACGATGGGCCACATCGCGCGGGCGGCGCTCGAAAGCATCGCGTTCCAGAGCGCCGCATTGCTGCAGGCGATGAGCCGGGACGTGTCGACCCCTCGTCCGGCGGGTACGCCGGACGGTCCCCCGGGGGGACGCGGGCCGGCTCCGGAGCGGCCGCGCGCTCGGCCCGCAGCCGCTCCGTTCGGCGGAGTGACGGAGCTGCGGGTGGATGGCGGCGCCTGCGTCAACGACCTGCTGATGCAGTTCCAGGCCGACCTGCTCGGCATCCCGGTCGTGCGGCCGCAGGTGATCGAGACCACCGCCCTGGGCGCGGCCTACCTCGCGGGCCTGGCCACCGGCGTGTGGAAGAACCTCGACGAGCTCGCCGCCCAGTGGCAGGTCGAGCGGCGCTTCGAGCCCACGTTGCCACGCCAGCGCGCCGAGGAACTGATGGCGCGCTGGGAGCGCGCCGTGCGCCAGGCCGTGGCGGCCTGAGCTCAGTCCGGCTTCGCTTCGGCGGCCGCCGTCACCTTGAAGATGAACCGGTAGTGGCACGCGCAGGTGCCGGTCTCCTGCACCCAGAACGCGTAGCTGCCCGGCCCCAGCGGCGGCGTGCAGCCCTTGGCGCCATCGCCTTGGCAGATCGCCGGCAGGATGTCGGTGCCTTCGTCGCTGGTGCCGTAGTGCGTCCAGCCGAGCAGGCCCTCGGGCGAACCGCCGTTCGGGTCCACGGTGACCTTCTTGCCCTTCTGCACGCCGATGAACGAGAAGAAGCCGCCGACCTGCGTTTTCGGGTCCAGCACGATCGCCGACAACTGCTGGCCGTCCGCGATCTTGACCCAGAAGTAGTCGCGGTCGATGCCGCCGTTGTTGCCGTAGTCGCCATCGATGATGTTGTCGCCGACCACCAGCTTGACCCGATCGGGATTCAGGCCGTCGTCGGACAAGTCGCCGGACTTGCTTTCCTTGTAGCCCGCGGCCATCGCGCTGGTGCTCAACAGGGCCGCGCCGATCAGGGTCAAGACGATTCTCATGCTGTCGCTCCTCGGGTGGATAGGACGAGAGTGACGTCAGCCCGGCGGGCCGGCGCGGGCGAAAACTAGCATCGCGCCGCGGTGGCGCGATAGCGGCTTTCTAGGGGGCCGGCGCGTTGAACCGGCCGTCGGCAGAAGGGCACTCACGGCGCCGGTTACGCCGGGGTACGAACCCATAATCGGCCGATGACCAAGCCCTCCGTCTCGCCTTCCCAGCCTTTCGGCTGGGCGCTCGTCGGCCCCGGCGGCATCGCCCAGCGCTTCGCGCAGGCGGTGGACAGCCTGCCAGGGGCCCGGCTCGTGGTCGTGCAGGGCCGTGACCTCGGCCGGGCCCGGCAGTTCGCCCAGACCTGGTCCGGCCCGGGCAGGCCGTCCATCGATGCGACGACCGACCTCGCCGCCGCGCTCGCCCGGCCGGATGTCGAGGGCGTCTACATCGCCACGCCGCATGCGTTCCACGCCGGGGCCATCCGGGCTGCGCTGGAGGCCGGCAAGGCGGTGCTCTGCGAAAAGCCGCTGGTGACGAGCGCCGCGGTCGCGCGGCCGCTGATCGAGCTTGCGCGGCAGCGGGGCGTGCTGCTGATGGAGGCGCTGTGGACCCGCTTCCTGCCGGCCTACGCACAGGTGGGCCGGTGGCTCGACGAAGGCGCGATAGGCGCGGTGCGCGGCCTGCAGTCGAGCTTCAGCTTTCGCGTCCCCTTCGACGCCTCCAGCCGCATGTACGACCCGGCCCTGGCCGGTGGTGCCCTGCTCGACCTGGGCGTCTACAACCTTTCGATGACCCAGTGGCTGATCGGCCGCTCGCTGGGGGGCGCCTGCCCCGAGCCCGAGAGCCTGCACGTCCTGGGCGGGCTGGCCCCCACCGGCGTCGACGCCCGCGTCTGGGGCATGCTCGGCTTCCCCGGGGGCATCGTCTCGCAGTTCACCTGCGGCACCGACGGCGCGGGCGACAACAGCCTGCGCCTGGCGGGCGAGCACGGCCACATCATCGTGCCGCGCGAGTTCTGGCAGCCGACCGAGGTGCAGCTATGGCGCTCCGGCGCGCCCGTCGAGGTGGTGCAGGCGCCCTTCGCCATCAACGGCTTCGAGGGCGAGATCGAGGAGGCCATGCACTGCGCCCGCGCGGGCCTCGTCGAAAGCCCGGTGATCCCGCATGCCGACACCCTGGCCGTGGCGGGCTGGATGGACACGATCCGCGAGCACCTGGGCGTGCGCTATCCCTTCGACTAGCGCCTGAGCGATCGTTCAGGCGGGCGTTCGCCGCCGTTTTCGGGGCTTCGCCGTCTGCGCAAGACGCCAGACTGGCTGCCAGGGCCGCGATGGGCGGCCATCTGGAGAACCCCGTGCGCCGAGCCTGCCCGCTCACCGCCCGCGTGGTGTGGCTCGCACTGGGCTTGCTGTCGGCCTGGTTCGGGCTGTGCGCCACCGCCTACGCCGACCCCGGCTACTACGTGGTCACGGCCTACGACAACGCCGGCCAGCGATCGGTCGATCTGCGCTACTGGAGCGTCAAGTCCAGTGGCGAGCCGGAAAGCATCTGGCCTGAAGTCGGCCTCGGCTACGGCGTCAACAGCCGCTGGTACACCGAGCTGCTCTACAGCACCATCGGCACCTCGAACTGGGACCTCGTGCCGAGCAACCTCAGCTGGCAGAACGAGGTCCTGCTGACCCAGGGCGAGTGGCCGGTCGACGTGGCGGTGCACGCCATGCTCGTGCGCGAGTCGGGATACGGCGGACACTATTCGCTCGAGTACGGCCCCGCGCTGCAGACCGACGTGGGCCGCACGCAGCTCAACGCCAATCTCTTCTTCGACCGCAGCTTCGATGGCGGCGAGGACGCGCGCCCGACCCGGCTGAAGTACCAGTGGCAGGTCCGCCACCACTGGCATCCGTGGATGGACTTCGGCCTGCAGGGCTTCGGCGAGCTGGGCCGCTGGGACCGCTGGAACGACGCCAGCCACCAGTCCCACCGCGCCGGCCCGGCACTGTTCGGCCACATCGACCTCGGCCACGGCGACAGCGCCAGCCGCAAGCTGCTCTACCAGGCAGCTGTGCTGCTGGGCCGCGTCTACAACAGCCGCTCCCGGATGTTCACGCTGCGGGTGCAGTACGCGTTCTGAGGCCCGCGACCGCCGCGAGGCTCAGTACGCCCACTGGTCGTTCATGTGCACCACCCGGCAGCCGCCGGTGTAGGGCGGGCGGCGGCGCTCGCAGTCGGCCAGGGCCGTCTCGGCCGCCTGGTCCGGGCGCGCTGCGCCGGCGTGCCAGCCCCAGGCGCCGCCGTTGGACACGGCGAACGCGCGGTGGCCCGGCGCGCCCATGTAGCGCTGGAACTCGCCCACCGCGGCATCGCTGTGCAACACGCGCTGCAACTCGGCCGCCGGCAAGGCGGGCTCTTCGGCTTCGGCCTGCTCCTCGGCCTGTGCAGAGTCGCGGAACTCCGCGAACTGCCGCTGGACCGCCGAAGAGACGAGGCTCCAGCCCAGGGCCATGCTGAGGCACAGAACGACCAGCGCGCCGACCGCCGGGATCGAGTCGTCGCCTGCCGGGGGCGAGCCGTGCTCGTTGTCACCGTCCTCGCCGGGCCACAACAGCAGCACCAGGCCGAAGATGCCGTTGAGCCAGGGCACGAACAGCAGCAGCAGCCACCACGCGCTGTGCCCGGTGTCGTGCAGCCGGGTGGCCGTCAGGCGGCAGCCCCAGACCGTCGAGAAGGCCAGTCCGAGGATCAGCATCATGCCGGTCAGCCGGCCCGGCGCGAGGCCGACGAAGATGAGGATCCACACCAGCAGCGTCAGGTTCAGCAGGCCGCCGAGCAGATGGCGCATGCGGTTGGTGCGGCCGCTGAACGACAGGCCGAACAGCGGCGCGTCCTCGCCGGCTTCGAACGAGGCCGAGGCATGCCGGGACGACGCGCCGGCGGCCGGTCGAACGCCGCGCCGCGCCAGCGCCTCCTCGCGCCGGAGCGCCCGCTCGGCCGCTGCATCTTCCTCGCGCGCCGCGATCGCCCGCGGCATGTCGGTCGTGCAGGAGCGGCAAAGGATCCGCTTGGGCTGGCGCTCACCGCAGTTCGGGCAGGTGATCTCCTCCGTGGGCGGCAGCGTGTTGACCGCGATCGGCGCCGGCATCGGCGCGAGCGGGTCGCGCGGCGCGGCGGCGACCGCCCGTGGGGCGAGGGCCGGCGCCGAGGCCATCACCTCCTGCGCGTGCAGCCGCGCCCCCATGGCCTGGAACTGGGCGATCCAGTGGCGCGCCAGCTCGGGGCTGAGCCCGCGCTTGATCACCACCTGGCTGCCCGAGAACATGGCGGCCAGCTTCGCCTCGTCGAGCTTGAACAGCTCGCCCATGCGCCGCCGCACCTCAGCCGCCGAGAAGCCCTCCAGCACCTCGCCGGCAAAAATCAGCTGAACCGTTCGCTCCATCGCGTGCGCCCCCTCCTCGCGCCGTCGACCTTGTGTTCGATCGCGGCGCATTATCGGGAGGGCTCACCCGGCGAACGGCGAACGAAGTCACGCCGGACAGGCCCGGCGCGGCGTAACTCAACGGATTGCTGAGCGGCCGTTCCGGCCGGGTTCAGTCGCCACCGCAGCCGCCGCCTCCGCAGCTGCTGCCGCCACCGTCGCCGCCATCCCCGCCGTGGCCGCCGCCATGCCCGTCGCCGTGGCCGGTGCCACCTTCGCTCCAGCCGCCGCCATCGCCGAAGCCCTCGGTGCCGCCGTCGAAGGCGGGGCTGTCGAAGTCGCCGCCGCAGTAGACGACCGTGGAGCCATCGGCGCCTTCACGCCTGACGCGCTGGCAGTCCAGCACGTACTGGAAGCCCCCCGCGATGCCGAGCTTCGCATCGAGGGCGAACAGCAGCGGCAGCCTGGTCGGCCGGCGGGGGTTCAGATGCTCCTCCAGGCAGGCATGCCACCAGCAGCGGCGCAGGCCGGCGTTGGCCTGCCCGGGGCGCCGCTGCAGCACGACGGCGGGCGTGTGATGGAGAAAGCCGCCGAAGGCCCGGCGACAGAAGGCTTCGTAGTGGCGGGTGTGGAGGATGAACTCGTGCCAGAGCTCGTCCACCACCTGAGAGGGCATCGAGACGTAGCGCCGGCCGCTCTTCAGGTAGGCCAGGAAGAACTGCCGCAGGCCGTTGCCGACGAGCTGGCAGTCCTTGAGGCTCAGCTCGGGACGGCGCTGGCGAAGCTTCTCGTACAGGCCCCGCGGCAGGGGCGCCTCGCGGATGAAGGCCTCGCGCCGGTAGGCCACCTGCCGCCTCCAAAGCCACCAGGCACCGCCGGCTGCCGCCGCCAGCAGCGTCGACAGGGCCAGGGTTGCCGGCATGTGCGGGGACGGCGTCCTTACTCGGCCGCGGCCAGCAGCGCCGACAAGGCTTGCGCGACGTCGGACTCGCTCACGCCTTCGCCACGTTCCACCGGCGCGCCGGCCAGGGCACCGGCGCCTTCGTTCTTCAGCCGCTTGACCCACTCGCCGGCCTCGCGACCGCCTTCGAAGCCGCGGCTTTGCAGCAGCACGCGGCCGTCGGCGGCGCTGAGCTTGAAGTAGAAGCGGCCGTCGGACTCGCGGTACTGCTTGAAGACCGGCAGGGCGGGCCTGGCCTTGGCCGCTTCCCTGGCCTCCGTCTTCAGCGCCTGGAACCGGCGCAGGCCCACCGCCTCGCGCAGTCGGGCCATCAGCGGCGCGGCCAGGGCTCGCGCCTTGGCGGCGCCTTCCTGCAGCGTCGCCTCGATGCGATCGGGGTGTGCCATCAGCGCTTCGTACCGGGAGCGCATCGGGCCGATCTCGGCGTCGATCAGGTCGAACAGGCGCTGCTTGGCCTCGCCCCAGGCCAGGCCGGCGCGCAGCTCGGCGCGGAAGGCGGCCCGCTGCTCGGGCGTGGCAAAGGCATCGTAGATGGTGACCAGCGCGCTGCCTTCGGGCTCCTTCGGTTCGCCGGGGAGCTTCGAGTCGGTCACGATGCGGGCGATCGCCTCGCGCAGCGCCTTGGCACCGCCCTCGAACAGCGGGATCACGTTGTCGTAGCTCTTGCTCATCTTGCGGCCGTCCAGGCCGGGCAGGAGCTCCATCTCGGCGTCGACCTGGGCTTCGGGCAGGACGAAGAATTCCTGCGGATGCGGCGACGGGCCGCCCCGGGCCGGATCGCTCCCCTCGGCCTGGGGGCCGTGTTTGCCGAAGAGGTGGTTGAAGCGCTGGGCCACGTCGCGCGCCATCTCGATGTGCTGCACCTGGTCCTTGCCGACCGGCACGACGTGCGCATTGAACATCAGGATGTCGGCGGCCATCAGGATGGGGTAGCTGTACAGGCCCATCGAGATGTTGGCGTCGGCATCCTCGCCTTCGGCCAGGTTGGCATCCACCGCGGCCTTGTAGGCATGGGCGCGGTTCATCTGGCCCTTGCTGGTGACGCAGGTGAGCAGCCAGGTCAGCTCGGGGATCTCGGGGATGTCGCTCTGGCGGTAGAAGGTGACGCGGGCCGGGTCCAGGCCGGCAGCGAGCCAGGTGGCGGCGATCTGCAGGCGGGAGCGCTCGATGCGATCCGGGTCGTCGCACTTGATCAGCGCGTGGTAGTCCGCCATGAAGAAGAAGCTCTCCACGTCGGGCTTCCGGCTCGCGACGATGCAGGGCCGGATGGCGCCCACGTAGTTGCCCAGGTGCAGGATGCCGGTGGTGGTGATGCCGGTGAGGACGCGGGTGGTCATGGGCGGATTGTCGCGGCTTTCGCGCCCTTCGACCGACACCGTATATTCGTCATTCGGCATGCCCCAGGCCATGTGCCGAATCTCTCCCGCCGCCGTTCACGTTGACCTGACGGTCCATCAACGCCAAATCTGGCCCACGTCCCTTCCCAAGGCAAGGGGCGGCGGGGCCGCATCTCGAGGCGGTGTGGTCTCGAGGCGGTGTGGTGATGCGCATTGCTTTGGGTGCGCTACAGTTTATGTCTACATAACTAGATAGTTAGCTCCGTGCCATCGGGATCGCGAGAACCATGAAGAAGAAGCGGCGGGCAGCTGTTGCCGTTGGGATCACTGGCCTCATTCTTGTCGCTGTGGCTTCGCTGTGGCTGTTCGATGAGTCGAGCTGGAAGTCTCCGGGGGGATTGGCGTTTGTCAACAAGGCTCTGACCCCGCCGAGAGCAGTTGCAGAAGCGCGCTCGCTTGTCACCCCCGTCGTGAAACAGACGATTTCGGGTGATGTTCCTTCCGAGCGCGCGCGAGGAGGCAAGGACGCGGTCGTCTTGGAATTCAAGAACAGCGAGTTCGCGAAGACCGAAGCCTACAAGCTTTACGAGGCTGCCAAGGTCTCGACTGATCCGGCGTCCATTGAAGCTGGATACTTCGCCGCTCAACGTTGCGCGTTGATCAACATCCAATTGGACCATCAGATGTCTGTGCAAGCTGAAGACCAAGAGAGGTTCGAGGCAGCCCGCACGGTTCTGCGTCAATATTGTGCTGGATTCAAGGGCGAGTCCGCACATGATCTGTCAGATATTGCGCGTAACGGCGCCGCCCGAGGCAGCAAACTGCTTGAAATCGAAGCTCTGCAATTGGAGGCGGCCCGAAATGATGCGCTGTCGGTTGGTGAGGACTCGCGTCTGTGCGGGTGGCTCCTCTCATCGAAACAGAATCCGGAAATACTGAGGAGTTTAATTCCCACTCTTGTAGCCGGAACGCGCGAAACCCTGTTTGGGCAGCCTTATGGAAATCGCAACAGAGCTCGATTCATGGGGGCGCTTGAACTGGCTGCCTGCCAGTTGGGAAGTCCCTGCAATGCGGCGGCGTGGGAGGGAATTCGACCTTGCGGATTGGATGGATTTTGCGATGTTGAGAACACTGCGAAATCCATCGTGCAGTACGAGTCCACGCCAGAAGACCGTGCGGCCCTGGTGGCGCTGGCGAATCTGGTTGTCAGCGAGGTTCGCGCCGGTCGCTGCGAAGAACTTATCACGGCGCGGTATAGATAATTTCCAGGAGGAACTCTCATGGCTCCAATTCGGAAGCTTCGGGCTAGTAAGCGATCGATCTATTTGGCATTGGCGGCAATGTCTCTGCCTGTGGTGGTAACTCCATCTTCGGAACTGTCTACACGAGGAAGATGGTCGGTTCCGATCTGAGCGGCACGACTGCCAAGTTCAGCTAGCCCGGAGCTTGAAGTAACGGGTTATTGGAGGGAGCGGAACGCAACCGCATCGATTGACGGCGTCCCGATATCGATCAATTCAGGATGGGACTGGGTCGTGACCAGCGTTTCGCAAACTGCGCCGTGGTATACGGACCGCCCCGCCAGATACATACCGTGAGATCTGCCGGCGCGATTGTTCTCGACAAATGGAGGCGGGGCGAGGTGTCTTGACTGTCTGCGCACCATTGACAGGTGCGTGGCTCCTTGCAAACGCGCCTCAGGCCTTGCGCGCCCGCAGCGCCTGCAGCAGCGTTCGGATCTCGTCGTTCGGCCGCTGCGGCTCCTTCCAGTAGCTGGAGCAGTCGTCCTTGCGTCCGAGCAGGCCCATCTCGACCAGCTCGCGCCGCGGGGTGACGTGGTCGCCGTAGGTCGTCCAGGCCTTGAGGATCTCGTTGACCTCGCGCTCGGTGTAGGTACGGCCGGAGTCGAAGCGCAGCCACAGGCCCCACATCGCCAGCCGCTGGACGGCGAACTTGTAGGGCCAGCGGGAAAGGCGGCCCAGGGCGTCGAACTGGGTGAGCGCCTTGGTGGCGTGCGCGCTCAATGCCGGCGGCGCATCGGCCGGCGCGGGTGTCGGTGCCGAGGGCTTGAGCAGGGCCTGCGCACGCAGTGCCTGCACGCTGCGGTGCCCCGCGGCGCGGGCCAGCATGTTCAGCATCTGAACGTGGCTGGGCGCGGCGCCGGCGCTCTTGTGCAGGTGCTCGGCGAGCTGCTGGCGCAGGGTCTTGGCGAACTGCGAGAGGTCGTCGCTGTGCAGCGGCACGCGTTCGCGGCCGCGGGTCTCGGGGGATGAGGTCTGGGTCGTCATGGGGCGTCTTTCGTCGAAGCGCGCGCATGAACCGCTCGGGGCCCGGTGGTGCACCGGGGGCTGGGGTCGCCGACTTGCAGCCTGGCGGATCAAGCGCGGCACGAAAGCCGTCACACGCAACCGAAAGGCGAAGGAACGAATCAGGGCAGGTTTAGCTCGGGAAACGTCCCGCGGCGACGCCTGGGTGAACTGCCGACCGGCGCGCATCTTAGCGCCGGCCGGGCAGGGCTTCTAGTGGAAGGGAACGTGGATCGGCCGCAGCTTGGAGTTCTCGCCGGTGGGCGCCACCAGCTCCAGGCCCTTGACCAGCATCATGGTGTCTATGCTGGTGTTGAGGAGCAGCCAGGTGGTGTCCTGACCGGCGCACACGGGCGTCTCGAGGTGGAACTCGATGACCGTGCCCTTGCCGGCCGAGCGGCTGGCGGTGTCGGACGGGACCAGGCCGCCCAGGTCGTCGCGGTAGTCGGCCACCAGGTCGAGCGACAGCGGGTGGAGGTACTTGTACAAGCGCACCTTGGCCACGCAGCCGCTCTTGACGGCCACCTTCAGGTGCTGCTTGCAACGCTTGTCGGCGCCGGTGTAGTTGCGCTCGGTGTAGGTGCCGCGCACCAGCCCGCCGGAGCTCATGAACTTGAACTTCCCGCTGAGCTGGAATTCCAGCGGGCCGACGAGCTCTGGCGACTCGCTGGTGTTGGTACCCGCGGTCGGCACCGTGTTGCCGGGCAGCAGGGGGATGCCGGTCAGGTCGGCCCCGATGGGGGCGGCCTCCAGGCCTTGCAGCCCCTGGTTCTCGTTGCATTTGTCCGCGTCGGGCCCTTGCGCGAACGCGCCGCCGCAGGCCAGGCCGAGGGCGAGGGACACCGCCAGTGCGGTGGGGACGGGGCGGGCCTTGAAAAGCTGGTTCATGTCAGGTTCTCCGGTTTTGCGGGGACAGCGGCTGTCCGGATGAACGGGATGGGGCGACCGGATCCGGACATGCTCAGGGAACGCCCAGTTCGTCGAGGCGCGTGCGCTCGGTCCGCGCATCGGCCGCGCGGCCGGCGGCCTCGTAGGCGTGCGCGGCGGCGTCGTGCAGCATCGCCAGCGTCTCGCGGTAGACCTCGCGGCGGTCGGTGCGCGCGGCCAGGGCGAGCAACTCGTCGGCCTGCGCCGCGGCCTCTTTCGCACGGCCTTGTGCGACGAGCAGCAGGACTTGCGCGATCCGCACGCGGTGCTTGGCCGAGCCGAAGATCGACTCGACCTTGTCCTCGGTCTCCAGGGCCGCCTGAAGCTCGCGCTCCGCGCCCGCCACGTCGCCGGAAGCCAGCAGCACGCGGGCCAGTCGATGTCGCCTCTCGGCGACATAGGGGTGGCGCGGGCCGAGCTGGGCGATGGTGTCGTCGCGCAGGCGCCGGTGCAGCTCGCGGGCCTCGGCCAGCCGGCCGACACCGGCCAGCCAGAGCGCGCGCGAAAGGTCGAGCGTGACGCCGGAGCCGGCGTTGCCGCCCAGCTGCCGGCGCTCCTGCTCCGCGGCGTCCAGCAAGGGGCCGGCCTCCGCCCAGCGGCCGTCCAGCACCAGCGCATTGGCGAAGAAGGTGCGGGCGGTGAGCACCTCCTGCGGGTCCAGCCGCTCGGCCTGGGCCAGCAGCACAGCCTGCGCATGGCGCAGATGCGCCATGCCTTCGTTGCCCAGGCCGACATAGAACTGCAGGCGGCCCAGGTGCAGCTCGTTGCGCGCGCTGGCCACGTGCTCGGGGCCGAGCGCGGCGCGCGTGGCCTGCCAGGCGGCGGTCATCTCCGCCTCGGCCCGGGCCAGGCTGCGCAGGTTCCAAAGCATGCGGCCAAAGCGGTAGCGCATCTGCGCGAGGCGCACCGAACCCTCGCCCCACTGCTCGCGTCGCAGGGCCAGGGCTCGCTCGAAGAAGGCACGCGCCTCGTCGGGCTGGTTGCGCAGGTCGCGGATCTGGGCCAGCAGCTCGTAGGCATCGGCGAGGTCGTTCGCGGCCGTGGGGTAGCGAGCCAGCGCCTGGGGAAGCGCCTGCGCGGCGGCCTCGGCCGCATCGAGCCGGCCCTCGGTCTTGTCGACCAGGGCGCGATCGAGCGCGACGCCGAGGCAAAGCGCCGAAAGTTCGTCGCCTCGGGGCGCGGCGCATGCCGCGTCGGTCCGGGCCAGGGCGTCGCGCGCCCCGGCCAGTTCGCTGTCGCGGAACAGGCTCTGGGCCAGCGCACGCCACGCACCCACCTGGGCCGCCGCCGGCGCTGCGCGGGCAGCGAGATCCTCCGCCTGCCGGCGCTGCAGGCGGATGGCCGCACCGTTGATCTCCAGGTCGCTCAACAGACCGCCGACGATGCGGCGCAGCTCCGCACGCACCGCGGGCTGGCCTGCGAGGCCGTCGCCCAGCGCATCGGCACTGTGCTCGAGCAGCTGCTGCACGCTCTGCCGGCGCTTGGCTGCCCCGTCGGCCTGCTCGATGTCGTTGGCCTTGAACAGGCCGACCAGGACACCGGTGATGGCCTGGGCCTTGGCGGCCTCGGCGCGCGCCTGGTCGGCCTGCCACAACGCGACGCCGAGCGCCGCGCCGAGGGAGAGCACGAAGCCGCCGGCCACGCCGACGCCGAGCCGGTTGCGCCGCATGAACTTGCGCGCCTGGTACCACGGGCTGTCGGGGCGCGCCGCCACCGGGCGGTCGGCCAGCCAGTTCGACAGGTCGTCGGCGAGCGCCTGGGCCGTCGGGTAGCGCTCGGCCGGAGCCTTCCTCAGCGCCTTGAGCACGATGGTGTCGAGGTCGCCCTTGAGGAGCCGCCGGACCTGCGGGTCGGTGCTGCGCTGGCTCGGCCGCGGAGGTTCGGCCTGGACGATGGTCTCCTCCAGCGCCGCGGCAGAGGCCCGCCGGGGTTTGTACGGCAGCTCGCCGGTGAGCAGCTCGTAGAGCACGACGCCCAGCGAGTAGATGTCGGCGGCCGTGCCGATGGGCTGGCCGAGGATCTGCTCGGGCGCCGCGTACTGCGGCGTCAACGCGCGCTGCGCCGGCGCGGTGAGCTCCGCGGCGGCCGGGTCGGTGCCCAGCAGCTTCGCGATGCCGAAGTCGAGCAGCCGCACCTGGCCGTCACGGCCGACCAGGATGTTGCCGGGCTTGAGGTCGCGGTGAACCACCAGCCGTGCGTGGGCGTGGGCCACTGCGGCAGTCACCTGCAGGAACAGCCGCACCCTCTCCCGCACCCCTAGCGAAAGGCGCCGGGCGTACTCGTCGATGCGCTCGCCCTCGACGTACTCCAGCGCCAGGTAGGGCTGGCCGTCGGCGGCCACGCCGGCGTCGTAGATGCGGGCGATGTTCGGGTGGTCGAGCACGGCCAGGATCTCGCGCTCCTGCGCCAGCCGCTCCGCGAGGCGGGGATGGCGCCACGCCGCATGCGGCAGCTTCAGCGCGACGGGCCGGCCGTGCAGCATGTCGGTCCGCTCGGCCAGCCAGACGCGGCCCATGCCGCCCTCACCCAGCAGGCGGATGGCCCGGTAGGGGCCCGCGTCCGGCGGCAGCGGCGGCTCGGACTCGTCCGGCGGCTTCAGGCGCGGCAGCGTGAAGCGCGATGCCGTGCGCGGTCCCTCCTGCGAGTCTTCGGCATGGGCGAGCAGGCCTTCCAGCCTCGAACGCAGCACGGCCTGGTCGGCCGGCAGCTTCGCCAGCCAGGCCGCGCGCTCGGTGGGCGGCAGTTCGAGCGCCTCGTCCAGCAGCTGCCGCAGCCTCGCGAAATCGCCCGGGGCGAGATCGGACAGCGATGCGGCGCTCACGGCGAAACAGCGCTACCGGAGCGCCTCCGCGAGGAACAGCCGGGCCTGCTGCCAATCGCGACGCACGGTGCGGTCGGTCACGCCCAGTGCCTGCGCGATCTCGGCCTCGGTCATGCCGGCGAAATAGCGCAGCTCGACCACCTGCGCCATGCGCGCGTCGAGCCGCGCGAGCTCCTCGAGCGCGTCGTGCACCCGCAGGATCTCGGCCTCGCCGGCTTCGGGGCCGAGGCCGGCGCCGAGCTGGGTGTCGAGGGTGACGTGGGCGGCGTCGCCGCCGCGCCGCTCGGCCTGCCGCTCGCGCACCAGGTCGATGATGACCGAGCGCATCACGCGGCCGGCGTAGACCATGAAGCGCAGCTTGTCCTCGAAGGCGACCTCGCCGTGGCGCGCCAGGCGCAGGTAGCTCTCGTGCACCAGCGCGGTGGTGTCGAGCACCGTGTTGCGGCCGCCGCCATGCAGGCGCGCCCGCGCCAGCCGGCGCAGCTCGCGGTACGCGTCGGCGTACAGGGCGTCGAGCTGGTCGTGCGGCGGCCGGTCCTGGGGCGGAAGCTCGGTGGGCGACATGGGCGGGATTGGAGTCCTGCCGCCCGCGGCGCGCAACCCCTTGCTGCCATCACGCTGTCAGCAGCCGTGTCGCAGCATGCCGCTCCTGCCAATTCACCAGGAGAGCACCGATGAGCAACGCCCAGACTCCCGCCGCCCACGCCATCCACTGGTTCGAGATCCCGGTGCGCGACCTGGACCGCGCACAGCGCTTCTACGAGACCCTTTTCCACCGCCCGCTGCGGCGCGAGGCCATGGGGCCCGAGACCACGCTGGCCGTCTTCGAATATCAACCCGGCGACAGCGTCGGCGGTTGCCTGTTCGCCGGCAGCAACGCCCCGTCGCCCAGCACCCAGGGCACGGTCGTCTACCTGAATGCCGACCCGTCGCTGAACGCCGTGCTCGCACGCCTGCCGGAAGCCGGCGGCAGGCTGCTGGTGCCGCGCACCGAGCTGCCCGAGGGCATGGGGGCCTTCGCGCAGATCGAGGACAGCGAAGGCAACCGCGTCGGCCTGCATGCCATGAGATAGGCCCCCACGCCCCCTTCCGGGGGCTGCCCCCCAAGGGGGCTCGCGCAGCGGACCGGCAAAGCCGGATCCGCGCACGCCCTGGTAGGCGGCGGCGCTGCGCGCGCCGGGGCTGAAGCGCTGCCGCGCTTCAGCGGGAGGGGGCGGCGGTCCTCGCGCGCTCAGTGCACGAACGCGACGCGTAGCATTCGTTGTCTGGAGGTCGACATGCACTTCGCTTACACCATCGTTTATGTAGCTGACGTCGAGAAGTCGCTGGCCTTCTTCGAGCAGGCCTTCGGGCTGAAGCGCCGCTTCGTCGCGCCCGGCGGCGGCTACGGCGAGCTGGAGACGGGCGGCACCACGCTGTCGTTCGCACAGCACGACACGGCGCGGGGCAACCTGGGGCACGAGTACGTGGCCGCGGATGCCTCGAAGCGGCCGCTGGGCATGGAGGTCGGGCTGGTCGCGACCGACGTGGCGGCGGCCTGCGAGCGGGCCGTGGCCGCGGGTGCCGAGTTGCTTTCGCCGCCGAAGGTCAAGCCCTGGGGGCAGACCGTGGCCTACGTGCGATGTCCCGACGGCACGCTGGTCGAGATCTGCACGGCGATGGGTTGATGCGAAGAGCCGACCGCCTGTTCGAGCTGGTCCAGCTGATCCGCGGGCGCCGTCTTTCGACGGCTGCCTTCCTCGCGGCGCGGCTGGAGGTTTCGCTGCGCACCGTCTACCGAGACGTGGCCGACCTGCAGGCGCAGGGCGTGCCGATCGAGGGCGAGGCCGGCGTGGGCTACCGGCTCGGCGCGGGCTACGACCTGCCGCCGCTCATGTTCTCGTCCGACGAAGCCAAGGCCCTGGTCGCGGCGGTGCGCATCGCCCAGCCGCGGCTGGATGGCGAGTTGGCCGCGGCGGCCGAAGGCGCCTTGTCGAAGATCCTTGCGGTGCTGCCCGCGGCCGCTCGCGCCGCCGCCGAGAGCCTGGCGATCTACGCGCCCTCCTGGAGCGGCCACGACCCGGTGCGCGAGCGGCTGGAGCGACTTCGCGGTGCCATCGAGCTGCGCCGCAAACTGCACCTGGCCTACCGCGACGAGGCCGGCCGCGACAGCGAGCGCACCGTGCGTCCGCTGGGCTGCTTCTTCTGGGGCGCGGTCTGGACACTGGGCGCCTGGTGCGAGCACCGCGACGACTTCCGCAGCTTCCGCGTCGACCGCATCGTGGCGCTCACGATGCTGGAGGAGCCCTTCCGCGACGAATCGGGCAAGACGCTGGCCGACTTCCAGCGGGCCTACGAGGGCGACTGAACCG
>CAMLGG010000067.1 GCA_946479475.1 uncultured Ideonella sp. | reverse complement strand
CGGGCGGGCTCGCTGGTGAAGCTCTCGCTCGCTGTGGCGGACCAGGCCATCGAGATGGCGGTGGCCGCCGGCCACGAGATCGAGGTGTCCCGGCTGGCCACCGTCTTCACCTCGTCCAGCGGCGACACGCTCAACTGCCACGCGATGTGCGAGGCGCTTGCTGCGCCCGAGCGCGCGGTGTCACCCACCCGCTTCACCAACTCGGTCCACAACGCGACCGCGGGCTACTGGCACATCGCCACGGCCTCGCGGGCGCCGTCGACGAGCCTGTGCGGGTTCGATGCGAGCCTGGCCGCCGGCGTGCTCGAGGCGGCGGCCCAGGTGGCAGCCGAAGGGAACCCGGTCCTGCTCGTGGCGTCCGACATCCCCTATCCGCAGCCCCTGCACGCGCAGCGTCCGTCGCCGGATGCGTTCGGCGTCGCGTTGCTGCTGGGCCGAATGGAAGGCAGTGGTCGATCGACGGCGACACTGCAGGTCGAGGCGGGGCGGCCGGGCGATGCCGTCACGCCATGCGCGCCGTCGGACCTGGAGGCCCTGCGCCGGGCCATCCCGGCGGCGCAGTCGCTGCCGCTGCTGGAGGCGATCGCCTCGCGGCGCGCGATGCGAGTGGTGCTCGAAGGGCAGGGCGCCCAGCGCCTCGTGGTGACGGTCGCCGGGGGCGCCGACGCATGAGCCTGGCCGCCCCGCTCAAGCTCGATCACGCCGGCATTGCCGAGCGCGTGCCGCACCAGGGCAGCATGTGCCTGCTCGAAAGCCTGCTCGACTGGAGCGACGACAGCGTGTCTTGCCGCGCGACGAACCACGGCGACCCCGCCCATCCCTTGCGAAGCGGGAGTGGCCTGCTGGCTGCGCACGCCATCGAGTACGCCGCCCAGGCCATGGCGCTGCACGGGGCCCTGCGCGCCGAGGCCAGCGGCCAGCCGGCGGGGCCGGTGCCTGGCTACCTCGCCAGCGCGCGCGCCGTGCGCCTGGCTCGCTGGCGCATGGACGACGTGCCTGGCCCGCTGCGCATCGAGGCCGAGCGCATGGCCGGCGATGATCGCCAGCTGCTCTACGCCTTCCGGGTGACGGACGCGAATGAGGCCCTCGTCGCCGAAGGCCGCGCGACGGTCGTGCTCAACACGCCGCTGAGGCCGGCTGGAACGACGACATGACGACGAACCTGGATGGCAGGCGCTGCCTGATCACCGGCGCCAGCGGCGCCCTCGGCGCGGCGATGGCGCGTCGCCTCGCGCAAGAAGGCGCCTCGATGCTGCTGCATGCCAACAGCCGGCTCGATGCCGTGCAGGCTCTGGCCGAGGAGATCCGCTGCGCCGGCGGGCAGGCCGAGGCGCTGGCCTTCGACGTGACCGATGCGGCCGCGGCACAGGCGGCTTGCGAACGCATGCTGGCGGACGGCCCTGTGCAGCTCATCGTCAACAACGCGGGCATCCACGACGATGCCGTCTTCCCCGGCATGCGGGCCGAACAGTGGCACCGGGTCATCGACGTCTCGCTCGACGGTTTCTTCAACGTCACGCGGCCGCTGCTGCTGCCCATGCTGCGCACGCGCTGGGGCCGCGTCATCAACATCTCGTCCGTGGCCGCCCTCATGGGCAACCGCGGCCAGGTCAACTATGCGGCCGCCAAGGGCGCGCTCAACAGCGCCACCAAGGCGCTCTCGCTCGAAGTCGCGGGGCGCGGCGTGACCGTCAATGCGATCGCCCCCGGCATCATCGAGTCGCCCATGGCGGGCGCGGTGTTCGACGCCAAGGCCGTCGCCGCGCTGGTGCCGGCCGGCCGCGCCGGCAAGCCCGAGGAAGTGGCGGCGCTCGCGGCCTTCCTCGCCGGCCCCGAGGCCGGGTACATCACGGGCCAGGTCGTCTCGATCAACGGCGGCATGGCCTGAGCCGGGGCTGCAAAGGCCTTCAGTCCTGGAAGGGCGGCTGTTTCGTCAGTCGACGGCCTATCAGCAGCGGCAGCCGCAGCAGGAACTCCAGCATCAGCCGCGTGTGCATCCAGGTCAGCAGCACGTTGTCGCGGCCATAGCGGAAGTGCGAGACGCCGCCTTCGTCGGCGCTCAGGTACTTGACCGGCGCGTCGGCGTTGATCGGCTTGACGCCGCGCCAGGCCAGGCGCACGACGGCCTCGGTGTCGAAATCGAAGCGCCGCATCCAGGGCTGGCGGCGCATCACCGCGATCAGCTCCTCGATCGGGTAGACGCGAAAGCCGTAGAGGGAGTCGCCGACGCCCGCGCCCAGTGTCTCCAGGTCGGTCCACCAGTTGGAGACCTTGCGGCCCCGCACGCGCAGCAGCGGGGCGCTGGCGTCGAAGACGGGGCGGCCGAGGATCATCGCTTCCGGCCTCTCGCCGGCGGCCTTCATGAACTCCGGGATCAGCGCAGCCGGGTGCTGGCCGTCGGAATCCATCGTCAGCGCTTGCCGGAAGCCGGCAGCCCGCGCCTCCTGCAGGCCGTGCAGCACCGCCGCGCCCTTGCCCTGGTTGTGCGGCAAGGCGAGGATCCTCACCCCGCTGTCGCCCGCCACCGCTTCGGCCAGCAGGCGGTCGCTGCCGTCGGTGCTGCCGTCGATCACCACCCACACGGGATTCCACTGCGACCGCGCGGCCAGCACCGTCTCGACCAGCTTGGGGCCGGTGTTGTAGCTCGGGATCAGGACCAGCTGTCGGCTGGAGGGCGGCGTAGGCAGGGTCATGGCGAGGGTGAGGGACCGCCGACCTCCCGGGCGATGTAGGCCTCGATCTCGCGCAGCTGCGCGGCGGGATCGTCGGCGGGCTCGAAGCGGCGGCCCAGGCGCACCGAGAACTGGATCGGCAGCGGCGGCAGGCGCCACAGCGGCCAGCCCTTGCCGAGGTAGGGCGAACGGGTCTCGATGATGACGGTCTGGATGGGCGCGCCGGCCATCTTGGCGATGACGGTGAAGCCCGGGCGGAAGGGGTTGATCGGGCGCTTCGTCGTGCGCGTGCCTTCGGGGAACAGCACCAGCTGGCCGCCCGCCTTCAGGTCGGCGACGGCGTGGCGCACCATGCCGAGCGCCGAGTCGTTGCGGATGTAGCGGGCCAGGCGCGCGCCCGCGCCGAGGAAGGGATTGCGGGCCAGGCTGGCCTTCATCACGCAGGCGCTGCGCGGCAGCCGTGCGACGACCATCAGCGCATCGAGCATGCTCGGGTGGTTCGCCACCACGATCAGGCCCGGCTCGTCGCGCAACGGATCCAGTGCGGTGGCATCCATCTTCAGCAGCCCCGATGCGTTCGCGATCTGCCAGAAGATGCCGTAGCCGCGCGAGATGCCGGCGCGGCCGACCTCGAGGCCGCGCTGGCGTGGCAGCAGCGGATACAGCACCACCGCGACGAGGTTCCAGCACAGCGACATCAGCCCGAGCAGTAGCAGCTGCATCCAGAGAAGGACCAGCATCAGCGGGCGCAGCAGCCAGTGGTTCATGCGCTGGCCACTCTCAAGGCTGCTCCGCCACCAGCACCGTGGAGCGGGCGAAGATCCAGCTGACCGCCAGGCCGGCCGAGAACTGGTGGCGGTCGCGCACCAGCGGGCTTTCGACGACGCCGTGGCCGGCGATCTGGTCGTAGCGGAAGAAGGCCCCCAGCCACCAGTTGCCGACCTGGCGCGACAAGGCTGTGGTGGCCTGCCAGCCCTCGTACCCGGCGCCGGCGCGGAAGGCCGGGCGGCTGACCGTCGTCTCGCCGGGGCGCACCGTGTAGAAGTAGTCGTGGTAGCGGCGGTCGCCGAACAGCGGGCCGGCGAGCAGCCCCAGGTTCCAGTCGCCGAGCCTGCGGTCGAGGTTGACGCGCGGCGAGCTGACCCAGCCCACGTGGCGCGGCGAGGATTCGACGGTGAAGACGGCGCGTACCGGCCAGCGGAAGTCCAGCTTGTGGTCATCGCCTCGCAGCACGGTGTAGCTCCAGACGGGGCCCACCTCGACGGTGGGCGACAAGTCCGGCATGCCCTGGCGCGCCAGGTTGTCCTCGCTGTCCGTCGGGGCGCTGGCCGCGAAGCTGAGGTTGAGCTCGCTGCGGTCGGTGTCGAACAAGGTGGCGCGCGCGCCTTCGCGGTCGGCCTTGAACAGCTCGCCGCGGTAGACCGCGTAGGGCACGGGCAGCAGCCAGGTGCTGGATTGGTCGGATCCGCGATAGTGGGGCAGCGTCAGCACGCCGGCCCCCAGGCCGAGTTCCCACAGCGGCCTGTCCTCCGCGTGGGCGCTCGCCAGCGCGAAGCCGGCCATGCCTATCCCCGCGGCCAGCCTGAGCAGCTGGCTCGAGCTGCGCGGCGCCATCACGCCAGCGCCCCGGCCGCGGTGGCGTGGGCTTCGATCTCGACCAGCAGGTCGCTGCGGCAGATGTCGGCCTGGAGGTAGATGGCCCGCCGGGCGGCGTGCGAATCGGCCCCCACGGTGGCCTCGAAGCAGCGGCGCACCTCGTCCACGTCGGCCGCATGGCGCACGTAGACGGTGCAGGTCATCGAAGGCAGCTCGAATCGTGCGCTGCCCCGCTCGTGCGCCGCGCCGATCACGGCCTGCAGGTTGCGCAGCGTCTCTTCGGTCTGGGCTCTCACGTCGCCCTGATGGACGCTGGCGCTGCCGACGATGCTCGCGGTTCCGGAGATCAGCAGGGTCAGCTCGTCCGCCGAAACCGGGACGAGGACGGCGCGCGAGAAGGTCGGCGTGCGCGGGCCGAACTCGCTCGGGTAGCGCCAGGCGGGCACCTGGCGGGGATTCTCGAGCGGTTGCGCCGGCGTGCGGCCGGCGAGGAAGCGAACCCGGAACACGCCGTCGTCATGGGTGCCGAGCGCGCAGGCCGCCGGCGCCCCGGCAAAGGCATCGCGCCGCGCGTCGAGGAAGGCCTGCTGGCGGCCCAGGTTGAACTGCCGGTAGCGCTCGAGGCCCGACTGCTCGCGGTTGATCGCGGGCAGGTAGTTCCACAGGCGGATCAGGTGCGGGGTGCCGGCCGCCTCCAGGGCGTTGAAGATGCCCGTGTAGGCCTGCTTCGAGAGCTCGCCCAGGCCGGCCTCGGCCTGCTCGGGGGTGCTGTCATAGCTACCGAACAACCAGTGGCCGTCGGTGTGCCAGCGTACCGGGCCGAGGCGGCCGGCCTGCACACCCGGGCCGGCCAGCCAGCCGTCGACCTCGTTGGCATTGCCCGAAAGAGGCTGGAAGCCGACGCCTGCCACCATCCCGCTGGCGTCATCCTGCGGGGGCTGGTAGCTCACGCCACCAAGCCAGCGGCCCTGCTCCATCAGCGTCCGGGCCTGCGCCGGATCGGGCAGCCTCAGCGCGCGCAGCGTCGTGGCCGCTGAACTCATGCCCCCTCCATCACGTTCTCGCCCTTGGTCGGGCCCACGTCGCGGATGTTGGCGCGGCGCCGGCGCCAGACCTCGAAGCTGCGCAGCGGATGCATCAGCTGGGAGATGTAGTAGATGCACTTGAAGATCAGGATGGAGCGCCAGATGGGCGTGCTGCCGAAGATGTCGCCGGCCAGCAGCGAGAGCACCGCCTCCTTCACCCTCATCGGGTTGGCCGGTTGCATGAACAGGTTGCGGATGGTGGGGTTGGTGACCCGGAAGATGAACCAGCCGAAGATCCTCGGCCCATCCTTCATCAGGCGTTCATACGTGCGGCGGGCCGAGGCTGCATCGGCCGGACGATCGAGCGTGGCCGCCACCAGGTCGGCCACCGCGAAGGAGCTGTTCATCGCCAGGTAGACGCCCGACGAGAACACCGGATCCACGAACGCGAAGGCATCGCCGACCAGGGCGAAGCGCTCGCCGCAGCACTCGGTGCCGGTGTAGGAGTAGTTGCCCGTGGCGTGCACTACGTTACCCACCAGCTGCGCGCTGGCGAGCCGCGCCTGCAGCTGCGGGCACATGGCGATGGTGTCGGAGAAGAAGTCCTTCAGCGGCTTGTCGCGGGACTTCAGGTAGTGCGGCCAGCAGACCGCGCCGACACTGGTCGTGCCGTCGGCCAGCGGGATGAACCAGAACCAGCCGTGCCGGAACCAGAAGATGCTGATGTTGCCTTCCTTCTTCCCGGGCAGCCTCTCGGCGCCGGTGAAGTGGCCGTAGATCGCCGCGCTGTTGTGCTCGGGCATCCGGCGCTTGGTCTTGCGCTGAGTGGCGAGCAGGGCGTCGCGCCCCGTCGCGTCGATCACGTAGCGGGCGCGCCAGCGCCGTTCGCTGCCGTCGTCGAGCCGCGTGTCGACCCAGGCGCCGTCCTGGTCGAAGCTCACTTCGCGCACCCGGCAGCCCTCGATCGTCTCCGCGCCGCAGGCGCGGGCGTGTCGAAACATCAGCTCGTCCAGGTCCGAGCGGCGCACCTGCCAGGCGTAGGGCATGGTCTTGTCCCATGCCTCGCCGAACTCCAGGAAGCTGCGGTGCTCATGATCGGGCGAAACGAACTCTATGCCCCACTTGGGCATGCCGATCTTCTCGACCTGCTCGCGCAGGCCCAGCCTGTCGAACAGCGCCACGTTGGCGGGTAGCAGCGACTCGCCGATGTGGAAGCGCGGGTGGTGGGCCTTCTCGGCCATCACGACGCGGCGGCCCTGGCGGGCCAGCAGCATCGCGGCGGTGGATCCGCCGGGCCCGCCGCCGATGACGAACACGTCGCACTCGGAGGGGCCGGTGGGGGTGGCGGACGGCTGTGTCGGTCGATCCTGCAGCGTCATGCGGCGGCTATGGGCTTGGTCGCGGTGTATTCGGAAAAGATGCCGAGCTCGACGTGGCGCTTCACGTCGGTGAAGCCGGCTTCACGAAGGGCCTGCATGACGGCATCGGGCGGGATGCAGGCCTCGATCGTGTCCCAGTAATAGCGCCAGAGCTTGGGCGTGTCGTGCCCGCGGCTGACGAACCAGGCCGCGGCCGGCACGACCAGGCGCATGTAGGCCTTGAGCAGCCAGGTGGCCCAGCTGGAGGCGGGCTTGGTGATCTCGAGGATCAGCAGCCGCCCGCCCGGCCTGAGGGTGCGGTGGAACTCGGCGAACGCCGGCCGCACGTCGCTCAGGTGGCGCAACGCATAGCCCATGCTCAGGAAGTCGGCGCTGTCGTCAGGCTGCGGGATCTTTTCGGCGAAGCCCTGCAGCAGCTCGATGCCGGGCAGGTGGGCCTGGCTCAGCATGCCGGGACTCGGATCCACCCCGACCAGCGAGCCGCGCGGGCCGACGAGGGCCAGCGCCTCGCGAGCGACCAGCCCGGTGCCGGTGCCGACATCGAGCACCTTGGCGCCTTCGGCCAGGCCGGCGCGTTGCAGCGCCTGCCGGCGATACCAGGGCCCGCTGCCCAGCGCAAGGATGCGCTCGATGCGGTCGTAGTCGACCGCCGTGCCATCGAAGATGGCCTGCACGAAGGCACGGTGCTGCTCCTTGCTTTCGTAGTAGCGGGTCAGCGTGCCGTGCGGCCGCAGGCCATCCTGCGAGGGGGGCGTCGAGGTCATCCGGCGATTATCGCCGGGCCGGTCTGCCGTTCGAGGAGGGGATACTCCCCCTAACGCATGGATTGGCACTTCGGCAAATGAGTGATCGGACCCGGGCATTGCGCATCCTCGCGGGCCCTTCGGCGCGGGCGCAGCTGCGCGAGCGCGGCCTGAGCCCGCAGGACGTGCGCGTGATCCCGGCGGCAGCGGGAGGGCCGAAGGGGCTCGCGCTGAACCCGCTGGACCGCTATCTCTTCGGCCGCTGGCTGCAGCGATCGGGCCACACGGTGCACCTCGTGGGCGCGTCGGTCGGCGCCTGGCGCATGGCCGCTGCATGCCTGAACGACGCCGACCGCGCGCTGCAGCGCCTGGCGGACGACTACATCGAAAGCGACTACTCACGCGCCGATGGCCAGGTGCCCACGCCGCGTTCGGTGAGCCAGGATTTCGCCGACACGCTCCACGCCCATTTCGATGGCCGCGAGGAGGAGCTGCTTTCGCATCCGAGTTGGCGGTTGCACGTCGTGACCAGCCGCGGGCGCCACTTGCTGCGGCGCGAGAACCGCCTTGCCACGCCGCTGGGATTCACAACGGCCTTCGCTGCCAATGTCGTTTCGCGGCGTGCGCTCGGCGGCTGGATGGAGCGGGTGGTGTTCTCCGACGTGCGCGACCCGCTCCCGCTGCCCCTGACCGACTTCCGCACGCGCACGGTCCGGCTCGGCGTGGAGAACCTCGTGCAGGCAGTGATGGCCAGCTGCTCCATTCCGTTCTGGATGCTGGCGGTGCACGACATCCCCGGTGCGCCGCCGGGCGCCTATTGGGACGGCGGCATCACCGACTACCACCTCCACTGGCGCTACGACGGGCTGGGCGAAGGCCTGGCGCTGTATCCGCACTTCCAGGCCGCCGTGGTGCCGGGCTGGCTGGACAAGTCGCTGCGCCATCGCCATCGCTCGACCGCGGCGCTGGATCGCCTCGTCGTGCTGGCTCCGAATCCGGACTGG
Organism: uncultured Ideonella sp.; assembly: GCA_946479475.1. Next base: position 12,521 of record CAMLGG010000067.1, on the reverse strand, counting down.
ATCGCCACGCTGCCCGGGGGCAAGCTGCCCGACCGCAGCGACTTCAAGCGCTACGGAACTGATCTGAAAGCCCGCCAGGCAGCGTGGCGGGGCGCCGTCTCCGAAGGCCAGCGCCTGGCCGACGAGTTCGCAGCCCTGGTCGAGTCGGGCGCCGCCATCGAGGCCGAAGCCTTGTAGCTGGCGCCAGCCGCCGACCTCGACTTACAATCCAGCCTTCCACCAGCAGACAAGAGCGGGAAAGGCAGCACGGGTTATGACACCGCGAACTACGACCTTCGGAGTTGATTCCTAGTCGGCCGCGGCTCGTTCGTACTCGTCCTTACTTTCTCTCCCACACGAAGCGCGGCCACCCAGCCGCGCTTTTTGTTTTGGAACTCCCATGATCAAGATCTCATTGCCCGACGGTTCCCAACGCGAGTACCCGGGCCCGCTGACGGTGGCCGAGGTGGCTGCCTCCATCGGCCCCGGCCTCGCCAAGGCGGCGCTCGGCGGCCGCGTCGGCCACGGTGCCGAGGCGAAGCTGGTGGACACGAGCTACCGCATCGAGCGCGACATGGCCTTGGCCATCGTGACGGACAAGGATGCCGACGGCCTCGAGATGATCCGCCATTCGACGGCCCACCTGCTGGCCTATGCGGTGAAGGAGCTCTTCCCCGAGGCCCAGGTCACGATCGGCCCGGTCATCGAGAACGGCTTCTACTACGACTTCTCGTACAAGCGCCCCTTCACGCCCGAGGACCTGGCCGCCATCGAGGCGAAGATGGGCGAGCTGGCGAAGAAGGACGAGAAGGTCGAGCGCCGCGTGCTGCCGCGAGACGAGGCCGTCGCCTACTTCTCGGGCATCGGCGAGCACTACAAGGCCGAGATCATCGGCTCGATCCCGCAGGGCGAGGACGTTTCGCTCTACCGGGAAGGCAAGTTCGAGGACTTGTGCCGCGGCCCCCACGTGCCCTCCACGGGCAAGCTCAAGCACTTCAAGCTGATGAAGGTGGCCGGCGCCTACTGGCGAGGCGACCACCGCAACGAGATGCTCCAGCGCATCTACGGCACGGCCTGGGCCAGCAAGGACGACCTGCAGAAGTACCTGACGATGCTGGAGGAGGCCGAGAAGCGCGACCACCGCCGCCTCGGCCGCGAACTGGATCTCTTCCACATCGACGAGCATTCGCCCGGCACGGTCTTCTGGCACCCCAAGGGCTGGACGGTCTGGCAGTGCGTCGAGCAGTACATGCGGCAGGTCTACCGCGACAACGGCTACCTGGAGGTCAAGGGCCCGCAGATCCTGGACAAGTCGCTGTGGGAGAAGACGGGCCACTGGCAGAAGTACCGCGAGAACATGTTCACGACGGAGTCGGAGAAGCGCGACTACGCGATCAAGCCGATGAACTGCCCGGGCCACATCCTGATCTTCAAGCAGGGCATCAAGAGCTACCGCGACCTGCCGCTGCGCTACGGCGAATTCGGCCAGTGCCACCGCAACGAGCCCACGGGCGGCCTGCACGGGATCATGCGGGTGCGCGGCTTCACGCAGGACGACGGCCACATCTTCTGCACGGAGGACATGATCCTCGGCGAATGCGTCGAATACACGTCGCTGCTGCAGAAGGTCTACGCCGACTTCGGCTTCCAGGAGATCCTCTACAAGATCGCCACGCGGCCGGAGCAGCGCATCGGCTCTGACGAGAGCTGGGACAAGGCCGAGCACGCGCTGATGGAGTCGCTGCGCCGCTCGGGCTGCGAGTTCGTCGTCTCGCCGGGCGACGGCGCGTTCTACGGCCCGAAGATCGAGTACACGCTGAAGGATGCACTGGGCCGCGAATGGCAATGCGGCACGATGCAGGTCGACTTCTTCATGGCCGAACGCCTGGGGGCGGAGTACGTGGCCGAATCGGGAGAGCGCAAGACGCCGGTGATGCTGCACCGGGCCATCGTCGGCAGCCTGGAGCGCTTCATCGGCATCCTGATCGAGCAGCACGCGGGTGCGCTGCCGGCCTGGCTCTCGCCGACCCAGGTCGTGGTCTCGTCCATCACCGATGCCCAGGCCGACTATGTGGCTTCAGTCGTGAAATCACTGAAAAAACAAGGAGTTAGGGCCGAGGCCGATTTGCGCAACGAAAAGATCACGTATAAAATACGCGAGCATTCTTTGCAGAAGGTCCCGTACATCCTCGTCGTAGGCGACAAGGAAAAGGCAAGCGGGGCCGTCGCGGTGCGCGCCCGAGGCAACCAGGATCTGGGCGTGATGTCCCTAGCAGACTTCCAACAGAAGCTCGCAGGCGACATCGCGGCCAAGGTCTGAGTTCTGCCTCGGTTTTCGTTCGCCGATCGTTTTTGCCGGGTCCTGCACTTGCCTCAGGGCCTGTTTGAGGGGTTTGAACCATCGCTACCTTTGCCGACCGTCGGATGCCCAATGTCGAGCGCAAGCATCGACTCAACCGCGAAATCATGGCCCCGAATGTGCGCCTGAACGGCGTCGAGAACGAGCCGCTAGGCATCGTCAGCATTCAGGATGCCTTGCGGATGGCCGGGGAAGCCGACGTGGACCTGGTCGAGATTGCCGCCCAAGCCGATCCGCCGGTCTGCCGGCTGATGGACTACGGCAAGTTCAAGTACCAGGAGCAAAAGCGCGCCGCCGAGGCGAAAGCCAAGCAGAAGATCATCGAGGTCAAGGAAGTCAAGTTCCGCCCGGGCACCGACGAAGGCGACTACGCGATCAAGATGCGCAACCTGCGCCGCTTCATCGGCGAGGACGGCGACAAGGGCAAGGTGACCCTGCGGTTCCGGGGCCGCGAGATCACCCACCAGGACATCGGCATGCGGCTGCTCGAGCGCATCCGCGATGAACTGGCCGATGTGGCAGTGGTGGAGCACATGCCCAAGCTCGAAGGGCGCCAGATGATCATGGTCCTGGCGCCGAAGAAGAAGTAGGCGTCTTGAAGATTTGAAGGATTCGCCCGGTGGTTGGTCGCCGCCGGGAGGAAGCAGAAGCCTGGCAGGCTCGTCAAGCGTCGCCGTCCCTTCGGTGGCCGCCCAGCCTAGGCAATCGATAAGGAGCAGTCATGCCCAAGATGAAGACCAAGAGCGGGGCCAAGAAGCGCTTCCGCGTCCGTCCGGGTGGCACCGTCAAGCGCGGTCAGGCGTACAAGCGCCACATCCTCACCAAGAAGAGCACCAAGACCAAGCGCCAGCTTCGCGGCGCCGCCAACGTGCACGAGACCAACATGGGCCACATCGCCGCGATGCTGCCCTTCGCTGGCCTCTGATCTTCTGACGGACTGAAAGGAAAGCAACAATGCCTCGCGTCAAACGTGGTGTCACCGCCCGCGCCCGCCACAAGAAGATCCTGGCCCTGGCCAAGGGCTTCCGTGGTCGCCGCAAGAACGTCTTCCGCATCGCCAAGCAGGCGGTGATGAAGGCGGGCCAGTACGCCTATCGTGATCGCCGCACCAAGAAGCGCGTCTTCCGCCAGCTGTGGATCGCCCGTATCAACGCTGCCACGCGTGGTCTGGGCCTGACCTACAGCAAGTTCATCGCCGGCCTGAAGAAGGCCAACATCGACCTGGACCGCAAGGTCCTGTCGGACATGGCGATCAACGACCCGGCCGCTTTTGCGAGCATCGTCGACAAGGTGAAGGCCCAGCTGAGCTGATACCGTCGCATGCCCACGGCGCCTCTTCTCGAAGCGCCGCGAAGGCTGCACAGGCACTCCAAGGCCGTCACCTGCTGGTGCGGCCTTTTTTCTTTCGCACACGACTCATCCCGATTCCGGTTTCCCGCATGAACGACCTCGAACAACTGGTGTCCGCCGCCCGGGCCGATTTCGATGGCGCGGCCACGCCCGCGGACCTCGAGAACGCCAAGGCGCGCTATCTCGGCAAGTCCGGCCGCGTGACCGAGTTGCTCAAGGGGCTGGCCGCCTTGCCGCCCGAAGAGAAGAAGGCCCGGGGCGCCGAGGTCAACCAGGCCAAGCAAGCCATCGAGGCGGCGCTCGGCACCAGCCGCGAGAAGCTGGCTGCTGCCGAGCTGGAGGCCCAGCTGAAGGCCGAGGCGCTCGACGTGACCCTGCCTGGGCGCCAGCGCGGCGCCGGCGGGCTGCATCCGGTCTCGCGCACGATGGAGCGCATCGAGGCCATCTTCGGTTCGATGGGCTTCGACGTGGCGGATGGCCCGGAGATCGAGACCGACTGGATGAGCTTCACCGCGCTGAACAACCCGGAGAACCATCCGGCGCGTTCGATGCAGGACACCTTCTACGTCGACATGAAGGACGAAGGCGGCCGCTGGCTCAACCTGCGTCCGCACACCAGCCCGATGCAGGTGCGCTACGCGCGCGCCCACGCGGCGCGGCATGCCGAGGCGCTCGCCCGGGGCGAGGCCATGCCCGAGATCCGCGTCATCGCGCCGGGTCGCACCTACCGGGTCGACAGCGATGCGACTCACTCGCCGATGTTCCACCAGTGCGAAGGCCTGTGGATAGGCGAGAACGTGAGCTTCAAGGATCTGAAGGCGGTCTTCTCCGACTTCTTCCGCAACTTCTTCGAGACGGACGACCTGTCCATCCGCTTCCGCCCCTCGTTCTTCCCGTTCACCGAGCCCTCGGCCGAGGTCGACATCGCGTTCGCCCACGGCCCGCTGAAGGGCCGCTGGCTGGAAGTGGCCGGTTCGGGCCAGGTGCACCCGAACGTGGTGCGCAACTTCGGCCTCGAGCCCGAGCGCTACATCGGCTTCGCCTTCGGCATGGGCCCGGACAGGCTCACCATGCTGCGCTATGGCGTGAACGACCTGCGCCTGTTCTTCGACGGCGACCTGCGCTTTCTGTCGCAGTTCCAGTGAAGGCGGCACAGCCCGCCGCCGCTGCCCCGAACACCGAAGCCTGAAATCGTTTCCCCATGCAATTCCCTGAATCCTGGTTGCGCGAGTTCTGCAACCCCCCGCTGAGCACGGCCGAGCTGGCCGATCTGCTGACCATGTCGGGCATGGAGGTCGAGGAGCTCCAGCCCGTCGCGCCGCCGTTCACCGGCATCGTCGTGGCCGAGATCGTCGAGGCCGAGCAGCATCCGAACGCGGACCGCCTGCGCGTGTGCCGCGTGGACGCCGGCCCGCACAGCAAGGACGGCCTGCTGCAGATCGTGTGCGGCGCGCCGAACGCGCGCGCCGGCATCCGCGTGCCGCTGGCGCTGGTCGGTGCCAAGCTGCCGCCCGGCGAAGACGGCCAGCCCTTCGAGATCAAGGTCGGCAAGCTGCGCGGCGTGGAGAGCTTCGGCATGCTCTGCTCGGCGCGTGAGCTGAAGCTGTCGGACGACCATGGCGGCCTGCTCGAGCTGTCTGGGGATGCGCCGCTGGGACAGGACATCCGAGAGCATCTCAAGCTCGACGACACGCTCTTCACGCTCAAGCTCACGCCCAACCTGGCGCATGGCCTGTCGGTCTACGGCATCGCCCGAGAGGTCTCGGCGCTCACGGGCTCGGCGCTGAAGGCACCGCATTTCGCGGCGGTCGCTCCTACGCACGATCAACGCCTGCCGGTGAAGGTCGAGGCGGGCGACCTGTGCGGCCGCTTCTCCGGCCGCGTCGTGCGCGGCGTGAATCCGAAGGCGAAGACGCCGCAGTGGATGGTCGACCGCCTGGCGCGCTGCGGCCAGCGCAGCGTCTCGCCCCTGGTCGACATCTCGAACTACGTGATGTTCGAGTTCGGCCGGCCCTCGCACATCTTCGACCTCGACAAGATCCACGGCGGCCTGACGGTGCGCTGGGGCAGGGCGGGCGAGAAGCTGAAGCTGCTCAACGGCAACACCATCGAGCTCGACGAGCAGGTGGGCGTGATCGCCGACGATTCGCAGGTCGAGTCCCTGGCCGGCATCATGGGCGGCGATTCGACGGCCGTTTCCGATGACACCCGCAACATCTACATCGAGGCGGCCTTCTGGTGGCCCAACGCGGTCGCCGGCCGCTCTCGCCGCTACACCTTCTCCACCGATGCGGGCCACCGCTTCGAACGCGGCGTCGACCCGGCGCTGACGGTCGAGCACATCGAGCACATCACCCGCCTGGTGATGGAGGTCTGCGGTGGCGAAGCCGGCCCGATGACCGATTGGCAGGGCACGCTGCCCGAGGCCAAGCCCGTCGCGTTGCGCGTCGCGCGTGCTGCCAAGGTGATCGGCATGCCCGTGACGCAGGCCGAATGCGCCGGTGTCTTGCAGCGCCTGGGCCTGCAGTTCACCGAGGGCGATGGTGTGCTGACGGTGACGCCGCCGAGCTGGCGCTTCGACATCGCGATCGAGGAGGACCTGATCGAGGAGGTCGCGCGGGTGCTGGGCTACGACCGCCTGCCCGCGACGCCGCCGCTGGCGCCGGTGAAGGCCCAGGTGAGGTCCGAGTCGCAGCGCAGCGCGCACCAGGTCCGCCGAGCGCTGGCCGCGCTTGGCTACCAGGAGACGATCAACTTCAGCTTCGTCGAGGCGCGCTGGGAGGAGGAGCTCGCGGGCAACACCGACCCGATCCGCGTGCTGAACCCCATCGCCGCGCCGCTGGCCGTGATGCGTTCGAGCCTGGTGGGCAGCCTGGTCAACGTGCTGCGCTACAACCTTGCCCGCAAGGCAACGCGCGTGCGTGTCTTCGAGGTGGGCCGGGTGTTCAAGCGCGACGCCTCGGTTGCCCAGGGTGACATCACCGTCCAGGGGATTGCGCAGCCCCAGCGCGTCGGCGGCCTGGCCTACGGGCCGGTAGGCACGCTGCAGTGGGGCACGAGCGACAAGGCGGCGGACTTCTTCGACGTGAAGGGCGACATCGAGGCGTTGCTGGCTCCCCGCCAGGCCCGCTTCGTGGCTGCCCGGCATCCCGCCATGCATCCAGGCCGCTGCGCCGCGATCGAGCTGGACGGCCAGGTGATCGGCCACGTCGGTGAACTGCATCCGCGTTGGCGCCAGGGCTACGAGCTGCCGCAGGCGCCGGTCGTGTTCGAGCTCGACCTGGCGGCCGTGCAGCGCCGCGAGGTGCCCCTGGCCCAGCCCGTGCCGCGGCAGCAGGCGGTGCACCGCGACCTGGCTCTCGTGGTCTCGGAGCAAGTGGAGCACGACGCCTTGATGGCCACGCTGCGTGCGGACGAGGCGGGCCTCGTCCGGCGGGCGACCCTGTTCGACATCTACAAGCCTTCCGCGCCGACCGCCGACATTCCCGCAGGCCACCGGAGCCTGGCGGTGCGGCTGGAGTTGCTGGACGACACGGCGACGCTCAACGAGGAGCGGATCGATGCCGCGGTGGCGCAGGCCATCGCGCGTGCACAGGCCGCGCATGGCGCGCGTCTGCGTGCATGAACCTTGGACGCGAAATGGACCACGAACTTCCTGCCGATCCGACCGAGCCGAGCGAATCCGTGCCCGCGCCGGACCGCGTGATCCTGCCGTCGCTGGAGACGCCCACGCTCACCAAGGCCGAGCTGGCCGAGCTGCTGTTCGAGCGACTGGGGCTCAACAAGCGCGAGTCGAAGGACATGGTCGAGGCCTTCTTCGAGATCGTGAACGAGGCGCTGGTGAACGGCACGGACGTCAAGCTTTCGGGCTTCGGCAACTTCGCCATCCGGCGCAAGGCGCCGCGGCCCGGACGCAATCCGCGAACCGGCGAACCCATCCCGATCAAGGCAAGAAACGTGGTGACTTTCCACGCAAGTCACAAGTTGAAAGCAATTGTTCAGGGCGACATGCCTCCGGCGGAGGAGTTCGAGTAGAGTCTGAGCACTTCGCCGAAGCGCCTTGATTTCGCGAGACGAATGCCATGGACTCTGGGGCTTCACGCCTGCCTGCCATCCCCGCCAAGCGCTACTTCACGATCGGTGAGGTGAGCGAGCTTTGTGGCGTGAAGCCCTACGTGCTTCGCTACTGGGAGCAGGAGTTCACTCAGCTCAAGCCGATGAAGCGCCGGGGCAACCGCCGCTACTACCAGCACCACGAGGTGCTGCTGATCCGGCGCATCCGCGACCTGCTGTACGACCAGGGCTTCACCATCAGCGGGGCACGCAATCGCCTGACCGAGGCGGCCAATGCCGACCCGGTGGTGGTCGTCGACCTGCCGCAGACCGTCGCCGCCCCCCATGGTGCCGCCGTGGCCATGGCGGCTCTGAGCCACCACGGCGAAAAGGCCGAACTGCGCCTGCCCGTGCTGCCGGCCAACCCGAGCGTCGAGCAGATGCGCGACGAATTGTTGGCGATTCGCGACCTGCTGGCGATCTGACCTTCAGCTCAGGCTATACTGCCAGCTTCGTCGGGGTGTAGCGCAGCCTGGTAGCGCACTTGCATGGGGTGCAAGGGGTCGCGAGTTCGAATCCCGCCACCCCGACCAAAACCACAACGGGTTAGCAGCCAGCGCTGCTAACCCGTTTGTCTTTTCAGCGCCATGTCCGACAGCCGCCAGTTCTTCCTCGCCGAATCCGGCTTCGATTCGGCGCGCCACGTCCCGGGCTTGCCGGCCGGCCATCCGGCGCGCGGCCTGCACGGCCATGGCTTCCGCGTCCACGCCCGGGCGGAGCTGCCGGCGGGATGGGCTTCGTTTCCCGGAGCGCAAGCCCACGACCTTGCCGAACGACTGCGCGAGGCGGTCGCGCCGTTGGACAAGTCGCTGCTCAATGAACGTGTCGAGGAGCCGGGGGACGTCCAGCTGGCCCGATGGGTCGCGGCGCGGCCGCAAGTGCCGCCCCTGATGCAACTCGGCGTTCACAGCAGTCCGTCGAGCGGTGTGGAGCTGCTCGCTTCGGGCGAAGCGTGGGTGTGGCGGCGCTATCGCTTCCAGTCCGCCCACCGCCTGCCGCACGTCCCGCTGGGGCACAAGTGCGGACGCATGCACGGCCACGGCTTCGAGGCCGTGGTGATGGCCCGCATCGGCGAAGGCGAGGCCTCGCACCTGGCCGCCGATCGTGTGGACGAACACTGGGCGCCGCTGCACCATCGACTGAACTATGCGTGCCTGAACGAGCTCCCTGGGCTGGAGAACCCGACGAGCGAGGTCCTCTCGCGCTGGATCTGGGAGCGCTTGAACCCCGGCCTCGAAGGACTCGCTTCGGTGAAGGTCTACGAGACCGCTTCGTGCGGCGCCCACTACGACGGCCAGGTGCACCGCATCTGGAAGGACTTCCACATCGACAGTGCCCTGCGCCTGCGAAACGCCCCCTCGGGTCATCCGCTTTCCCGCATGCATGGCCACACCTGCACGCTGCGCCTGCACCTGAGTGCGCCGCTGGACGAGTTGCGGGGCTGGGCGCTGGACTTCGGCGACGTGAAGGAGCGCTTCCGGCCGGTGTTCAAGGCGCTGGACCACCACGCCCTTCACGAGCACCTGCCGGATCTTCCCGATGCCGACTTCGCCACGGTCGCCGGCTGGGCGCTGGCGCAGGCGCGCGAAGTCCTGCCCGAGGTCGAGCGCCTGGACCTGTTCGACAGCGCGGGCACCGGAGCCATCGCCTGCTCGGGCGCCCTGATTCCTCTTTCGGGCTTGTGAGCGCTCGGCGATGACGTACTCGGTCAAGGAGATCTTCTACACGCTGCAAGGCGAGGGCGCGCAGACCGGCCGCGCCGCCGTCTTCTGCCGCTTCGCGGGCTGCAACCTGTGGAGCGGACGCGAGTCCGACCGGGCCAGCGCCACCTGCCGCTTCTGCGACACGGATTTCGTCGGCACCGATGGCCTGGGCGGCGGGAAGTTCGACACGGCTGACGCGCTCGCTGCCGCAGTCGCCGCGGCCTGGCAAGCGCCGCGCGGGGCCACCGGAAAGCCGATGGTCGTGTGCACGGGTGGAGAGCCTCTGCTGCAACTCGACGAGCCGCTCGTCGAGGCTCTTCACGCCCGCGGTTTCGAGATCGCCGTCGAGACCAACGGCACCCAGCCCGCACCTCGCGGCCTGGACTGGATCTGCGTGAGCCCCAAGGCCGATGCCCCCCTCGTGCTGACGGCCGGCGACGAGCTCAAGCTGGTCTATCCCCAGGCGCTGGCGATGCCCGAGCGCTTCGCCCACATGGCTTTCCGGCACTTCTTCCTGCAGCCGATGGACGGCCCGCAGCGGGCAGAGAACACCCGGCAGGCGATCGACTACTGCATGGCGCACCCGCAGTGGCGCCTGGGCATCCAGACCCACAAGGTGGTCGGAATAGCTTGAAGACGGTCGACTTTCCCTAGTCGCTCGGCTCGTCGTCGATCGGGTCGAGCAGGAAGAAGTTGGGCCGGATCCTGCCGCGCAGGCGGACCTGCTGGCCCTCGAGCGCCTCCAGGGCCGGGTCGCGCAAGGCGTTGCCGCCCGGGCGTCTCAGGACGTGGTAGCTGCCATCGGCGAGCACCAGGACCATGCCCTGGTGGGCGCTCTTGGTGCCCTGGCCGAGCGGGCGCTTCTCCACCCGCCCTTCGAGGACCACGCGATCGTCGTCAGCGCGAATGGAGGCGGCGCACATGAAGCAGTTGCCCTTCTTCCTCGGTGGCCACGACGGCCACCAGACGTACCACCCGTTGCTCGGCCTCCACCACCGTCCGCCGACCCTTGATCACGTGCACGCGGCGGACATGCTCCTTGTCGGACGAGCGTCCCGGCGGCCGGACCTCGAAGCTCAGCCGGGCCAGGTCATCGTGCAGGCCGGACTCTCGCCGCAGGGAATCGAGCACGGCCTGCACCTTCTCGGCTGGGCCGATGTCGCTCGGCCGCAGGGCGGGCAGCGACTTGCCGAGGTTACGCCCTTCGCGTTCCAGCCTCTCGCGGCGCAGGTTCCTGACCGTGCGATCCTGCCCGCCGCCGAAGGCCTTGCGGAAGGCCTTGGTGCGCGTGAGCGAATGGGCCGTGACCGCCACCGGCTGCGCGGAGGGATCCCCCAGGAGGTAGAACTGCATCAAGGTCTTGAGATCGTACGGGTCGAGGTGGGTCCTGGCTCCGGCGAATTTCTGCCGGGCCTCGAGTGCCGCGCGGCCGAGCGACGAGCCGCCCAGGACATGCTGGATGAAGTACTGGCAGATCAGGTCGGCCGAGCCATTGCCTTCGCAAGGGCCGTAGGCGATGGTGGTGCTGCCGAAGAAGCCGGCCGCGCCGTCCTCCAGGTAGGCCAGCGCGATGCCCTTTTCCCCGCCCGCATCGGCGGGATCGTAGAGCTGGGCGCCGTAGCAGCACTCCGCGGCCACCACGGTGCCCGCGCTGACCTTGCCTTTCAGCAGCGGGGCGCGGTGGGCGACCGGGAATTCCTCGACCTCCGGCGGCTGGCCGTAGTACTCGGGCGCGCTGTCGCCGCCGTGGCAGTTGATGAAGTGGATCCGCGGCGCCAGCTGGTTCGCGCCCCAGCGCGGCCCGCGCGGCGGCGAGGTGAGCAGGTCGTCCGCGTGGCCGAAGGTGTTCGTCAGGCTCAGCGCCGTGGACTTCTCCCAGGCCTGGGCGCTCAGGCCGAAGCTGTCCTGGTACTCGCTGCGCGGCCGCGGCTTGGCACGGGCCGCGGCGTTGATCAGCCTCGTCAACAGCGCAGGCTGGCGGGCGCCGATCAGGTCCGGAATGCGTCCGACCACGCGGGTGGGGCCGAGAAAGCGGTTGGCGTTCGTGCTGTACGGCGCCTCGCACGCATAGGGGAGGTCGCTCGGGACGTGGCGATCGCTGTCGCCGTCGGCGCCGCTGTAGGCCGGGTTGACGATGGGCACCATCGGCATCACGTCCGGCCCTCCGACCAGCACGATGTAGTGCGGCTGGAGGGCCGTGGCGATGCGGTCGATCGCCTCCTTGACGGCGCGCGGGTCCGGCACCGCCGGCGCCGGGCCGCCATAGGCCGACATTTCGCCGGCGTCGTCCAGGTGGATCACCTCGGTGGCGAGGCCCCGGCGCCTGTCGGCCGCCACCAGCGCCCTCAAGGCCTTGCCGATCCGGGCCATCCCGGCGTCTCGGTACTTGGACTGCAACGCCGCCTGCATCGCGAGCACGACCTTGTCGATCGCCATCGGAAGCCTCCGCGCCAGTGGGTGGGATGCGCGATTGTGCGGTGGCTCGGCCTGTCCGTGCAATCTTTGCGTCAGGCCGGGGCGGGCGGCGGGGCTTCGGCAGCGGGCCTGAGCTCGTCGACCCTCAGGCCCTCCTGCAGCAGCGCGCGGCGCAGCCAATCGGGGTGGGGCCCCTGGCCGTCCCAGGTCTCGCCGGATGTGGGATGCCGGTACTTGACGGGCAGCGGGCCGGGAGGCGGCGGCGCGCTCTGGGGTTCGGGCGTCGGCGCGAGCAGGTCATCCACCGTGATGCCCCAGAACTCCATCAGGGCCTCGATGCGGGCGAGCACGGCCGCGCGCTCGCGCCGGCTCAAGGCGGCCGGCCTGGCCGCAGGGTCGGCCCAGACGTCGGTGGCATCCGGGACGTCGGGCGCGTTCGATGAGGGGTCTTGGTCAGGCATCGATGGCCAATGCGGGCCCGAGGGCGAGCGCGCCGAAGCGATGATAGGGCCCAAAACGGCCGCGGGCCCCCCAGCAGGAGGGCGCGGGGGGGGGGGGGATGGAAGGGGGGGCTCGCAGAACAATGAGGAACACACCCCCAC
>CAMLGG010000066.1 GCA_946479475.1 uncultured Ideonella sp. | reverse complement strand
TCGCCGATGCCGTGCGGGCCGGGCAGCGAGGTGATGTGCAGCAGCACGCCCGCGCTGCGCTGGTTCAGGTCCATGGAAGCTCCTCGGTCAGTGGGCACGCAGCACGAGCAGGCTGCGGCCGGGGGCGGTGAGATGCGCGCTGGCGGCGCTGGCGTGGGTGGGCGGCAGGCTGCCGCTGCTGTCGAGCAGCAGTTCCCACGATCCCTGCGGCAGCGTGAAGGGGTGCGGCGCGGCATCGGGGTTGAACAACAGGAGGATCGCAGCGGCGCCCGGCTCGTGGGCGCGGAGGCAGCAGGCGAAGGGCAGGCAGCCGGGCTGGTGCCAGTCCTGCACGTGCATCTCGCGGCCGGACGGCGTGAGCCAGGTGAGCGAAGCGTCACCTGCAGCAAACCAGCGCCCATGGCGCAGCAGCGGCTGCTGCCGGCGCAGCGCAGCGAGCTCGCCGACGAAGCGGGCGAGGCCGGCATCCGCTGCCGCCCAGTCGAGCCAGCCGGTCGGGTTGTCCTGGCAGTAGGCGTTGTTGTTGCCGCCCTGGCTGTTGCCGAGCTCGTCCCCGGCGTTGATCATCGGCGTGCCCTGGGCGAGCATCAGCGTGGCCAGCATGGCGCGGCGGACGCGATCGCGGGTAGCGCGGATGGCGAGGTCGTCGGTCGGCCCTTCGACGCCGAAGTTGGCGCTCAGCTCGCCGTCGCGGCCGTCGCGGTTGTCCTCGCCGTTGGCCTGGTTGTGCTTGGCCGAGTAGCTCACCACGTCGGCGAGCGTGTAGCCGTCGTGTACCGCCACGAAGTTGACCGAGGCCGTGGGCGGCCGCTGGCCGTGGTGGAACAGGTCGCTCGACGCGGTGAAGCGCCGCGCGAACTCGCCCCGGCCCACGTTGCGGCCGAGCCAGTAGCCGCGCACCGCATCGCGGAACTTGTCGTTCCATTCGAGGAAGCGGCCGGGGAAGCGGCCGACCTGGTAGCCGTCGTGCGCGGCGTCCCAGGGTTCGGCGATGAGATGCACGCCGGCCAGCACCGGGTCCTGCCGCAGCGCCGTGAAGAAGGCAGCCTGCGGGTCGAATTCGCCGCGATCGGTACGGCCCAGCACCGGCGCGAGGTCGAAGCGGAAGCCGTCGACGCCCATCTCCTCGACCCAATAGCGCAGAGAATCCAGTACGAACTGCGTGACGCGCGGATGGGCGACGTTCAGCGTGTTGCCGCAGCCGGTGAGGTTCTCGTAGCGGCTGCGGTCGTCGGGCACCAGGCGGTACCAGCTGCGGTTGTCCAGCCCCCGCCAGCTCAGCGAGGGCCCGGACTCGTTGCCCTCGGGCGTGTGGTTGTAGACCACGTCGAGCACCACCTCCAGGCCGTGGCGGTGCAGCGTCTCGACCATTTCGCGGAACTCGCGCGTGACGGCCGACGGGTCTTCGCGCTGCATCGCCAGGCGCGGGTCGGGGCAGAAGAAGCCGAGGGTGTTGTAGCCCCAGTAGTTCGCCAGGCCCTTTCCGGCCAGGTGCGGCTCGTCGATCGCGTGGTGGACGGGCAGCAGCTCCAGCGTGGTGACGCCAAGGGACTTGAAGTGCGCGATGGCCGCGGGATGGGCCAGGGCCGCGTAGCTGCCGCGCAGTTCCTCGGGGATGCCTGGATGGGACTTCGAGAAGCCCTTGACGTGGACCTCGTAGAGCACGACGTCCGCCGCCGCATGCCGCGGCGCGTTGGCCCGGGCGGGCGAAGGGCCGAGCGGCTCTGCGACGCGGGCCTTGAGCGCGTGGACGGCGTTGTCGCGGGTGTCGAAGGATCGCGGCCCCTCGGGATGGCCGAGCTCGTAGCCATGGTGCTCGGCACGCCAGGCGAACCGGCCGACGATCTCGCGCGCCCAGGGGTCGAGCAGCAGCTTGTGGGCATTGAATCGGTGGCCGTCCTCGGGCCGGTACGGGCCATGCGCCCGCAGGCCGTAGACCAGCCCCGGGCCCGCGCCGGGCAGGAAGCCATGGAAGACGCCGTCGTGCGGCCCCGCCAGCTCGTAGCGGTGGATCTCCTGCTGCGCCGCGGCATCGAACAGGCACAGCTCGATCCGCTCGGCGTGCTCCGAAAACACCGCGAAGTTCACCCCGCCGTCCCGCACATGCGCGCCCATGGGCTCGTGGCGGCCCTCTTCGATGTGCATGGGCAGCAGCGAGTTCATGTCGTGGCCAGCAGGGCCCGGCTTGGACGCGCTGCGCTGCCTTTCGACAGGCTCAAGGCGAACGGGTGGGTGGGCGATGGCGAATGGCCCTCTCCCGCCCCCTCCCCTTCCCCGTTCGGCCTGAGCCTGTCGAAGGCCCGGAGCGGCACCGCGCTGCGATTCATCTCGTCAGGCCGGCACGAGGAACACCGCCGACAGCGGCGGCAAGGTCATCACGATCGACTGCGCGCGGCCATGCTCGGCCACCGCTTCCACCGGCAGGGCTGCATGTTGATTGCCCATGTTGCTGCCGCCGTAGTGCGCTGAATCGGTGTTGAGCACCTCGCGCCAGGCCGGCACGCCGGCCGGCACGCCCACGCGGTAGCCCAGGCGCGGCACCGGGGTGAAGTTGCACACGACGAGCGCCGAGCGGCCGGCATCGTCGTGGCGCAGCCAGGCGAAGACGGAGTTCTCGGCATCGTCGTTGGACAGCCACTCGAAGCCCGCCGCCTCGCAATCGAGCCGGTGCAAGGCAGGCTCTTCGCGGTAGAGCCGGTTGAGGTCGCGCACCAACGCCTGCACGCCCGCGTGGCGAGGGTCGTCGAGACGCCGCCACGGCAGGTGCGCATCGTGGTGCCATTCGTCGGGCTGGGCGAACTCCTGGCCCATGAAGAGCAGCTTCTTGCCCGGGTGGCCCCACATGAAGCCGTAGTAGGCCCGCAGGTTGGCGAAGCGCTGCCAGTCGTCGCCCGGCATCTTGCCCAGCATCGAGCCCTTGCCGTGCACCACCTCGTCGTGCGAGATCGGCAGCACGTAGTTCTCGCTGAAGGCATAGCTCAGGCCGAAGCTGATCTTCTCGTGGTGCCAGCGGCGGTGCACCGGATCCTGCCGGATGTAGGCCAGCGTGTCGTTCATCCAGCCCATGTTCCACTTGTAGTGGAAGCCCAGGCCGCCCACGTCGGTGGGCGCGGAGACCTTGGGGAAGGCGGTCGACTCCTCGGCGATGGTGATGCCGCCCGGCACCTCGGCACCCAGCACCCGGTTGACTTGCTGCAGCAGGGCGATCGCCTCCAGGTTCTCGCGCCCGCCGTTCACGTTCGGCACCCACTGGCCTTCGGGCCGCGAGTAGTCGCGGTACAGCATCGAGGCCACCGCATCCACGCGCAGGCCATCGACCGCATAGCGCTCGAGCCAGTACAGCGCGCTGCCCGCGAGGAACTCGCGCACCTCGTAGCGGCCATAGTTCGGGATCAGCGTGTTCCAGTCCCGATGCACGCCCTCGCGCGGATCGGCGTACTCGTACAGTGCGGTGCCGTCGAATTGCGCGAGGCCGTGGGCGTCGGAAGGGAAGTGCGCCGGCACCCAGTCCAGCAGCACCCCCAGGCCCTTCGCATGGCAGGCCTCGACGAAGCGCGCGAGCCCTTCGGGCGGGCCGAAGCGGGCGCTGGCCGCGTACAGGCCCAGCGTCTGGTAGCCCCAGGAGCCGTCGTAGGGGTGCTCGGTGACCGGCAGCAGCTCGACGTGGGTGAAGCCCATGCCCGCCGCGTAATCGGGCAGCGTCGCGGCCAGGTCGTCCCAGCTCGGGAACGCCCCCTGGCCGACGCGCTTCCACGAGGGCAGGTGCACCTCGTAGATCGAGATGGGCGCGTTGCGCTTGTTGGCAGCACCTCGCTCGGCGGGCAGGGTTCGCACCGGCGGCATCGGCGCCACCTTGCTCGCCGTCTCGGGCCGCAGCTGCGCGGCGCGTGCGTACGGATCGGCCTTGAGCGGCAGCAGCGCGCCGTCCTTGGACAGCAGCTCGAACTTGTAGAGGTCGCCCTCGATCACGTGCGGGACGAAGATCTCCCACACCCCGGCCTCGTGCCGGTAGCGCATCGGGTGGCGGCGGCCGTCCCACTGGTTGAAGTCGCCCACCACGCTGACGCGCCGGGCCGTGGGCGCCCACACGGCGAAGCGCACGCCGGCCACGCCCTGCTGCACCATCGCATGCGCGCCCAGCACGGTGTAGGGCCGCGGGTGCCGGCCTTCGGCCAGCAGCTTCAGCTCGGAATCGGCGAGCTGCTTGCCGAACGAGTACGCATCCGCCACTTCGGCCAGCACCTGGCCCTGCGGGTCGTACAGCTTCAGGCGATAGGAGAAGCGCTGCCTGCGGCGGGGGATCGGGCTTTCGAAGAAGCCGTCGGGGTCGCGCAGGCCCAGGGTGAGCAGCTTGCGGCCGGTCTTGGCATCCAGCACGTCGATCGCCGCCACGCTGGGCCAGCACACGCGCAGCCAGAGTTCGCCGTCTTCCTCGGGATGCAGGCCCAGCACCGAGAACGGGTCGGGATGGCGGGCGGCGAGCAGGGCCTGGACATGGGCTTCGGCGAGCATTTCTTGTGCGGTGAGAGTCCCTCGGAAGGCTCGCCTTATACCGCGCCGGCCGGGGCCGACCAGACGCGCTCGACGTATTCGCGGATGGTGCGGTCGGCCGAGAACCAGCCCATGCCGGCGACGTTGGCCAGGGCGCGCTGCGCCCATGCGGCGCGGTCGCGATACAGCGCATCGACCTTGGCCTGGGTGGCGACGTAGTCGGCGAAGTCGGCCAGCAGCAGGTACTTGTCGACGGCCTGCAGGTGGTCGGTCAGCGGCCGGTAGCGGCCCGGCTCGCCGGGGCAGAAGGCGCCGCTGGCGATGGCGGTGATCACGCGCTGGAGCACCGGGTCTTCGCGCAGGTGGTCGGCCGGCCGATAGCCGGCAGCGATGCGCCGCGCCACCTCGTCGGCGCGCAGGCCGAAGACGAACATGTTCTGCACGCCCATCGCTTCGGCCATCTCGATGTTGGCGCCGTCCCAGGTGCCGATGGTGATGGCGCCGTTGAGCGCGAACTTCATGTTGCCCGTGCCCGAAGCCTCGGTGCCGGCGGTGGAGATCTGCTCGGACAGGTCCGACGCCGGCAGGATGCGCTCGGCCCAGCTCACGCCGTAGTTGGGCAGGAAGGCGAGCTTCAACCGCCCCGCCACGCGCGGGTCGTCGTTGACGGTGGCCGCGATGTCGTGCGCGAGCCGGATGATCAGCTTGGCCGCCTGGTAGGCCGAGGCCGCCTTGCCGGCGATGACCACCGTGCGCGGCACCCAGTCGGCCTCGGGCTGCTCGACGATCGCCTGCCAGCGCGCCACCACGTGCAGCAGGTTCAGCAGCTGGCGCTTGTACTCGTGGATGCGCTTGATCTGCACGTCGAACAGGCTGTCGACATCGACCACCAGGCCCAGCTCGCGCTCGATGCGCTGCGCGAGCTGCTGCTTGTTGGCGCGCTTGACGGCCATGAACTGCTCGCCCAGCGCCGCGTCTTCGGCGTGGGCCTTCAGCCGCTCGAGCTGGCCGAGGTCGGTCCGCCAGGCGTTGCCGATGCGCGAATCGAGCAGGCCCGACAAGCCGGGGTTGGCCTGCTGCAGCCAGCGCCGGGGCGTCACGCCGTTGGTGACGTTGTGGAAGCGCGCCGGCCACAGCGCCGCGTAGTCGGCGAAGATGGTCTGCACCATCAGCTCGGAGTGCAGGGCCGAGACGCCGTTGACCTTGTGCGAGGCCACGATGGCCAGCGCCGCCATCCGCACGCGGCGCGGGCCTTGGTGGCCGCCGCCCTCGTCGATCAGCGACATGCGGGCCGCACGCGCGCCGTCGCCCGGGAAGCGCGCACGGACCTCGTCGAGGAAGCGCCGGTTGATCTCGTAGACGATCTCGAGATGGCGCGGCAGCAGCTGCTCGAACAGCGCGACCGGCCAGGTCTCCAGCGCCTCGGGCATCAGCGTGTGGTTGGTATAGGAGACGGCCCGCGAGGTGATGCCCCAGGCCTCCTCCCACGGCAGGTGGTGCTCGTCGAGCAGCAGGCGCATCAGCTCGGCCGGGGCGAGCGCGGGATGGGTGTCGTTCAGGTGGATCGCGTTGCGCTGGCCGAGGCTGGCGAGCGGCTGGCCCTCGCGCAGGTGGCGGGCGATCAGGTCCTGCATCGAGGCGCTGCAGAGGAAGGCCTCCTGCTTCAGGCGCAGGGCGCGGCCGGCCTCGGTCGAATCATCCGGGTAGAGCACCCAGTTCAGCGCGTCGGCCGCCAGCTGGTGGCGCGCGGCGCCGGTGATGTCGCCCTCGCAGAAGGCGGCGAAGTCGATCGGGTCGGCGGCCTTGGCCTGCCACTGGCGCAGCGTTGCCACCCGCGCGCCATGGTGGGCGGGCACGATGAAGTCGAAGGCCTGGGCGACCAGGCGCTCGGCCGGCTGCCAGTGGTGGCGCTTGTCCGCGCCGATGACGACGCGCCCGCCGAAGCCCACCGGGTAGCGCAGCTCGGGCCGCGGCAGCTCCCAGGGCTCGCCGAACTTCATCCAGTCGTCGGGCCGCTCGACCTGGCGGCCACCCTCGATGGCCTGGGCGAACATGCCGTAGCGGTAGCGAAGGCCGTAGCCGAAGGCGGGCAGGCCCTCCTCGGCGAAGGCATCGAGGAAACAGGCGGCCAGCCGGCCCAGGCCGCCGTTGCCGAGCGCGGCGTCCTGCTCTCGCTCCAGCACCTCGGGCAGCGAGTGACCCAAGGCCGCCAGGCATTCGCGCAGCTCGCCTTCCAGGCCCAGCGCGGCGAGCGCATTGCCGAGCGCGCGGCCCATCAGGAACTCCATCGAGAGGTAGTGCACGCGGCGCGAGGGATGGGGGCGCTCAGCCTCGGCATCCTGCTGCTGGGTGCGGATCCAGCGCTGCGCCAGCAACTCGCGGCAGGCGGCGGCCGCGGCACGCAGGGCCGCCTCGGCGGTCGCACCTTGCGTCGACAGGGCCAGCTCGCGTTCGAAGGCCGCGCGGAAGGCGGCGCGCACCCCACCTTCGGCATCGGCGCGAGGGTGTCGGTGCGGGGCAGTCATGGTCATGTTCACGTGGTTCGGATTCCGTCTGGGACGCGCGGCGGCCAGGGCGGCGCCGGGCGGGGCTTGATCGCTGAAGCAAAGTATCGGCGATTCACCTCTCACTTTGTAGTTTGACTACACATGGAAAACCCGAGTCAGACGCTAAGTGATTGATTTTGCTGATTACAAGACAACAACAACCTTTCAAGTCATGTTGTGAATGCCATGCCGCGAATGTATATTCTCTACATCACGGCCCACCATCCCTCGATGGTCGGCGCAGCTTCGACCGGGTGACGCCGGCAGGCATCGAGACCAGACCAGCGGGGCCCGGCCGCCCCGACGAAAGGCGAGACAGACGTGGCAGACGTGAAGCTGCAAGGCGTGGCCAAGGCCTATGGCACCACCACCATCCTGCACGGCGTGGACCTGGAGATCCGCGACGGCGAGTTCATGGTGTTCGTCGGCCCCTCGGGGTGCGGCAAGTCCACCCTGCTGCGCGTGATCGCCGGCCTGGAGGACGTCACCGGCGGCGAGCTGTCCATCGGCGGGCGCGTGGTCAACGACGTGCCGCCTGCCGAGCGCGGCATCGCCATGGTCTTCCAGAGCTACGCGCTGTACCCGCACATGAACCTGTACGAGAACATGGCCTTCGGCCTGAAGCTCGCCAAGGTGCCGAAGGCGGAGATCGACAAGTCGGTCCGCCAGGCCGCGAGGATCCTCAACATCGAGCACCTGCTGGAGCGCAAGCCCAAGGACCTTTCGGGCGGCCAGCGCCAGCGCGTGGCCATCGGCCGCGCCATCGTCCGCAAGCCCGAGGTGTTCCTCTTCGACGAGCCGCTGTCCAACCTCGACACCGCCTTGCGCGTGCGCATGCGCTACGAGTTCGCCAAGCTGCACGAGGAGCTCAAGACCACCATGGTCTACGTGACGCACGACCAGGTCGAGGCGATGACCCTGGCCGACCGCATCGTCGTGCTCTCGGCCGGGCGCATAGAGCAGGTGGGTTCGCCCCTGGGCCTTTACGAGCACCCGTGCAACCTGTTCGTCGCGAAGTTCATCGGCTCGCCGGAGATGAACGTGGTCGACGGCACGCTGGTGTCCGCCGACGCACTCGGCGCGACGGTGAAGCTGGCGAGCGGTGCCACGCTGCGATGCTCCGTCGACGCCACCCGCGCCCAGGCCGGCGCGCCGGTCAGGCTCGGCGTGCGGCCGGAGCACCTGAAGGAAGGCGGCAGCACCAACGCCATCGAGGCCAGGGTGACCTTCGTCGAATCGCTGGGCGGCACGACCTACGCGTACGCCGACTACCCGGGCATGGAGGAGACGCTGACCTGCGAGCTGGACGGGCATTCGCACCCGAAGCCAGGCCATCTGCTGACGCTGACCGTGCCGGAGGACCGCGCCTACCTCTTCGATGCGCAGGGCCTGGCCTTCCAGCGCCATGCCGAGTCCGGTCAATGAAGCCCCCACGCCCCCTCCGGGGGCTGCCCCCCGAGGGGGCTCGCGCAGCGGACCGGCAGAGCCGGATCCGCGCACGCCACTTGGAGGCGCGGCGCCTCGCGTTGCGAGGCGGCCGCGCGTTGATCCTCGCGACCACCGCCGCGCTTTGGGCATGTTCACCCAGAGACAGCGACAGCGGCACCCCGAAGCTGCTCGTCTGGATCAACGGCGACAAGGGCTACAACGGACTGCAGAAGGTCGGCGATGCGTTCGCGGCCGAGACGGGGGTGCAGGTCACCGTGCAGCATCCCGAGGGCGCACCCGACAAGTTCCAGGCCGCCGCCGGCGCCGGCAAGGGGCCGGACATCTTCTGCTGGCCGCACGACCGCGTGGGCGAATGGGCCAAGTCGGGCCTGATCGTGCCGGTGCACCCGCCGCGGCGCGTGCACGACGAGATCGAGGACTCGGCCTGGGCCGCCTTCACCTACCAGGGCCGGACCTGGGGCTACCCGCTGGCCATCGAGGCGATCGGGCTCGTCTACAACAAGGCCCTGGTGAAGACACCGCCGGCGACCTTCGACGAAGTGATCGCGCTCGACAGGCAGCTGCAGAAGCAGGGCCGGCACGCGATCCTGTGGGACTACAACAAGTCCTTCTTCACCTGGCCGATGCTGGCCGGGCCAGGCGGGTTCGTCTTCGCCAGGACGCCCTCCGGCGACTACGACCCCAAGGCCGTGGGCGTGAACACGCAAGGCGCATTGCAGGGTGCGCAGATGCTGGAGCGCCTGATCAAGGAGGGCCACATGCCCAGGGGCGCGCGCTATGCCGAGATGGAGGCGTCCTTCGCCCGCGGCGAGGTGGCGATGATGATCACCGGCCCCTGGGCCTGGGACAACGCGAAGAAGGCCGGCATCGACTTCGGCGTGGCGCCCGTGCCGGGCGTGGCCGGCCATGCCGCGAAGCCCTTCGTCGGCGTGCTCGGCTGCATGATCACCGCGCCCAGCCAGTTCAAGGACATCGCCCGCGAATTCCTCGAGAACCGCGTGCTGAAGGTCGAGAGCCTCAAGACGATCTCCGCCGACGTGCCGCTCGGCACGCCGGCCAACAAGGCCTACTTCGCCGAGCTGGCGAACGACCCCGCCATCCGCACGACGATGGAGAACGCGCGGGCCGGCGAGCCCATCCCCAACATCCCGGAGACTCAGCGCTTCTTCCCGGCGATGGATGCGGCGCTGGAGGCCATCACCAACGGGCGGCAGTCGCCGAAGGAAGCACTCGATGGGGCGGCCGCGCGGATGGTGGTGAATTGAACACGCCCCCGCCCTCTTTCCCCTCCGGCAAGGGGTCTTCGACCTTTGCACCCCACCCACCCTTCGACAGGCTCAGGGCGAACGGGGTGGGGGGCTCATCGCATCGATCGCCGCGCCACCCGACATCCCGCATTCCGTTCGGCCTGAGCTTGTCGAAGGCCCTCCCACTTCCGTTCAGCCTGAGCTTGTCGAAGGCCCAGGGAACCGATCGCCCATGAGTGCCGTCACGCTTCCCCGGCCTGCCACGCCCCCGGCACGGCACACCCGCCCTGCCACCTACGCCATCGCCACCCTCGCGATGTTCGCCGTGCTTTGGCTGAGCTGGCGCCTCGCCATGTCCGGCCAGGTTCTGGTGAGCACCGGCACGCTCGCCCTCGGCGGCTTCGCCGTCTACACCTACGCCTCGGCGAAGACGCTCGCCTGGCGCTACCTCTTCCCCGGCGTCGCCGGGATGCTGGTCTTCGTCGCGCTGCCGTTGCTCTACACGATGCAGATCGGCTTCACCAACTACTCGTCGGCACACCTGCTGAGCGAGCAGCGGGCGCGGACCTACCTGCTGGAGCAGACCGACGTCGACGAGGCGCATGCAATGGCGAGCTCGCTGCACGCCGAGGGCTCGGCCATCCGCGTGCGCCTGGCGGGCGCCGATGGCGCGGAAGTGCTCGTTTCACCGCCTCTGACTTCGGCGGGCAAGAAGCCGGTCGCTCTCGCCCCTGCCGGCGACGTCGCCCTCGGCCCGCCCCTGTCCCTGCGCGAGGTGATCGCCCGCCGCGAAATGCTGCGCGAACTCGTGCTGCAACGCCCCGATGGCACGCTGCTGCACTACACCGGCGTGCGCGAGTTCGGGCCGCTGAATCCGCTGTGGAAGGAGGCCGCCGACGGCGCGCTCGTCCAGCAGGCCAGCGGCGTCGTCTACCGCCCGAACCGTGACACCGGCTACTTCGAGAACGAGCGCGGCGAGCACGTGCAGCCGGGCTTCAAGGTCAACATCGGCCTGGCGAACTACGCCCGCATGGTGTCGGACCCCGACTTCCGCGGCCCCTTCGTCTCGATCTTCGGCTGGACGGTCGTGTTCTCGGCGCTCACCGTGCTCTTCGCCACCGCCATCGGCATGACGCTGGCCGTGCTGCTGAACTGGGAGGCGCTCAAGTACCGCACGCTCTACCGCACGCTGCTGTTCCTGCCCTACGCGGTGCCGGGCTTCATCTCCATCCTCGTCTTCAAGGGCCTGTTCAACCAGAACTTCGGCGAGATCAACGCGATCCTCGACGCCGTCTTCAGCGTCCGCCCCGCGTGGTTCGCCGATCCGACGCTGGCGCGCGCGATGCTGCTCATCGTCAACACCTGGCTCGGCTACCCCTACGTGATGGTGCTGTGCACCGGCCTGCTCAAGGCCATCCCGGCCGACCTGTACGAAGCATCCGCCATTGCCGGCGCCGGCCCGCTGACCAACTTCTTCCGGATCACCGCGCCGCTCATCGCGCGGCCGCTCACGCCGCTGCTGATCTCGGCCTTCGCCTTCAACTTCAACAACTTCGTGCTCATCGCCCTGCTCACCGACGGGCGGCCGGACTACCTCAACACCAAGCTGCCTGCGGGCACCACCGACATCCTCGTCAGCTACACCTACCGCATCGCCTTCACGGACGCCGGGGCCAACTTCGGCCTGGCGGCGGCGATCTCGACGCTGATCTTCTTCGTCGTCGCGGTGATGTCGCTGGTCAACCTCAAGCTCAGCGGCGACGCCAGGAACACCAGGTAATCGACATGGCCATCGTCACCGGCAAGCGCCAGCGCTGGCGCCTTCTCGCGGCCCATGCGGGCCTGTGGCTGCTCATCGGCATCACGCTGTTCCCGCTGCTGGCGGTCGTGTCCATCTCGCTGCGCCCGGGCAACTTCGCCACCGGCTCGCTGATCCCCGACCAGGTCAGCCTCGAGCACTGGAAGCTGGCGCTCGGCATCCCGCATGTCATGCCCGACGGCACGCGCATCGAGCCGCCCTTCCCGGTGCTGCTGTGGCTGTGGAACTCAGTCAAGGTGGCGACCGTCTCGGCGCTGCTGATCGTGGCCATCTCGACCACCGCGGCCTACGCCTTCGCGCGCCTGAAGTTCGGCGGCAAGCGCACCCTGCTCAACAGCATGCTGCTGCTGCAGATGTTCCCGGTCGCCGTGGCGCTCGTCGCGATCTACGCCATCTTCGAGGGCATAGGCCAGTACCTGCCCTGGCTGGGCATCGAGACCCACGCGGGCCTGATCGTGGCCTACCTCGGCGGCGTGGCCACGCACATCTGGACCATCAAGGGCTACTTCGACACCATCCCCGCCGACATCGAGGAGAACGCCAAGGTCGACGGCGCCACGCACTGGCAGGCCTTCCGCCTCGTGCTGCTGCCCATGGCCGTGCCCATCCTGATGGTGGTCTTCGTCCTGGCCTTCATCGGCACCATCATCGAGTACCCGGTCGCCTCGGTGCTGCTGCGCGAGGAGCCCAACCTCACGCTGGCCGTCGGCTCCAAGTTCTACCTCTACGACCAGAAGTACCTGTGGGGGGACTTCGCCGCGGCGGCCGTGCTGTCGGGCCT
Source organism: uncultured Ideonella sp. (assembly GCA_946479475.1). Next base: position 8,691 of record CAMLGG010000066.1, on the reverse strand, counting down.
TCCCATCACCCTGGTCTTCCTGGCGGCGCAACGCTGGATCGTCTCCGGCCTCACGTCGGGCGGTGTAAAGGGTTGAGCCTTCCCTTCCTCCGCCTCGCCCTGCCGCTGTTCGCCGCCGCCTGCCTGGCGGCCGGCTGCGCCGCCCCTTCCGCAACCACGATGAGCATGCCCCGAGAAGACTGCCCCGACGCCACGCCCGCGCCCTTCGGCGAAACGACGCTCTACCTGCGTGGCTCGATGAACAAGTGGGGCGCGCTGGACGAGTACGCCTTCCAGTTCAGCTGCGACGCCTACTACCTGAACGTCAAGCTGAAGGGCCGGCACGAGTTCAAGATCGCCGACGCGGCGTGGACGCCCGCGCTCACCTCCGATGGCCACACGCTCGAGTTCGAGGGAGCAGAGCAGACGGTGCGCGCGGTGATCGTCGCCGAGCGGGCGCTTGTCAGCGTCGGCCCGAAGAGCTTCGTCGATCCGGACGCACGGTCGGTGGACGACCCGGTCGCGCAGAGCCTGCGCTTCGACTCCCGCTCGTCCGATCGCAAGAAGCCCTTCGGCGCGGTGGTCGAGCACACGCCGGTGGATTTCAGCCTGCTCGCCAAGGCCGGAGTGTCGAGGCTCACGCTGGTCGTCGAGAAGCGCCGCCTCGAAGGCAACCAGGAGGTGCTGGAGTACCACCCGGTCGCCCGCGTGCCGATGCAGCGCGAGGCGCTCGCGAATGGCGAAGAGCGCTGGCACGCCCGCCACGTCTTCGGCACCAAGGCGGTCTACGGCTACTGGTTCGAAGCCGAGGTCGATGGCCAGCCCTACGTGCTGCAGAACAACGCCGAGGCGGTCTACTGGACCCGCGAGAGAGGCAGCTTCGGCCCGGGCGAAATCGCCCACAAGCCCAAACGCGAGAGCGCGATCCGCCGCTACCGCCAGACGGTGTACGACGCGGCCTTCCAGGTGCCCGACTACGCCCCCGACCTCGTCTACTACTACATCTTCCCCGAGCGCTTCCGCAACGGCGACAAGCGCAACGACCCCCGGCCCGGCCGCGACCGCTACCAGGACCACACGGTCGAGTTGCACGCGAACTGGCTCGACAAGCCCTGGAAGCCCGGCACCGGCGACGGCTCCGACGAGGTCTACAACAACGACTTCTTCGGCGGCGACCTGGCCGGCATCATCGACAAGCTCGACGACATCCGCGACCTCGGCGCCAACGCGATCTACATGACGCCGATCTTCCAGGCGGCGAGCAACCACAAGTACGACACGGCCGACTACCACCGGGTCGACCCGGCCTTCGGCACCAACGCCGACTTCGCGCGCCTGTGCCGCGAGGCCGCCAAACGCGGCATCCGTGTCATCCCCGACGCCTCGCTCAACCACGTCGGCAGCGACTCGGTCTACTTCAACCGCTACGGCAACCACGGGCGCGACGGCGCCTTCCAGGACGGCCGCATCAACCCGGCTTCGCCGTACGCGAGCTGGTTCACGCTGGATCCGAAGCAGAGCGACCCGGACAGGCAGTTCAAGGGCTGGGTCGGCGTGCGCGACCTGCCCGAGCTCGACAAGTCCTCGCGCTCCTGGCGCGATTTCGCCTACGGCCGACCGGACTCGGTGATGAAGGCCTGGCTGGACCGCGGCGCCGCCGGCTGGCGCATGGACGTCGCCCCCTGGGTGCCGGACGACTTCTGGCGCGAGTGGCGCGCTGCGATCAAGGCCCACAGGCCGGACGCCCTCACCATCGCCGAGACCTGGTTCGACGCCTCCAAGTACTTCCTCGGCGACGGCTTCGACTCGACGATGAACTACATCTTCCGCAACACCGTGCTCGCCTACGCCGGCGGCGGGGATGCGGCGATGCTGTACCGCCAGATCGAGCTGATGCGCGAGGCCTACCCGCCGCAGGCCTTCCACGCGCTGATGAACCTGCTGTCCACCCACGACCAGGCGCGCTCGCTGCACGTGCTGGGCTGGACGGATGGTGCCGGCGAGCAGGCCATCGCGCTCGCCAGGCGCCGATTCCGCCTCGCGCTGTTGTTCCAGATGGTCTTCCCCGGCTCGCCGGCCATCTACTACGGCGACGAGGTCGGCGTGACCGGCGGCGACGACCCTTACAACCGCGCGACCTACCCCTGGCCCGACGAAGGCGGCCGGCCCGACGTGGAACTGCGCGCCTACGTCAAAGCCTTGACGGCGCTGCGCCATGCGGAGCCGGTGCTGCGCCGCGGTTCGCTCGATGCACCGCTGTTCACCGATGCGAACGTGATCGTGCTGCTGCGGCGGCTCGGCGATCGCTGGGCGATCACCGCCACCAACAACGCCGAGTTCCCACGCAGCCTGGACGTCACGCTGCCCGCCGACGCGCCGGCCGGCGTGTGGCGCGATGCCCTCGCGCAGGCCGATGTAACCGTGCCGAATCGCCGATTGAGCCTGAAGCTGCCGGCGCTGGGCGGCCAGGTGCTGCTGGCCGGGCGATGATCCGGCGGTGACCCACGCCCTTCCGCCCCGCCCCCGCCTCTTCTCGCTGACCTGGCCGCTGTTCCTCGAGCTCCTGCTCGGGATCGGCGTGGGCCTGGTGGGCACGGCCCTGGCCGCCCGCGTCTCCGACGCCGCCGGCGCCGCCTTCTCGCTTTCGAACCAGCTGGCGGCAACGCTGTTCATCGTGTTCCGCATCATCGGCGCGGGCATCGGCGTGGTCGTGACCCAGCGGCTGGGCGGCGGCCAGCGCGAGTCGGCCGACCGGGTGGCACGGGCGGCCCTGGGCGCGAGCACCTGGATAGGGGGCGCCACTGCGCTCGTCGCCCTCGCCGGGGCCCTGCCGCTCATGCGGCTGATGAACGCGCCGGCCGAGGTCGAGCCCCTGGCCGTGCCCTTCCTGATGGCGCTGGCGCCGGCCATGCTGGGCGACGCGTGGAATGCCGCCATGGCCAGCGTCATGCGGGCGCACCTGCGCACCCGCGACACCCTGGCCGTGATCATCGCCATGCATGCCACCCACCTGGTGCTGGCCCTGCTGTTGATGCCCGGCCTCGGACTGCAAGGCTTCGCCCTGGCCCTGCTCATCAGCCGTGCGCTGGGGGTGAGCCTGCACCTCTGGCTCTGGCGCCTGCGCCTGAGGCTGGTGCCGCGCTGGCAGGACTGGTGGCGGTCGCCGCGCGCCGAGCTGGCCGCCGTGCTGCGCATCGGCCTGCCGGGCGCCGGCGAGAACATCGCCTGGCGCCTGGCCTTCACGGTCAGCGTCGCCGTCGTCTCCAACCTCGGCGCCCTCGCCCTGGCCACCCAGGCCTACACCTCGCAGCTGATGTCGGTGGTGCTGCTGTTCGGCCTGGCGACCGGCCTGGCGGCCGAGATCCTCGTGGGTCACCTGATTGGCGCCGGCGCGCTCCACGACGCCCACCGGCTGGTCAAGCGCGCCCTGGCCCGCGGCCTGCTTGTCAGCGTCGCCGTGGCGGCCTCGGTCGCCGCCGGCTCGCCCTGGCTGCTGCGCGCCTTCACCCACGACCCGCAGATCATCGCGGCCGGCACGACGCTGCTGTGGATCACCGTGCTGCTGGAGCCCGGCCGCACCTTCAACCTGGTTCTGGTGAACGCGCTGCGGGCCGCCGGCGACGCCCGCTATCCCGTCATGGCCGGCACGGCCTCGATGGCCCTGGTGCTCGCCGGCGGCAGCTGGCTGTTCGGCGCCCATCTCGGCTGGGGCCTGCCCGGCGTGTGGATCGCCTACACCGCCGACGAGTGGATCCGCGGCCTGCTGATGTGGCGCCGCTGGGCCACGCTGGGCTGGGTGCCGCATGCGCGTGCGGCGCGGCTGAGCCACCGCGCCGGGGCCTGAGCGCGCAAGCCCCTCAGGCCACCGCGCGCTGGGCGGGAGGCGCCGCCTTGCAGTGCTTGTCGATGAAGGCGCGGTGGTCCGGCATCACGTCCACGCACTTGGCGATCACCTGCCGCACGCCCTCCAGGTACTGCGCGATCGCCTCCTCGGACTGCAGGTCGACCAGCGGGTGGTAGCCCTGAGGCCGCAGGTTCTGGCCCTCGAACACCTGCAGCCAGCCGGACTCGGTGAACAGCTCGTTGTCGAAGCGCACGATCCGGCCGTGCGCCTTGAACAGCTCGATCTTCTCGCGCAGGCTCTCGGGCACGCTCATGTGAGCGCACTCGCGCCAGAACTCGCTGTCGTCACGCTGGTTGAGGTGGTAGTGCAGGATGATGAAGTCGCGGATCCGCTCGTACTCGAAGCGTGACTGGCGGTTGTATTCGGCGACGTCCGTGGGATTGAAGCCGCGGTCGGGGAAGAAGTCGATCAGGCGCTGGATCGAGGCCTGGATGAGGTGGATGCTGGTCGACTCCAGCGGCTCGAGGAAGCCGCTGGAAAGGCCCACCGCCACGACGTTCCGGTTCCAGCCGACCTTGCGCATGCCGGTGGTGAAGCGGATCGGGCGCGGGTCCGCCAGGGGCTTGCCGTCGAGGTTCGCCAGCAGCGTCGCGGCGGCCTCGTCGTCGCTCACGTGGCGGCTGCAGTAGACGTGACCATTGCCGGTCCGGTGCTGCAGCGGGATGCGCCACTGCCAGCCCGCGCGGTGCGCGGTGGAACGGGTGTAGGGCGTCAGCACCGGCGCCGATTCGCAGGGCACCGCGAGCGCGCGGTCGCAGGGCAGCCAGTGCGTCCAGTCCTCGAAGCCCGTCTTCAGCGTCTGTTCGATCAGCAGGCCGCGAAAGCCCGAGCAATCGAGGAAGAGCTCGCCCTCGATGCGCTCGCCGCTGGCCAGGACGACCGCTTCGACGTGGCCATCCGCCTCCCGCTGGAGCACGCGCTCGATCTTGCCCTCGGTGCGCTGCACGCCGCGGGCCTCGCTGAAGCCGCGCAGGAAGCGGGCATACAGGCTCGCATCGAAGTGGTAGGCGTAGGCGATGTCGCCCAGCGGCGAGTTCGGCACGTTGGGCTGCGGCGGCAGGAAGCGGTCGGCCTTGCTCGCCATGCGGGTGATGCAGTAGTTCTCCAGGGGCTGCGCCCGGCCCAGCGCGTTCATCTTCTGCCAGTACTGGTCGAAGCGCACGGTCCACAGGTCCTGCCCGATGCGGCCGAAGCCGTGCATGTAGCGCTCGCCGGGCCGGCCCCAGTTCACGAACTCGATGCCGAGCTTGAACGTGCCTTGCGTGGCCTTGACGAACTCGGCCTCGTCGATGCCCACGACCTTGTTGAAGAGCTGGATCATCGGGATCGTCGCCTCGCCGACGCCGACGATGCCGATCTCGTCGGACTCCACCAGGCGGATCCGGTAGCGCCCCTTGAGCGCCGTGGCCAGCGCCGCGGCGCTCATCCAGCCGGCGGTGCCTCCGCCGACGATGACGATGGTCTTGAGCAGCTCCGTTTGCATCTTGGGCGCCTCGGCCTTGGGCAGTTGGGAAAACGGGAACGGGGGGCTCGTGGCCCCCCGGTGCAGCGCCACCCGAGGTGGTGCCGGCGGATCAGAACTTGTAGTTCAGGCCCACCATGTACGAGGTACCGAACTTCTTGCGGTTGGTGATGTTGCCATTGGCCGCGTCGTACTCGGCATAGGCCGCGTTGGTCAGGTTGTTGCCCTGGGCGAGGATCGACAGGCCCTTCAGCGGTCCGGAGTCGAACTCGTAGGCAGCCTGGACGTCGACCTGCGATTCGCCCTTCACGTAGACGAGCTGGGTCTTGTCCTGGTAGTCCGAGATCGAACCCAGGTAGGCCGAGCGGCGGCGCTGCGCGACCGCCACCTGGAAGCCGTAGCCCTCGTAGTACAGGCGCAGGTTGGTCACCTCCCTGGACAGCCCGGGCAGCGGGATGTTCGGGGTGTTGATGTTCTGGCCCGAGATGCCCGAGGTGGGGATCTTCACCGAGCTGTCGGTGTTGGAGTAGTTGACCATCACGCCGAAGCCGTCGAGCCAGCTCGTCGCCAGCGACAACGGGACGTTCACCGCCAGCTCGACGCCGCTGATCGTGCCGCCCTTGCCGTTCAGCGGCACGGTCAGGTCACCGACCGTGCCGGAGGGCGGGACCTGCGTGCCCGGCGTGAGCAGCGGCGCGAACTCGTAGCCCTGCTGGGTCACCTTCAGGATGTAGGTGTCGAGGTCCTTGTAGAACCCCGCGACCGAGACGTAGCCCTTCTTGCCGAAGTATTTTTCGTAGGACAGGTCCAGCGCATTGGCGCGGAAGGGTTCGAGGTCCGGGTTGCCGCCGGTGCCGTTCAGGTAGGGTGCGCGCGGCGTGCCGTCGGGGTTCTTGCCGTCGGTCTTGATGCTGATGTCGATGAAGGACTTCATGTCCTCCATGTTCGGACGGGCGATGAGGCGCCCCAGGCCGAAGCGCACCAGGTTGTCGTGGCCCAGGTCCGCCACCAGGTTCAGGCTCGGCAGCACGTCCGAGTAGGAGTGGCTCGCGGTCGTCGGATCGTAGGTGCAGGTGTGGGTGTTGCCGTCGCACACGCCGCTGACGGCGAAGCCGGTCGCCTGCTGCTTCGTGCCGATGAGCTGCACGCCGACGTTGCCGCGCAGGGGCACGCCCGCCAGCTCGCTCTCGATGTCGCCCTTCAGGAAGGCCGTGGTGACGTTCTCCTTCACGCCCCAGGTCTTGCCGACGATGTCGTGGTCCGACCAGGGGTTCAGCTGGTAGACCGGGCCGAGCGAGCCGGCCGGGTTCCAGTTCAGCGTGGGGATGCCGGTCAGGCCGCCGACGCCCTGGGTGGGATTCGGGATGTCGGCCGAGACCAGGCGGTCGGCGACCGAGCCGTCCGGGTTGAGGGCGCCGGGCAGCACGAGCGCACCCTCGCGAGTCACGCGGTCCTTGGTGCGGATCGAAGTGTTCAGGCCGCCCGTGAGCGACACGACGGGGCCCAGTGCCACGTCGTGGCTCGCCATGAACTTCACCGCGTCGATCTTGTCGGTGGTGGTGGGATTGGCGTAGTAGCCATCCTGCACGCCGCCGCCGCCGGCCCAGCCCTGCACGTCGGTCAGCTTGACGATGTTCGGGTCGGCGTAGTTCAGGCCGCTGGTGTAGTGGACGTCGGCCAGGTTGGTGCCGTTGAAGCCCGTCCAGGAGATCGTGTCGTTCGGGTTGTACTCGTTGCCCGGCAGGCCCGCCGTCGTCTCGAAGCGCTCGGAGACCTTCTCCACCTTCGAGTGCGAAAGGTCCAGCAGCAGCTTGAAGTCCCCGGCCTTGAAGACGTTGGCCCAGCCGATGGACTGCAGGGTGTCGGTGTAGTCCTCGTTGTGGTTGCGGATCACGCCCTTCCAATTGGTGAGCGTGCCCGAGGTGATGACGCCGTCGACGATGGTCGCGTCGCGCAGCACGCCGCCCTTGTTGCCCGGGCCGCCGGTGTCGTTGGCGCCCGCGGACAGGCCGCCGACCGGCCCTTCGAGGCCCCGCTTCATCAGCGAGAACTTGCCACGCGAGTACAGCACGTCCAGCGTCGACTCGAACTCCTTGCTGGGCTTGAACTGCAGCACCGCAAGCGCGGCGTCACGCGTGTAGTCGGTCGTCTCGATGTCGGTGGTGAAGCCGCCCGGCGCCTTGGCCGTCGGGCCGGGGCAGCTGCCATCGGGGTTCGGATCGACGGTGCACACATCGGCCACCCACCCGCCCCAGGTGTTGAAGTTGGGCCGCCCGCCGCCCTGCGACTTGGCGTGGGTGTAGCCCAGCGCGACGCCGAAGGTGCGATCGGCGAACTGGTCGATGTAGGACAGCGAAAGGCGGTCGCCCTTGCCGGTGTCGAAGCCGGGCTGGTCCTCGGCCTTGCCGGTGTACTCGTGGCGGTAGTTGACGACGACCGCGCGCTCGCTGAAGTTCAGCGGTCGCACCGTCTGCATGTCGGTGGTCGACGACAGGCCCTGGCCCATCAGCGAGGCATCGGGCGTCTTGTAGATCACGATGCTGCCCAGCAGCTCGGCCGGGTACTGGTCGAACTCGACGCTGCGGCTGGAGCCGGTGGAGGCCTGCTCGCGGCCGTTGAGCAGGCCGCCGTTGAAGTCGGGCGCCATGCCGCGCACGCTGATCTGCTGCGCGCGGCCGGTCACGGTGCTGCGCTGGGTGGCGACGCCCGGCAGGCGCGAGATCGACTCGGCCACGCTGGTGTCGGGCAGCTTGCCGATGTCCTCGGCCGAGATCGCCTCGACGATCGAATCCGAGTTCTTCTTGATCGCGATCGCCGCCTCGATGCCCTTGCGGATGCCGGTCACGGTCACGGTCTGGACCTGGTCCTCGGTGGCCTGGTCCTTGGCGGGCTCGTTCTGGGCGTAGACCGCCCCGCTGGTCAGCAGCAGCGCGGAGCACGCCGCGGCGACGGGGCTGATCCGGAAGCTGGGCCGGCGCCCGCTGCCCTGCGGGCTGGCGCGGCGCTTGTTGTTCATCGTTGTCATGGGGGACTCCTCAGGCTCTTCGGACACACATGCGCCACACGGCCGACGGGTGCGCCATTCCCTCGAATGGCAGAAGCACCGAATGTGTAGCTTGCGAAGAATTCTGTACTAAAACTAGATGCGCGACCTACTGAGGCAATCCCTTAGTGCTCGACAAGAGAGGCATGTGACTCGGCATGCTCCCAGGAGGAGTCAACGTTGTCATCGATGAAGCCCATCACCGGTCGAGCCTTGAAAGTGTTGAACTTCACGTTTGATCAGTATGTAGTGTCACTACATTCGGCGTTTTTGCGACAGCTCTTCTACAGACTTTCCCGGAGC